>NZ_JBXCJD010000007.1:0-152096 GCF_056786515.1 Sporosarcina sp. Y838 | reverse complement strand
CATCATTCAAAATATGATTAGGTTAAGACGTTTTGGACAAAACCACTTCGTCGACTATTATGACAAACTAAAAAAGCAACCCTATAACAAATGTCATAAGGTCGCTTCCATCGCATGTGTAAACAAGCTGTTGAAGACTATCTTCTTTCTCGTTACACACAATATGAACTATGAATACAGGTTAGCCGCCAACTCATAGTCACATCAATATTTTAGCATACGTACACGCCTAGTGAAAAAAATTTAAACTCACTAGGTTTATTTAGTATACGCAAAAAAGCTTATATCGTTAGATTTCTACTCGCCCCAGTTATCATAAATAATATGCGTAAATAAAGTTCGAAAACCACTTGACTGAACGTAAGAAAAGAGCTCCCTAAGGAGCCCCTGTTGTTGAACTAAAGCACCACGTTAGCTTAAGAACAATCTTTCACAAACTCTATATTTATTTAAACACAAATATTCAACAAACCTTCACTTCCTTTTAGGATAACATCCGTATATTGATTAAGAAAGCCTACTTAATTAATGGATCCCATTTCACAAAAACTCCGTTTAGATACAAATCTAAACGGAGAGACCGATGATACTTTCCTATATCGTAATGTAAAATTTTTCTTTAGATCCATGATGGTAAATCAATTCAATAAATCTTTATTTTGCTGTCGAACACAAATAATAATCGGTAAACTAATACAAATAACCAGCAAAAGAATTCCTGCATATATTTCAATCATTGGTATTTTTGTCCATTGATACAATTCATTTTTGAGATAAAACGCATCTTTAAGCACTCGGTTAGCGATAAAAATAAATACAAAGCCAACTGGAATGATTTTCATTAGTAATGACAAATAATGTTGACTGGTTTGAGAGAGGAATAAGAGAATTCCGCTATAAGCCATACCAATCAAATATACTAACAATATAACGTTCACTATCCATTGTGCAAATGTCCATTGATAAAAAGATAGTAATAAAGGTTCTTCATTATCGATAAAAAATGAATTCAACCCATTCGAGAAATATTGTGTGAAATCAGTAAAATACAACAAACTTCCAAAAAATCCTACGACACAAGTAATCAACAGAAAACTAGCAGTCATGCCACTAAGAAATTGTGTCCAAAGAATTTTCCGCCCATGACGACTACTCCATTGAATTTTTTGTAACCCTAACAAGCGGTCTCTAACAAAAGCAGAAGGGATCAATAAAGACGATAGAAAAATAAATAGGATAAGAATACTTTCAAAATAACTAGCAACTGTTGAAGATAAATAACTGGGCAAAATATTCCGCCAAGATTCTTCCATAAATAAAGTTTCTGAAAGCCTTTCTCTTTCTTTTTCCGAATAAAACTCATCATTGAGAAAAATATATGATGAATCAAATTGTTTCATAGAATTATATAAGTTTTGTAAGACATCGATTTTATCCACCATTGAATGACCAGTATCATCTATCAAGTCTTGCTGAATCACATCGATTTTTTTTACGATTTCTTTCTCTTCTTCATTCATCTCATTAATTGCTACACCGGGAATGTTTTCTCGATACCATGATTCAAACTCAGTATAACTTCCAAGTTGAAGTTGTTTAGCGATAGCGTTTTCCGAGACAATCTTGTCTGCTTGTTTGACCAAGGTAATATACTCTTCTTCAATTTCTGCTATATCTTCCTCCTCGAGCGTTTGTCCGAATCGATTTTGCCACTCAGAAGCTTTATCATAAACAGAAATCATACCGCCATTCGGCCAGAATTTATGGATAAAATTCAAATCTTGATTGTAGATAACAATCGTTATTAAGAGTGCTACGAGAAGCAAAATCGGTTGCAATAACTTTTTAAACTCAACAGTAAACACTTTATTTTACCTCCTTTGTTACATAGTATTTACTTGTTAAAATTCCGCCAACGCCTAAGAAAAGAATGTTGACGACTACTGCAATGGATTCTTGCCACGGAATTGTTGCATAAGGTCCCATTTCCGTAAACCAATAGCCTTGTATTTTCCACAGTGAAATTGGATGCCACATCAATAGAGAATGCATATTCCACCAACCGAATTGATTAATGATTTGTTCCAGTCCGAGTAAGACAACATAAATAACAACGAATACAATAAATCCTCGAAATAAATGATCCGTCCATAAGCCTACAAGAAAATTAAATCCATGACAGAGGATGATTAATAAGCCGCCTAATACAATGGACAGAATCGTATAGGTTAACAATGTCATTGGTTGCCAAAGCATAAAGGGTATTTCCAACAATTGAGGAAAATAAACGTTTACGTGAAATTGTGTCGACATACTCGTTTGCCATAATGCTCCAATAGGATGCATATGATTAAAAATGCCAAACGTTAACATGACCATCGTTACATAAAAAAGAAATGTGAGCATTAAACTCGCTACATATTTACTCACTTGTGTTTTACGTCCTGTTTTTGAGGTCATCACGAGGACATCTGTTTTTGTTAAACGCTCAGAAGTACTTCCATACAAACCTAGCAATAAAGCAAATATTAAACTTTCTCCTAAAATCACACGAAATAATCGATTTCTTATAAAGGTAAAGAAGCTCATTGTTTCTCCCCCTGCTCCCACTTCCAATGCAGCTTGTTCTTCTGCTAATTCATGTACAACGGGAGTCAATTTTTCGTATTTTCTCTTCATTTTTTCAGCAACTGAACCTTGAATTTGAAAAAAGTCAATCATCTCTTGACCCAAGGCTTCTGTTGAGTAATGTTGAAAAACATTCTCTAGTTCAGCAGTTTCTGTCAGTAATCGCTGTCGTTTCTTACTAGCAGATTCATTGGAAAGCTTTTCACGGAATTCAGATGTAATAAAAGTTCCTGTTTTTACTTCTGTTTCCTGAATATAATTTAAATAAGATTGATCCAATCCCACTGTGGCAATATAGATTATATTTAACAATAAACTTGCGACAAAAAATAAGATAATCATTGGCTGTTCAAATAGTTTACGAATTTCAAAGGGGATAATTCGTAAAGGCATCTGTAACCACCTCGTCTCGATAAATGTACAGAAATGCGTCTTCTAAACTTGGGCGTACTTCCACTCCTTCCTTTGGGATAAATGGACTTGCAATTCTCAGCAAATGACCTTCATCGCTTTCTCGCTGACTTAATAGCAATTGCTCTTGAGATAATTGATAAGTAGCAGGAACTTCAAAAATTTTCCCTTGTACCGATTGGGTAATTTGAGAGGGTGTTTCGCAACAGTACAAGTGATGATTTTTAATCATAATGATTTGTTTTGCAATCGTCTCAACATCCGAAACGATGTGTGTAGATAAAATGACAATTCTGTCTTGAGCAAGACGATGGATCAAATTACGAAAACGAACCCGTTCTTTTGGATCTAGGCCTGCTGTTGGCTCATCTAAAATAAGTAACTTCGGATTATTTAACATCGCTTGAGCAATTCCTACCCGTTGGATCATCCCTCCCGAAAAACGTTTCATTTTCTTGTTTTTCACATCAGAAAGTGCAACAAGTTCTAAAAGCTCATCAATCTTTTCTTTCGCTTCTTTCTTATTCATTTTTTGTAACGCTGCAATATATAATAAAAATCTTGTCGGAGTATAATTGCCATAATAACCAAATTCTTGTGGCAAATAGCCTAATACTCCACGATAGTCCGCTCCAAGCTCTTTAATTGCTTGTCCATTCCATAATATTTCACCAGAAGTTGGGAATAAAAGTGTTGTAATCATTTTTAATAGTGTCGTTTTTCCTGCACCATTTGGAGACAATAATCCATAAACACCATTTTCAAAAGTCAAAGAAATATCCTTCAAAATTGGATTGGACTGAAATTTCTTACTCACATGATTAAGCACTAACATAGGTAATCGTTCCTTCCTTTTTCATAAAGTAGTTGTGACGCAATAAATAGAAAAATAAAAGTACTAATACAAAAACAAGCAATGTGACAATTGAAAGTGGTAGATACAGCAGAAGCTGAGCAATCCAGTCTTGTTTCCAAACGAATAGAACGCCCACAGCACCCCATATAATTGGCGTCACCCAATGACTGCAACGCATCGGTATTTTATATTCTAAAAGGAGTTGAATATTCGCAAATAAAAACAAGGAAGAAAACGACAGACTAAACAATCTCATTAACGAAAGTTCTTGACCAAGCAATTCCCAAATAAGGACATTACTCCCCACAGAAACAACCAAAGAAATCCCGCTAAACGCCAACATACGCAAAATGAGTAGTTCCTTTAAAGAAACTCGTAGTGTCATTTTTAGTTCGAAGGTTCCCAACAGTCTTTCTTTCCAAATCCCAAGAAAATACAAGAGTGCATAGCAAAGAGGCGATGCCATAAAAACAGTAAAATAAATTTCACTATGGTCCTTCTCAAGTAAACGATTTAAATCAGGAAAACACAGGATCCCTACGCCTATCAACAAAAGGCCAACAATAAATAAAATATCTCCGATTCCCCAAAAAAGATAACGGAAACCAACTTCTTGAAAATAAGAACGAATAAATTCTCTAAACGTTACTGGTTGAAGATTGACTTCTTTTAAAATAAAAGCAATGCTATTTTCTTTTTCATCCTGTGTGAAAGGGATATTCCTTCTCTCTCTATTCATGTTCACGAAACTCCTCTCTAATTTTTTTAATCAACCGATAGTACTGGGCTTTGATTCGCTCTTCTTTTTGAGCAAGCAATGAAGCAATCTCTGGAAATGATAATTCCCCATAGACGCGTAACCGGAAGATTTCCTGAATTTCCGGACGAAAACTTGCAACATATTGATTAATCGCCCCTAATAGTTCCTTCTGGTACAAACTTTCATCAAAATCTTTTTCTTCTCCCCACGCTACATCGTGCAATTCTAACCAAGTCATCTTCACTTTGCGTCGTGCATCAATGACTTTATAGGTTCCAATACGGAAGAGCCACGTCCGGAATGAAGATTTGCGATCATCGTAAGAACCCAATCCTTTTAGCACAGCGATAAAAACTTCCTGTGTTAAATCAAGAGCGTCATTTCCATTACCAACTTGACGATAAAGATAAAAATACAGGTCATCATAATAACGTCGAATCAATTCATCTGCAGCTTGATTCGAGCCTTTTTTTAATATGTAACGGATTAAACGCTTGTCAGTTAACACTTTTCTACTCCTTTCGATTTCATCACCCTTATCTTCGAAATCCAACTTACAATCGTTGCACTATTTCACTTTATATTTTTAATCTATATCAAAGTCAGATTTATAGGGTTCATTGCAACAACTTGGGAAAACGGAATAGTATGGTCATACCTTAACGCTAAACTCTTTCTCCTCTATCCGTTAAATTGTACATTTCTTCTAATATTTCAGCCACCGTATTCAGAAGTCAGAAATTCGGTGTAATTTAATATAGGTGCCTCCAGTGGTTTACATCCATTCCAATGAATACATCTTCTAATGTTTTTATGTCTCGTCCTACTACTTAGGCATTCGGTAAGTAATCTTGAGTACCCTTCACATTTTGATAATCTATTTTCTTCGTTTTCTTTACCTCCAATTTTTTGTAAAATAAAAAACCGCACTTGATTTAAGTGTTGGACTTAATCAAATACGGTTTAATGATAAATAGCCTTCCAATTTACATTTTTTTAAATCGGATAGCAAGGCTACTTGATGTGATGATGTAGTTGTGAGAACAAAATAATTGCCTTTTTAAGTGAACGCATAAATACTCCAACTCTAATTTCATATTTTAATGTATTTTTCAATAAATTCTTCTTCAACTAAACTGCTTCGTTAGTACAATAAGCAAATAAACCTGGATTTTTAAAGATAAAGGACGTGAGGTATAGAAACCATGTACTTAGGCATCAACTGTTTCAATGTAAAATTGAGTTACTTCTGTTTTTTCAGTATTTGTTTTAGCTTCAAAATATAAAAATAATTCAGCCTCTTCCCTGTCTAATACTATAGGTACTTCTACCCCAAACCCACTCTCATCATTAAATTCATATACATCCATTTCTATTTCTGTGGATGGGAGTATAATTCTACCATTCAGTTCTAATATTTCTTTAATCAGTTCTTCAGTCTCATCGTTAAGTATTTGTTCTGCTTTCAATTTGTCATAACGAAGATAAATCAAATCCATGACAGAATCCTTAGCTAATTGTGCAATTCGTTCCTCTACTTTCATTGTTTTTCGCCTCCATTATAATTAAAAATAATGATATTGTTATTCAACTAACCTCCCCCTTTAGTTAAAGAAGGAATATTAGCATGCTCTATTCACATAGATTAATTTTAGTAATAGTAATAGTAATAGTAATAGTAATAAAATATTGAACGACTTAAATTGTTAAAACTGCTATAATCGAATACTTTTTAATAAATATCAATTAAAATTGGGAAGTGAAACATGGGCGCTATTAATGGAAAAGATTATATTAACCGATTAAATCTGCTAAATAATGAAATTTGGTTCGACGGTGAAAAAATTGAGGGGCTGCTCTCTGAACACCCTGCCTTTAAGGGACTTATTCAGTCAAAAGCGGCTCTTTATGATTTGCAACATGACCCAAAAATAAAAGATGAGATGACATTTATTTCCCCAGTATCAGGAGAAATTATTGGTCTTTCCTATTTGCAACCAAAAACGAAAGAGGACTTAATAAGAAGAAGGAAGATGACTGAACATTGGGCTAGGTATTCAGGGGGTATCATGGGAAGAAGCCCAGATTATTTGAACACAGTTTTAATGAGCTTTGCTTCTTCAGTATCCCTTTTAAAAAATAAGGATAAATGTTTTCCAAATAATCTACAAGCATTTTATGAATTGTCCAGGGAAAATGACCTGTCGTTTACACATACCTTTATTTCTCCACAAGTGAATCGTTCTCATATCTACTTTGAAAATACCGATGAGCCAATCGCCGCAAAAGTTATTGATAAAAATGAAGAAGGAAGTAACAGAAGTTCAATTATTGTCTTAAATGAATACATGTTTAATAATTCCTTTTTAGGATCAAAATACTACGCTCAATCTTTTTATACATTGAGCGTTCTGTTATTTTTGCAATGATTCCATGCTCTTTTAACCATATTTTAGCTTTCTTTAAATCCTCTAAATCAATATTAAATACACTATGTTTTTATGAAACGTGGTAAGGAAAAAATAGATCATCGAAATGATGGTCATGTTTAACTAAACCAGCTAATAGGATGTCAATATTTTTCTCTAAAATAATTATTAACCCTACGTTATACTATTTTGAGCATGCCAAACAGCCCTCCAAAAACCTTTTGGAAGGTTTTATCACTTATGATTAAAACTGTTAATTATGCTAGATCAAGGAAAGATTCTTTTCTGTTTAATAATGCATAAATCCAATGAAGTAGTTTATTAATACAGGCTACAATCGCTACTTTGGCTGGCTTTCCTTCTGACTTTTTCTTATCATAGAATTCTTTAAGCTTTTTGTTCCTTGAACTTCTTATTCCGCATAATACGGCTAGATATAAGGCGTGACTCAATCTGCTTGAACCTCTTTTGGTAATACGATTAGTTGTTGCAGTGAACTTTCCTGATGAGTAAACTCTGGGATCTACTCCTGCAAAGGCAACCAGTTTTTTGGGATGACTAAACCGATCAATTTCACCAATTTCGGAGATAATCGTTGCAGCGTTTTTTTCTCCTATTCCAGGAATCGATTGGACAATCTTGTAGTCTTCTAGTTCATTTGCCAAGGTCACAATCCGATTCTCTAAAATTGAAAGGTGTCCTTGGTACTGAAAAAGCATCTCAATATACATTTGAAGATTGATTAAGTGACTTTGATACACGACTTTTTGAAATGGATTTCGCGTTGCGGCATCCATTATTTTTTTTGCCTTGTCTATTGCCCATTGGACAGAACGACTAGGGCAGAACTCTGCAACACGCACGGCTATTTTACTTTCCCCAACTGATAAGACGGCTTCTGAAGTCGGAAATTCTTCTAACATCAATAATGAAACCTTTGAATATAGATCACCAAAAATCTTCCGATATTCAGTAAATACTTGTTCTAAAATAGTATGAAACTGAAGTTTTGCTTCTACATACATATTCGTAACGATCTCCTGTTGTCTTGAAAGATTTCGAAGGTCTAAAAGCTGAAGTCCTCTGTTTTTATGAGGTTCAAAATCTTCTTTGTAATAAAGCACACATAACTAATCCTTCTTGTAGTGTCATAGCTTCGCTCGTTATACGAGATCTACGTCCCAACCAGCCTCAAACATGTTTCTACAAGTAGGGGGTGGACAGTTTAGTTGACGGGATCACTGTCCCACGCACCCGTACGTCCTACCCTGGCTACTGATATATTAAATCCTATAAAAAAAGGTCAACCAGTAATAACTGGTTAACCTTATAATACGAAGTACCCGTTAGTGCAATAAGAAAAATACATCAATAGCTATTCTTATTCGTCCCAAAAATCATTATCTATTGCATTTTCTATCTCATCTAAGAAAAACTCATAAAAATTAGGCTTAGAAAGATAGATGGCAGATTCAAATGGACTCCAGTTCACAACCGGACATTCTCCATCTTGTAGATTATTTGTATCTAAACAATAACCATACTCATCACACCAATAGATCATGACAAACTCATTCGGCATTGAGGCAAACCGTTGTTTATAGGAATGAATCATTTCACAATTACTAAATTCAAAACCATTTCCTCCACCACCGTATTCATCTAAAAACCATTTATAACTTTCTGGAAGTGTCACCCCTAATAATTTTTCCGTTTTCTTAATTTCTTCATAATTTATGCTTCCAAAAAAATTCTTCCTCTGGTCATATTGATTAATAAGTTTATTTATTTTTAATTGATACAATTTTATTCAACCTTTCGCGATTCTTTAATACTAATACATTCATAATGTTCTTTATTTTATTTGTATTTTCTTTCTTAAACAAACCTGCCCCGTTAGTTGAACAAGAACAGAGCATTGTTCTTTATTCGTTCTTATTCATACGAATACCTCTTTAATTCGTAAAGCATCTTTAAGAGTCTTTATAAGGTACGATTGCATAAATAATTCATCACTTTTTTTATTTATTTCATTTTTATGGACATAATATTCTTAACGATTAATAAAAAGGATGTTGTTAATGGGCAGGAATAATACAAGAAAGCTTAGAAGGACTAATCAGTCTGATACATCCTCAACAATTATTATTCAATGTGTGGTCATATTAATCTTCGGTATAACCGTACCTCCTAAAATCAATTCGATTCAAGATGATTTGACTTATACATCTTTAGCTTTAGTCATCCTCGTTGCAATCAATATTAGCTTGTTTCGAAATATGGGACTACATAAAGCCTTTCAAAGTTCACGTCGAATCCAATACTGGAAATTAAAACAGAAAAGTGTCTTTGTTCTATACCTCTTTTTAATGGTCTTAATGATCGATAAAACATTTCCACATGTAATACTTTTATGCTGCTTAGTTTTCCTCTTGGGTTTACTTTACATTGTCATTCGAAAAGGATGGAATAGATTCAAAAATGTCAATTCCGTGTTTCCTCCTTCGGATGGTAATCACGAATCGTTATTTTAGTAAAAAGAACTCATGTGCAGCTAATCCACCACCACGCAAGTGAGCAAGAAGAAAACTTTACGCAATATTGCAGGCTATTATTCAGGTGTTTTAAAGGAACTGATTGATAAGTCTTTATTTGCTGATGCTTTTATGGATTATGATGTCCCAGTTGAGCTATTATGCATTTATTAAAATTGGACAAATTAAAAAGCCGACAATTAATGTCAGCCATCATAAGTAACAAGTGCTTTTTCAAGCTGATTTTTTCAAAGCTTTAAATGAACTGGCTACAAAAATGAGATTACAGCGTTTTATTCAACAGAGCGTATGTAACCGGAAGTAGGCTGATAAGAATTCCTTAGGTTACTGCAGAAATCAGAAGGCTCAAAGGTGAAATGCAGCCCTTTAGACGATCATTCTGTGGCACATCAAATCACCGTCCGCCTCCTTTATTTTTATGTTATGAAAAAAGCACCTCCGTAGAGATGCTTCTAGCAAACCTTTATTTAATGCTCGTATTGCCAAATCTTCGAATATCTCACCTTTTTCCTCATGTATACTGAATCTCATCATTCTAATTGACTGTGACCTGTAGACTCCATAGAGCCTCCCTGCAAGTTTCGTATCTTCCCCTACCTTTGATTTCAATAGTGATTTAAAGCGCTCGTAAAGCGTCTGTGACAGCTCTGGGCGATACGTATCATGTAATGATGGATTTTTGTCATTAGCTATTAAAGATTTAAAAGATAACGGTTCGTTTTCTGATTTATTCCCTTGATGGATTGGTGTATCTACCTCCCTCGCAACTACCCGAGTATTCATTTCCGACTGTTCACTTTTAGGTTTTACTGGAAGAATGACATAGATATTAGCTCCGAATCCCTTTAGAACTCTACGAATAAATTTAACTCGTTCAATGATGCCTAATTTTTCGAGTTTAACAATTGAACATCTAATAGTAGATATTGACTTATGCAATGCGCTTGCAATCGTTATATGCTTTAAATGTGCCGCTCCATGCTTTACATAATAACGTCTAACCATACCTAATACCGCTCTATCAGATGAATTCAGTTGATTCCAGTTGGAAGTGATATGTTGATTAGCCGCATTGTCCATTTCATGCTTGTCTTTAAAGCGTGCATAGTTTGATAGATAGATTGTCATATAGATTGCTCCCTTTTATTAAAGGAGCACCCACTTGTTTATAGGCGTAGTTAAACAAGCTTTGTCTAATCATATTTTTTTTGATATGATAGTAGGCAATACAAATGAGTGCTCTTTTTACTTATAGTTGAGTGCTTCATTCAGTTGTGAGAACTGAAACGGTTTTACATGAGCTTAGGGTGCGCTAACACCTATAGGCTCTTTTTTGTGTTTAAATATCCAAATTCGATAGTGGAGAATGCTTCTTATACTTCTGCATGATTTCCTTATCGGCAAAATCGAGGTAAATTTGTGACGTTATTTCCAAGCTGGCATGACCCAAAAGACTGGATAAAGTTGCCAAATCTCCACCATTCATTAGATAGCGCTTGGCGAAATTATTTCTTAGTAAATGCGGTGTTACCTGCAAACCCACATCTTTACTCCTCAATCAGAATGACCTCTCAACTCCCTCTATTTTGCGCCTGTTTCCATGAAGGGTTGGGAATACAAAATCGGTATCAGAATAGCGATCCTTGTAATCTAACCAAGATTTAAGATGCCTTCTAGTTTTATCTGAAAAATAGACAAAGCGTTGTTTGTTATTTTTTGTTTCTCTGAGTAAAATGGCGTTTGCTCGGAGATCAATATCTGACAGAACAATTCCAAGTAGCTCAGAAATTCGGCAACCAGTGTCAAAAATCACCCTAGCAATAATCCAATCACGATATTGATCAAACTTGGAAACATCGAATGCACGGAAGAACTGTTTCAATTCGTTATCTTCAAGCATGATTTTCGCTTTACGCTCTGGTTTCACGTTTCGAACTGTCTTCATTGGATTCTTACGAATAATACGCTCAGCTTCTAAATGACCATAAAAGGCTTTTATGTTCCGTGTGTAGTTCGCAATCGTTGTCTGTGTGACTGGTTTCCCAAAGTCTTGTCTACGCTCAGGATAGTTGACTGGCTTTAATGCTGAAGTGACTTCATACTTTCCTCGTTCCGCTAAACTTCTCATGTATGCTCGCAAATGTTCCGCAGTCACTTCCTTATGTGACAAAATTTTAAAAGTGTCATCCATATACCTAGCAAATAGTTTTAACGTCTGTTCATATGACTTCATTATTTTTGGAGATAACCCCTTTGCAGCACAATCCAGCATGTATCTATCTATTTCAATATCAAAATCAGACAAAAAAAAACGCCTCCTCATACGAATTAAATCTCCGTAAAGAATGCGTTTCTATATCCACATTACCTATTTAACTTAATTGCTTCATACCCATAGTTTGTCGGTGATAGTTCTGCAACTCTCACAATAAAACGCTTTCATACCAACAATCAGCTCGCCATATGTTCAAGTCGAATCTTATCGGCAATCATTGCGATGAACTCTGAATTAGTGGGTTTACTTTTCAAGTGGTGCACAGTATAACCAAACATTTTGGATATTACATCATAGTTACCGCGGTTCCAAGCTACTTCTATTGCGTGACGAATTGCCCGTTCGACCCGGGACGCAGTCGTATTGTACTTTTTAGCAATCTCTGGATATAGCACTTTTGTTACAGACCCTAGTAAATCCACGTCGGTGTACACCATTTGAATCGCCTCACGAATAAATGCATAGCCTTTAATATGAGCAGGCACACCAATTTCTTTGATAATTGCTGTAATTGTTGTATCCAAGACTTTTTGACTTACAGCTCCAGACGTAACTTCCCCAACGGATTGAGTTTGTGGAGCAATGGGTTTCCTCGTTCCTGCTACTTGGAAAATTTGGTTAGCTAGTCTATCAAACTCAAATGGTTTAAGCATAAAGTAGGAAGCGCCAAGACTTGCCGCTTGTGTCATTACATCTTCCTGGCCAAATGCGGTAAGCATGATAATATGCAAATCAGCAATTTTTGCATTGCCACTTAACGTTTCAAGCACTGCAATACCATCAAGATGTGGCATAATGATATCAAGTAATAGGACATCCGGCGTTTTTTCTTCTAACATTGTTAAGCATACTTTACCGTTATGTGCCGTCCAAATTACTTCTATTTCGGGGTGCCTTTCAAAATATGCCACCATCGTTTTCACAAGTTCCTTGTTATCGTCAGCAATCGCTACTTTCAGTTTATCCATCTCATTTCCCCCTTGTACTATTATGACGGCCTCGTTCCCTAAATATTAACAACTATATGTTAACTGCACAAGGGAATTTTCGACGAATAGTGAAACAAACCTCTATTTTTCAGTGTAAATGAACCTTCTGGCATATGCTTTCCCCATATTTCGACGCGTTTTTATGTTTTCTGAATTTTTGTCAAAAATTTTTACCCGACTGCTAAAAAAGGTCAACCAGAAACTGGTTGACCTTTTTTTACTTTTCACCAATTCTCATCTTTTCCAAAAAAAGAGCCGCTCCTTTTTTAGGGTCGTCGACAAACATATGCGTTACAGCACCTGCAAATTGGCCATTCTGAATAACAGGGCTTCCACTCATTCCCTGTAAGATTCCGCCAGTAGCTTTTAGTAATTTTTCATCTGTTAAAATGAAATGGAACTGATCTTTTTCAACTTCAGTAATGCTAATGGAAAATGACTCGACTGCTGTTCCTTTTATTGTCGTGTAAATTTCAGCCGGTCCTACTTCCACTTCACTGGAATGCATAATCTGTAGAGGTTTGGCCAACACTTCCTTATATGTGCTGTTCCACGATCCGAATATTCCGTATATCCCATTTATTCGAATCGAGCCTAACATATCTTTGTCATCTACAATCGTCGAGATCTTATAGCCCGGAATACCCGGTACACTTTTTTTAATCTGATCGATTTCCGAAAGATAAATCGATCCTGATTTAAAAGAAGGCGGTGTTTTCAAGGCACTATCAATAATCTGATGACCTAGAGCGCCGTATGTTCCATTGTTCTGGTCGACATAAGTCAGGGTTCCTGTTCCTTCCGTCCGATCTTTTAGGAATGGAAGGAGACGTTTTATCGCCTCGCCATCTGCTAGGATTTGGAGCTCATTACCACCTCGGATGACATGTAAAACGACTTCCTTCTTACTACGCATTGACGATGAGGATTTTTCGAATTCGCGTAAGGAACCAATTATTACACCTTCTATTTGTCCGATTAGATCACCTGCCTTCAACCAATTATCCTTCCTAATCATGACATCATTCGTGATATACACTCCAGACAAATCCATTTTAATACCGATTGATTGCCCCATGGGTATCAACGATTCGTCTTTTGCGAATGCCGCATCTGTCGTGAATGGCATGAAAAGAAAAAGCACAGACAACGAAACGGCTAACTTGAACTGTCTACTCCATCCCATATTTCACCTCCCTAATTAAGATACTGTTGGTATGGTCGTTCAGAGGAATCTTATGAAAGGGTAAATCAAGCAAAAATGAAAATCAACTTCCTTTTTGGGCCTACTAATAAGTAGTGCTGGGAAATTTAAAAAAATGACCAAGAAACACGCATAATGTATTATGCGTGTTTCTTGGTTATCTAAACGACTTTTTACGTTCGACAGCTAATTTTAACAACTCTTCTGCATGGCTCAATGTTAAAGTAGTTATTTCTGCGCCAGATAACATTCTGGACATTTCTTCCGTTCTATCCGATTCAATAACATTTTGGACTTCAGTTCTAGTTCTGTCACTTTTTACATCTTTTTTAATAAGGTAATGGTAATCAGCCATAGCGGCAACTTGTGGTAAATGTGAAATACAAAGTACTTGAGAATGGGTAGCAATCATGGCAATTTTCTCCGCAATCGCTTGAGCAACACGTCCACTTACACCTGTGTCTACTTCGTCAAAAATAAGTGAAGTTACTCCTTGATGTTTTGAAAAAATCGTTTTCAAAGCCAACATGATACGTGAAATTTCACCGCCAGAGGCAACCTTAACTAATGGTTTCAGTGGCTCACCCACATTCGTCGAAATAAGAAATGCCACATCGTCATATCCGTTTGAATCAAAAGTACCAGGCAATTTTCTTGTAATATCCACTTTGAAAGATGCTTTTCCCATATGTAGTTGTTGTAGCTGTTCCATAATCGCTTTTTCTAAATGATGGGAATAATTTAGGCGAATAATTGATAGTTCTTCCGCTTCAACTTCCAGGTCTTTCAATAGTTGATCAAGTTTTTCCTGTTCTGCCGCAAGTCGTTCATCCCTGCTTACTAAATTTTCTAGATCATCGGCTATTTTATCGCGATACAATAATATATCTTCAATCGTCTTACCATATTTTCTTTTAAGTGAGGTATGAAGGGCTAGACGCTCTTCAACTATTTCGAGTCTTGCAGGATCAAATTCCATATCATCAAGTATGTTTTTTAATTCATGTGACGTATCTTGCAGTGAATAGAAACTTGATGCAATTATTTCCGCATGGGGTTTCAATGTTTTATCTACTGAAGCTGCATCTTCGATATCACTCATAGCTGATCCAACCCAATCTAGTGCATGCGTGTCTCCGCTAATTGAAACGTATGCAGTATTCAGTCGCTCATATAGTCGAGTATAATTTTGAAGTTTTTGTTTCTCGGCTTCAAGTTTATCCTCTTCTCCAATTATGAGGGTTGCTGCATCAATTTCTTTTAATTGAAATGAATACAAATCAATACGCTGTGCAACTTGTTGTTCATTTTCGTCCGCCTTTTCAAGCTTCCGTTTCAGTTTTCGATAGCTTTCAAATATCTCAGAATAATTTACATAAGCAAGTTCGAATTCTTCTCCCGCAAAATGATCGAGTAAATGAATATGTCTTCTTTCATGCATCAATTCCTGATTTTCATGTTGCCCATGAATGTCAATCAATTGCGAACCTATTTCTCTCAAAATAGCAATGGTTACGAGTTTTCCATTGACACGGCAAACTGTTTTTCCGTTCGAATTGAGGTCACGCCGCAAAATAACAATGCCGTCTTGGACGTCAATGCCGAAATCAGCTAACTTACCGATAATTGGATGATCATTATCTTCAATTGTAAAAAGCCCTTCCAACTCAGCTTTTGTCGAACCATGGCGGATAAACTCCTGCGATCCTCTTCCACCCGCCAGCAGTTGCACAGCATCGATAATAATTGATTTCCCTGCACCTGTTTCCCCAGTCAATACAGTTAAACCATCGTTGAAAGTAACTTCTAGGTTTTCTATGATTGCGAAGTTTTTAATGGAGATTTCACTTAACAATTACCATCACCTCTTTCAAAGCATAGCCAGTAGTTTTTCCTTCACTTTTTCTGTCAGAGATTCATCCCGGCAAATTATTAAACATGTATCATCGCCACAAATCGTTCCCAGAATTTCATCCCAACTAAGATGGTCCATTAATGACCCGACAGCTTGGGCATTTCCAGGTAATGTTTTCAAAATGATAAAATGTCCTGCACTGTCAATGCTAACAAATGCATCTGTTAACATGCGGTGAAGTTTCTGTTCCGTGTTGTACTTATGTACGGCTGGCAGGCTGTATTTATAACTACCGTCGGATAAAGGAACTTTAATTAAATGCATTTCTTTTATATCACGCGAAACGGTCGCTTGTGTCACAGCCACTCCAGCAGCTTTTAAGCTGTCTACAAGCTGGTCTTGCGTTTCTATTTCAAAGTTCGAGATAATATCCCGAATGCGAATTTGTCTATGCCCTTTATTCATGCCAATCACTCCCATACCCAATAATTATATTCTAATTTGTACTGTAACACCGAAATTTTTAAGCAACAAGTATAGAGGAATGTCTCTTCGCTTCAGATAGGAAAAGTGCGCAAATAGATGCGCACTAGTGTAGCTCTTTGTAAGCCTCTTCAATAAGTTTATCAAAGTCAACTGCGTCAAAATTTGTCACTGGGTTTTCCTCAGAAGTTAAGTGAAATAGGAACTCAATATTCCCTTCGCCGCCAGTAACGGGCGAATATGAGATTCCACGGAGACTAAATCCTTCGTTTATGGATGCTTCAGCAATTTTTTTCAACACTTCTTGATGAACAGACTTTTCTCTGACAACGCCTTTTTTTCCTACTTTCCCTTTTCCTGCTTCAAATTGTGGCTTCACAAGTACCATAACGTCACCGCCATCAGCAATGATTCGTTTCAAAGCGGGTAGGATAAGTGTTAATGATATAAAAGAAACATCGATAGTAGCAAATTGCGGTATCCCTTGGGTGAACAGATCCGGCGTTGCATGCCTGAAATTTGTTCTCTCCATAACCGTTACACGTGGGTCTTGTCGTATCTTCCACGCAAGTTGATTGTAACCAACATCAAGTGCGTAGCAATGTGCAGCACCGTTTTGAAGTGCACAATCTGTAAAACCACCCGTCGATGATCCGATGTCAAGTATAATTTTATCCAATACATCGACATCGAACTGCTCAAGTGCTTTTTCAAGTTTTAATCCGCCTCGGCTCACATATTTCAATTTCGAGCCTTTGACCACAAGTGGGGCGTCAATTGCAATTTTTTCACCTGGTTTATCTAATCTAGTTTCAGCAGAAAAGACGATGCCCGCCATAATCGAGCGCTTTGCCTGTTCCCTTGTTTCGAAGAGACCACGCTCAACTAATAGTACGTCAACCCGCTCTTTTGTTGTACGATTTGTCATACTTGTTCCCTTTCCACTCCACACTCTTTGACGAAGTTTAACATATTATCAACCAGATGATCAGTTGTCATACCGATTTCAGCAAGCAATTCATCAACGTTACCGTGTTCAATGAATTGGTCTGGAATACCCATCCGTCGAATCGGTACGCCAGTTTGTTGTGTGTCATGAGCATATTCAATAACAGCACTTCCGAAACCGCCCGCAAGGACAGCTTCTTCAACTGTCATAATTGGTATACCAGTAGCAAAAAGACCATCCAGCATTACATTATCAAGCGGTTTGATGAATCTCGCGTTAATAACTTTCACATGGATTCCTTTGGTGAATAACAATTCGGCCGCTTCGAGCGCCATCGGAATTGAGGTACCGAATGTCAATATAGCTGCATCATGTCCTTCACGTAATACTTCCCACGTACCGATAGGGATTGGACGTAGTGTTTCATCCATTAAGACGCCGTGACCATTTCCTCTTGGATAACGCATTACAATTGGGCCTTCGTCATAATCAATAGCGGTTTTTACCATATGCTGTCCTTCGTTTTCATCTTTTGGCATCATAATAACCAGGTTTGGCATATGTCTAAGGAAAGCAATATCGAAGACACCCTGATGCGTTTCACCATCCGCACCAACAAGACCTGCACGGTCAATTCCGATAAAGACGTTCAGATTCTGCCTTGAAATATCATGAAGTACCTGGTCATAAGCTCGTTGCATGAATGTTGAATAAATTGCTAGAAATGGCTTCATGCCTTGTGTAGCGAGACCTGCCGCCATTGTTGTTGCATGTTGTTCAGCAATGCCGACATCGAAGAATCGATCTGGAAATTCTGCAGCAAACGATTCCAATTTCGAGCCAACAGGCATCGCTGGTGTTATTGTAACGATACGTCTGTCTTCACGAGCAATGTTCCGAACTGTTTCTGCTACTAATCCGCTCCATGAAGGTGCAATTGAGGCAGATTTTACAAAATCACCTGTTTCAATTTTATACGGACCAGTACCATGCCATGTACCGATTTTATCATCTTCAGCTGGACTATATCCCTTGCCTTTTTTCGTAATAACGTGAAGTAGTACTGGCCCTTCCATTTTCTTCGCATATTGAATATTGCGTTCAAGGTCATTGAAATCATGTCCATCAATCGGACCAAGATATGTGAAACCGAGTTCTTCAAAAAAAACTCCAGAGACGAGTAGGTATTTCAGACTATCTTTAACTCGCTCCGCAGCTGCAGCAAGTTTACCACCAACAGCGGGAATTTTCTTCAGTATATATTCCAACTCATCTTTTGCTGAGTTATATTTGCCAGCAGTCCTCAATTTCCCAAGGACCGTATGAAGTGCACCGACATTCGGCGCAATTGACATTTCGTTGTCATTTAAAATAACAATCATATTGGTTTTTGAATCTCCAATATGATTTAGCGCTTCAAGTGCCATTCCACCTGTCAGCGCACCATCACCGATGACTGGTATCACATAATTCGATTCACCTTTTACGTCCCTCGCTGCTGCCATTCCCATAGCCGCAGAAAGCGAAGTAGAACTGTGACCTGTTTCCCACACATCATGCTCGCTCTCAATCATTTTAGGGAATCCGCATAGGCCTTTATATTGCCGAAGTGTGTCGAAATCGCATGCGCGTCCAGTTAGTATTTTATGAACATACGCCTGATGGCCGACATCCCAAATTATTTTATCATTTGGACTATCAAATAACCGATGCAACATAATCGTTAGTTCGACAACTCCAAGATTCGGACCGATATGACCACCGGTAACAGATAGCTTTTCAATTAGAAACTTCCGGATTTCTCCCGCTAATTCTGTCAACTGTTCTTTGTTGAGTTTTTTTATAAAAGATGGACTAGTAATTTCAGTGAGTTCCATCATCATCACACACCTTCACAAATTAATTGCCTCGAATGTTACTGCTAAGAACCCATTATATCAAGTAAGACGTCCAGTACAACAATTACGGTCATTTCAAGATTTTCTTTCGACGATATAATCTGCGAATAATCCGAGAAGTGGTTGATCTACTTTCAAAAATGAAAGTGATTGTTTTGCTACCTGATGGTGTTCAGCAAGTCGTACAATAGCACCATCCAAACCGAGCAATGACGGATATGTCGACTTATCACTTATCGTGTCGCTACCCGCAGTCTTCCCTAGTTCTTCTGTCGTAGAAGTAACATCTAAAATATCGTCCTGTATTTGAAAAGCAAGGCCTATGTTAAATGCATACTTTTTCAATTGTGCTGATTTTTCACCAGATAATCCTGCAAGTATTGCCCCAGCTTCAATGCAAAATGACAACAAAGCACCCGTTTTGTTGATATGAATGGTTTCGAGTTCGGATATAGATAAAGCTTTTTTCTCCCCTTCAATATCAAGCACTTGACCGCCGACCATACCTCTTGCTCCAGATGCATCCGAAAGTAAACGGACGATTTGAAGAGCGTTTTCGGCACTCGTAACTGTAAGACGAGATAGACTTCCAAACGCAAGGGCCTGAAGCGCATCTCCTGCAAGAACTGCTACAGCCTCCCCATAAACAACATGATTCGTCGGTTTTCCACGTCTGAAATCATCATTATCCATGCACGGTAAATCATCATGGATTAGGGAATAAGTATGTAACAATTCAACTCCGCATGCAACCGTCAAAGCATCTTCTGATTTGGCACCTAAATCTTCTAGCGTGGCTAGGACGAGGAGTGGCCGGATTCGTTTCCCGCCGGCATTAATTGAATAGGCCATCGAGGATTTTAAAGTTTCTGATACTGTCATTGAGTCAATCATAATATTTAGCTTACCTTCAATAACCGGGAGCTTTTCTGTGATAAATTGTTGTAGTTTCTCATTCATTTGAATCGCTTCCTTTTGCCGGATTGAATTCTGTTTCGTTTCCATCTTTGTCAATAATAGAGATTAGTTGTTTTTCAGCATCCTGTAGTTTACCATGGCAAAAACCAGAAAGCTCCATTCCTCTTTTATACAGTGTGATGGCATCTTCAAGGGGTACATCGCCTGTCTCGAGTTTCTGGACCACCTCTTCTAATTTCAACATCGCTTCTTCAAAGCGGATTGACTCTTTTTCCAATTATATTTCCTCCCCATCGCTTATCTTAATTGATTGGATTGTCGCTTCCGCTGTACCATCATGCAAACGAATCCGAATTTCTTTCCCAACTTCCAGTAATTCAGCAGAATTGATGACCTCGCTGTTTTTATAAACAATTGAATAGCCTCGTTCCATAATCGTTAGTGGATTCAGCGCCTGCAACATTCGTACAGATGCGTGAAAACGCTCACTTCTCATGCGTAGGTCTTGTTGTACACTTCTTGTGAGACGTTCAGTTACTACCGTTATGTCCCGGTAACCTTCTTTAATTCGCTGATCCGGGGAATAAGTGGAAAGCAGGGCACTTAATCTTTGGTATCGCGATGTTCGAGAGCTTGTTATATCGTTACCACTTCTAAGCAGTCTTCCTTCAAACCCAATCAATCTCTCAGTAAACGGACGATATAATCGTTCTGGAAATTGAAGTGGATAGGAATTTTGTAAACTTGTTAAACGTTTGCGCTCATTTTTAATTTGATTGGATAAGGAATTATAAATTGACCTCTTACGATCCAATAGCCTTTCAAACAACTCTTCTCGCGCCGGTACGGCCATCTCGGCAGCCGCAGTTGGGGTAGGTGCCCTTTTGTCCGACACGAAGTCAGCAATTGTTGTATCCGTCTCATGTCCAACAGCACTAATAACCGGTAAACGGCAAGAAAATATTGCCCGTGCAACTGACTCTTCATTGAATGCCCATAAATCTTCAATTGAACCGCCGCCTCTTCCCACGATAAGGACATCGAGAGAACCATAATTATCCGCTTGTTGAATTGATTTGATGATGGAAGGCGCCGCTTGCGGCCCTTGTACTACTGCGGGAAATAATATGATTTCAGCAAGCGGATACCGCCGTTCAATTGTGGAGCAGATATCTTGAATCGCTGCGCCTGTTTGGGCCGTAACCACACCGATTTTATTTGGATAGAGTGGGAGTGGTTTTTTCCATCTTGCATCGAAAAGACCTTCTTTACCTAGGTTTTCTTTCAATTGTTCAAAAGCAAGATATAATGCTCCGATGCCATCAGGTTGCATGGATTGTACATACAATTGATAATTTCCGCTCGTTTCAAAAACAGTTACGTCACCCGTAATGAGAACATTCATACCGTTTTCAGGTTTGAACTTAAGTCCAGCTGCGCTAGAACGGAACATCGCTGACTGAATTCGGCTTTTTTCGTCTTTTAAAGTAAAGTAGATATGACCGCTCGGATGGCTTTTAACATTCGATAGTTCTCCTTTGACAAAGACATTTCGCAAATGAGGGTCTGCATCAAACTTTCGTTTAATATATTTTGTTAATGCTTGTACAGACAAGTGTGGATCTCCGGCCAACAGTCCCGCCTCCCCGATTATTGACGTATAGAGACGCTGTCTTTTCGATGAAAAACAGCGTCCGTCCGGTTTTTTATTATTTTTGTGAGTGTCTACCTTCTTCATATGCTTTTTCAGCACTGTGAAGAGTGTTTTTTAGAAGCATGGTAATTGTCATTGGACCTACTCCGCCAGGTACCGGTGTTATAGCAGAAGCTTTAGTTATTGCTGATTCAAAATCGACATCTCCGCAAAGTTTTCCGTTCTCATCACGGTTCATGCCTACATCAATAACGACAGCACCGTCTTTTATATGCTCTTCTGTAATGAATTTTGTCTTTCCAATTGCGACGATTAGAATATCCGCCTGTTTTGTAAAGGATGCTAAATCCTTTGTTTTGGAATGGCAGTATGTGACTGTGGCGTCGCGTTGCAACAGTAATTGACCCATCGGTTTCCCCACTATATTGCTACGTCCAACAATAACTGCATGCTTGCCGCTAATTTCAGTGCCTGTCCGCTCAAGAAGTTTAATGATCCCGTATGGTGTGCATGACAGGAATGCTTTTTGACCAATTATCATTTTCCCAACGTTTTCCGGGTGGAATCCATCGACGTCCTTTGTAGGATCGATGGCACGAATAACGAGGTTCTCATCGATATGGTCAGGTAATGGTAATTGAACAAGGATGCCATGAATTGAATTATCATTGTTTAATCTAATAACGTGATTAAGTAACTCCTCTTCGGATACCGTAGCGGGAAGTTCAATTAATTCCGATTTCATGCCCGCTTCCAGACTCGATTTCTGTTTGTTTCTAACATATGTACGGGAAGCTTGGTTTTCACCGACTAAGACTACCGCTAGGCCTGGCTGACAGCCATTTGCCCTAAGCGTAGTTACTCTTTGCTTTATTTCTTCCCTGATTTCCTTACCAATTGCTGTTCCATCAATCCGTTTGTCAGTCATCATGGTTCCTCCAAACAATCCAATTATTTTTCTTCGAATTTCGATAGTACGCCATTTACAAATCGGCCTGATTTTTCATCGCCAAATGTTTTACAAAGTTCGATTGCTTCATTTATTACAACCCTGTGTGGTACTTCTTTATTGTATAGCAGTTCATAGACAGCGATTCGTAAAACGGTCCGTTCGATTTTAGGGAGGCGGTCCAAAGACCAATTTTCCAGCTTTCCGGTAAGGACTTCATCAATCTCTTCCTTATTCTCTACAGTACCACGAACAATTTGTTCATAAAACCGGTTCACCGGCTCTTCAATAATGTAAGTGATTGCCTCATTTATACTCAGTTCTGTATTATCAAGCTGAAAAAGTGTTTGTACAGCTTTTTCGCGTGCTTCTCGTCGTTTCATAATATTATTCTCCTCCACTACCGTATCTCTAGGGCATTATCATAGCATAAGTTGGTTGTCCAGATACAGTAAGACAATTTGAAAAGCATCATCCGATAGAATGATGCTTTTCAGATCATACGGTTTCGGTTCCAGCTTCAATCTGAATCCCTGTAATATGAACATTGACTTCTGTTGTTTCAAGGGATGTCATGTGGAATATTGCATGACGTATTTGTTTTTGGATTTCCAATGCGATTGCGGGTAAAGAATATCCATACTCGACAACACAATGAACATCGATCATCAAACCTTGTTCAGTCCATTCCGTTTTGACTCCCTTACCATGATTCACTTTTCCAAACTTCTCCGCAACACCTGTTGCAAAGTTTCCTCTTGTGTATGCAACGCCTTTTATTTCTGTCGTCGCAATACCAATAATTACTTCAAGAACTTCAGGAGCAAGATGGACGTGTCCAAGTTCACTGCTTCCCGATGGAGCCAATCCAACCAATGTTGGAATTGTTTTATCAGACATCCAGATTCTCCTCTCCGTTAGTTCATAATTGTGTACTTTTCAAGGAATTTTGTATCAAAATCGCCAGACTTGAAAACTTCGTTATCCATTAGGTTCAAATGGAATGGGATGGTTGTATCTACGCCTTCGATGATGAATTCATCAAGTGCCCGTTTCATCCTTGCTACAGCTTCCTCCCTAGTGTCCGCATGAACAATCAGCTTTGCAACCATAGAATCGTAAAATGGTGGAATGGAATAACCTGTATACATCGCCGAGTCTACCCGAACACCAAAACCGCCCGGAGGCATATACATCGTAACCTTACCTGGTGAGGGCATAAAGTTTTTCGATGGGTTTTCTGCATTAATACGACACTCAATAGACCAGCCGTTGATTTTAATATCAGTTTGACGATAGACCAATTTTTCACCTGATGCAATTTTAAGTTGTTGCTGAACTAAATCGATACCCGTAATCATTTCTGTTATCGTATGTTCTACTTGGATACGGGTGTTCATCTCCATGAAATAGAACTTTTGATTGATATGATCAAAAATAAATTCAACCGTACCTGCACCTCTATAATTCACGGCTTCCGCCGCTTTGACAGCTGCTTCCCCTAAAGAGTGACGAAGTTCAGGTGTCAGCGCTGGTGAAGGTGCTTCTTCTAATAACTTTTGCATTCTACGCTGAATGGAACAATCCCGCTCACCTAGATGAATCGTGTTACCGTATTTGTCGGCTAGTATCTGAACTTCAACATGACGGAAAACTTCAATGAATTTTTCAAGATAGACACCTGGATTACCGAAAGCAGCAGCAGCTTCTTTTTGTGTAATTTTGATTCCACTTACCAGCTCTTCAGCATCCCTCGCAACACGAATCCCTTTACCGCCTCCGCCTGCTGTTGCTTTGATGATGACCGGAAAACCAATTTCTTCAGCGATCCGGAGGCCTTCTTGCTCATCAGCTACGATTCCCGTTGAACCCGGAACAATCGGAACACCTGCACTCCTCATAGTTTCACGGGCTACGTCTTTCGTTCCCATCCTCGAAATTGAATCTGCGGTCGGACCTATAAATTCGATATTGACCTCTTCACAAAGTTCCGCGAAACTTGCATTTTCCGCCAGGAAACCATATCCCGGGTGAATGCCATCACATCCGGTAAGTTTTGCGACACTAATAATATTGGAAAAGTTAAGATAACTGTCTTTAGATAACTTTGGACCGATGCAATAAGCTTCATCAGCCAATTCAACATGCAGAGCATCCTGATCAGCTTCAGAATAAACTGCAACTGTCTTCATGCCAAGCTCTTTACAAGCTCGGATTATACGAACTGCGATTTCACCACGGTTTGCAATCAACACTTTCTTCATACGTTACTCCCCCTTCAATTAGCTTTTACGAGGAAGAGGGGCTGGCCATATTCTACGAGTTGCCCGTCTTTTACGAGAATCTCAACAATTTCCCCAGAAACTTCCGCTTCAATTTCATTGAATAACTTCATTGCTTCTACGATACAAACGATTGATTCAGCTTTCACCTTATCGCCAATCTGTACATACGCCGGAACTTCCGGTGAAGATGCAGAATAGAAAGTACCAACCATTGGTGAAATAACTTTGGTCAATGATGAATCGTCCGATTGTGTTGCAACTTCAGAAGTAGTTGGCGACTCCTCTGGAAGTAAACTTACCTCTACTACTGGTTGCGCCGGTTTTTCAGCAACTACTTGCTGAGCAGGTTGTGCTGCTTCAACTACTGAAGTGGAATGCTTAGTACTTCCTTTTTTTAATTCCAGTTTTGCACCATCTAATTCATAAGAAAATTTTTCAATTGAAGATTGATCAATTAGTTTAATAATTTCACGGATTTCTTGAATTTTTAGCATGATCGATTCTCCTGACTCCATTTTAATACGTTCTATATCTATTTTAGACGTTTTCACGTCATATTGAAATAGATAAAGGTCATTTCCCTCAAAGTTTGAGGGAAATGATCAAAAGCTGAAGTCATCTTCCAGCTACGAAAAAGATTAATTGGAACACAGAGAGTGCCTGGAAACGCACAGTTATGCGGCATTGTATATTGATTTAGCAAAAAAAAAAGACCCTATCCAGGGCCTTCAATTTGTTAGGTTATTCCGAGTCGCCAGTGAAAGAAACTTGAACGACCCTGGCATCTTTCCAACTTGTCATGACGAAATGGGTAATCTCTTCTGCCATTTGTGCCGATTGACCTTCCGAAGAAAGGACAGTGATTTTTACATCACCATCTTGATTGTGTACGAATGCTTCAGGATACCCCAACGCTTTAATTTGTAATTCCATGAGCGCTTCGGCTGATTCTTGTTTATTAAGCATGGCCATCTCATCGAACACTTTGTTTTTTTCCTCTGCCGTATACTCTGAAGATGTCATTTTAGTCAATAACTGATCTTCCATTTTACTTCGCTCATTGCGAACTTCCATCCGCATTTCCTCAAAGAGCAGGGCTTCAGCAAATACGGGCGTCGTTTTATCTGTACCATCAGCTTCCTCGTTCAAATTAATGGCTTTGTCCGAGTCCTTAAAAATGGTGATCCCGTCGAACGGCATCGGTGCTTTTTCCTTGATGTAATAGATCGAGATGACTGCAACCAGGCTTAGCAATGTCAAAAACCATACTGTTCTTTTATTCGTTTTCATTAGTGTTCCCCCTTTTCTCCATTTCAACGATGACGATTCGGTATTCGGGTAGCTGAAGTACGGTAGACAAAATCTTGGATAGTTCGTTTTTCATCTTG
Source organism: Sporosarcina sp. Y838 (assembly GCF_056786515.1). NCBI lineage: Bacteria > Bacillati > Bacillota > Bacilli > Caryophanales > Caryophanaceae > Sporosarcina > Sporosarcina sp. Y838. Next base: position 125,610 of record NZ_JBXCJD010000007.1, on the reverse strand, counting down.
AAATCTTCCGCGCCTTCTGCAACGACTAGAATGCCTTGCAACTGATTTCCTTTTGTAGTCGATGCTTTGGATATTGAAAAGTAATCGGATAGCGGATTTGCAGATTCTCCACCTTCATAATGGGGGTAGAGTAAAACTTCCCCTATTCCCTCAGTTCTCATAAGCGCCTCTTCTAATGCAGCATATTCCCGGCTCTCCTCCTTTTTTTCCTTCCCCCCCCCGATGACATCAAGACTGGAATTGATGAAAATGATGACCAGGAGAACAATCGTCCCGAGGAGGACAGTATGGATTTTCCTTTTTGGTTTTTGCATATCATCACCATTTCCGTTCATTGAGCCGGTTGTACGACCTGTCATCAATGATTCATTTTATGCAGTTTCACGAGAGGCTATGACCAATTATTGTGAAGATTGATTGAATCATCCAGATACCAATTGCAAGTTTAATAATGGGTATGAATTTCTCTTCTGTTTCGTTTGAAAATAATAACAAGATTGTTGCAGATAATAGTGTGATCAGCAGAATTCCAGTTAAAAAGACTCCATTTCCAGCCTCATTTCATCGTAGTAATCAACTTTACAAGGATAATTGAAAATAGTGCCGTGTAGATAAATGCAAATGCAATAAGAAAAGAGATTGCACATAACACGAATAACGTCCGCCCGATATCATCCAAAATACCCGTGATATCTTCATTTGCAAATGGTTCAATGAGAGCCGCAGTCCATCTATAAAAGAATGCGGTGATTAATGTTTTGAATGACGGAATAAGCGCCACTGTCCAAATTGCAGATATTAGCCATCCTCCTGCAAAAACACTTGCTCCCGATGAATAGCGGCCGATTGTCCCCATACTATCAGTCATGAAAGAGCCGATAAGTGGAACGTTTTGACGAATGAGTTCTTTAATAGGCTCACTCGTCAAACCCGTAAGCGCCCAAGACATCGTGCCTCCCACCGTGATAAAAATTGAATAAGCTGCTACTACTGCCGATACCGCACCTAGAAGGCTCGTCCGAATTAAATCCGCCATTTTTGTAAAAGGAACGGGTGGAAGTATTCTGGAAACTAAATCTAATATCAATGCTGCAGTCAAAAGAGGAATCAGAACACGTTCTGTCAAAACGATTGCACCATTTGCAAATAGTAGCATTGCCGGTTGGAAATTTAGCATGCTGAATGCTCCGCCTGTAGCGATCATACTGGCTGTCAAAATCGGATAAATGGAAATGAACATCATTGATATGGAATGCGCAATATCCCGAATAAGATTTAAATGTTCAAATGCTGGCTGCAAAGCTACCGTTATTACAATGAATATGAGAATCATCCTCGTCCATTTCGTAAACGTAGGGAATAGGAAATCTACTAGCAAAGCCATAAATGCAGAGATGATGACGATGACAAAGCTTGATAATACGGTTCCGAGTAGCGTTTCTATAAAAGAGATCATGGATGGCCCCGTCCGTTCATTTTGTGATGAGTTTTAATAGTAAATCTATTAGTTTGGATGTCTGTTCCATCCAAAGAGTAAGTATTGCAATCTTTACGGCGAAATGAGCGATTGCCGCTAATGAACCGTAACCTGCTTCAGCGATATGTTTTGCAATGAGCTCAGATAATAAAAAGAGAATGGCGCTGCCAATCAGTAACTTTGCAAATGGTTCCGGTAACGGTTCAAAAAGAGTTAAAAAGTAGATGACGAATGGGAAAACAATGGTTAGAAATATATGAAATAAAAAATAGAGAAAAATAGATGTATACAACAACGGCTGTAATTTGGGTACAGTAAATGAAATGAGGAGGAGAATTAGGAAGACGACAATGGTCTGAACTAAAGTCAGCATCAGACCGACATGGACAACCACTGGAAAAACTCCGTAATTTCCGAGAAGAAAATCCTTAGGAAGCGGAGCATTTCAGCAGTGATGTAAATATAAGCGATGAAAAACAAGAAGAAAGAAAATTCCTTTCTGCCAGTCTGCTCGAAAAAAATATGCAGAAAACCGATGACTAATCCGATACCGGCAACTCGTAGCAAATCATTTAGTTCCATCCGGTGTTCCCCCCATTGCAACATCCTATGTGCTAGGGGTTCAATATATGTAAAAAAGTCATGCCACCCATTTGGGTAGCATGACTTTTTGGATTCTTCGATTGACTTAGTATGTTTCTTTATGCTCTAGAAACGTATTCAGATTCTACTGTGTTGATGATTAGTTTGTCGCCGGTGTTGACGAAGAATGGCACTTGTACGACGACACCTGTTTCCATTTTAGCCGGCTTAGATCCACCGCTTGCTGTGTCGCCTTTAATACCTGGCTCCGTTTCAGCAACTTCTAAAACGACTGTTACCGGCAATTCAACGCCAAGTACCTCATCTTTAAAGAGAATAATATGAACTTCCATGTTCTCTTTCAAAAACTTCAATTCGTCTTCAATTTGTTTTTCAGGAAGTTCAATCTGCTCGTAAGATTCATTATCCATAAAGATATGTTCGTCTCCATTTGCGTACAAGTATTGCATACGGCGGTTATCGATTTGTGCCCTAGCAACTTTTTCTCCGGCACGGAATGTTTTTTCATTGACGTTACCTGAACGTAGGTTGCGCAGTTTTGAACGTACGAAAGCTGCACCTTTTCCTGGTTTTACGTGTTGGAAGTCCATTACACGCCAAATGTCTCCGTCAAATTCAATTGTTAATCCTGTTTTAAAATCGTTTACTGAAATCATAGTATTTCCTCCAATGGATGATAGATTATAAGATAAGTAGTTCTTTTGTTGAGTGCGTTAAACGTTCGTTGCCGTCAACGGTTATGATGATGTCATCTTCAATACGTACGCCACCGATTCCAGGTAAATATATCCCAGGCTCTACAGTTACAGTCATATTGGGTTCCAGAATCAATTCAGATCGATAAGATAGTCCGGGTCCTTCATGAACTTCCAGACCTATACCATGTCCTGTAGAATGTCCAAATGCTTCGCCATAGCCCATAGACTTAATATAATCGCGAGCAATCGCATCCGCTTCTATTCCTGTCATACCCGGTTTAATTTCTTTTAAAGCAAGTTCTTGGGCATCTAAAGTCACTTCATAGATTTCTTTTAGTTTTGCTGAAGGCTCACCTACAGCAACAGTTCGTGTAATGTCTGAAATATAACCTTCATACAACGCACCGAAGTCTAACGTGACAAAGTCACCCGAATTGATTACTTTATTTGTTGCTACACCATGGGGCAATGCTCCGCGCAAACCGGAAGCAACAATAATAGAGAATGATGATGAAGTAGCTCCTTGACTTCGCATGGAAAACTCCAGCTCATTCGATACTTCCAACTCTGTGAGACCCGGTTTGATAAAACCGCAAATATGTGTGAATGCGTCATCTGCAATCATAGCCGCTTTTTTCAAAATGATAAGCTCATCTTCCGTTTTCACCATACGTAGTTTTTCAACAAGACCCGAGACTGGTTTCAGCTCCGCATCAACTTTTTCATTGTAAAGCTCATAAAGACCGAATGATACATTATCTTTTTCGAAACCGATAGTACGAAGTTTCATTTTTTTCGCCTGAATTGCTACTTCTTCTATGATTGTTGCCGTATGCTGGACGATACGGAAACCTTGAATCTCTTTTTCCGCCTGTTCCGTATAACGAAAATCTGTGATGAATACTGCATCATCAGCCGAGATTAGCGCAAGCCCAGCGGTACCTGTGAATCCTGTCATATAACGACGGTTGAATTCGTTTGTAATTAGCAGTGCATCAATGCCATGTTCGATTAACAGTTCCCGTATTTTTGTCAATTTCACAGTTTCATACCCCTTTTCTCCGGAGAAGAAATGCTTGAAAGGCCAGTTGATATCCGTCAGTGCCAAATCCAGTTAACTGACCGATACAGACCGGTGCAATGACAGACTTCTCTCTAAACGGCTCTCGGCTATGTATGTTTGATATATGGATCTCAATGACAGGCACATCGACAGATGCGATTGCATCACGTAGAGCAATGCTATAGTGTGTAAACGCTCCAGGATTAAAAATAATGCCATCAAGACTGGTGTCACCAGCTTCGTGGATCTTATCGACTAGTGCACCCTCCCAGTTCGATTGGAAGAATGATAGTTCAACATCATGGAGCGACGCAGCCTTGTCTAGTTTACTTTCAACATCTGCTAATGTTTCAGCACCGTAAATACCTGGCTCCCTACTACCAAGCCTGTTTAGATTGGGTCCGTTTAGAATAAGTAACTTCACTGCCACACCATTCCCTTCACCGTTATCTTTCCCATTTTAGCATATCGTTCTTTTGTAGCAACTCATTTCACACTTTCATCTGAAAATTTCTTCATAAATACAGCCGTTCCTGTGATAAATCTGAACACTATGGCCATTAACGCTAGGTAAGGTATAGATATCGATTTTATTGCAGCTACAGGACTTTGCGGTGAACCAATTGTCCATTCAACCGCAAAAACAACAATAAACCCTAGAATTAACGCGGTTATAGACGGGGGAATTGATGTTGTGAATGACACGACGAAATACAGAATGGCAAATAACAATGTAAGAGCCATGAAAAGCAAAATCCATTTTATTGAATAATGAGCTGATTCGAAAATCTGCCATTTTTTTGCCCAGCCGATAGGTGACCAATTAATGAAATTGAATAATTGCAGGAACTTTAGAGCTATCGTTGTGATTAAGGCCCCGATTAGTGCAGTCCATAACAAAGTAATATTCATCATAGATATCCCTCCTATACAAAGTGTCGGGAGGTTTAGAACTTTTTAAACATCATTATGGAGTGTAACTTTATTTTTTAGTATAATGAGTTAATAGTATTTGTTGAATTAAAAGAAAGAGGGGCTAAATATATGAAAAAAGAACAACAGCCTCCTACTTACGGGGGTCAAGCACTAGTTGAAGGTGTTATGTTTGCCGGAAAAAATCATACCATCTCGGCAATTAGGCGAAAGGACGATGCAATTGATTATTTCCACCTTCCAAAGGAAAAGAGTAATACTCTGATAAAAATGAAGAAAATCCCATTTATTCGTGGATTTGTTGCATTAATTGAATCTGCTGGAATCGGGTCACGGCATTTAACATTTTCCAGTGACCGCTATGATATTATGCCCGGCGAAGAAATTCTTCCACCAAAAGAAGAAACCTCCAAATTGGCAATGGTTCTTGGTGTCGCAGCTGTCGGAGTATTATCTTTACTATTTGGGAAGTTCCTCTTTACACTGATCCCCGTCTTTCTAGCACAAGCACTACAATTTGTTGCACCAGGAAAAACAGCACAAATTTTGCTTGAAAGTCTATTTAAGCTCATTTTGCTATTGACCTATATTTCACTTATTTCTATGACACCGCTCATTAAGAGGGTATTCCAGTACCATGGTGCAGAGCATAAAGTTATCAACACATATGAAAATAATTTGCCCATGACAGTTGAAAATGTTCAGTCACAATCTAGACTCCATTTTCGTTGCGGTAGCAGTTTTATGCTGTTTACGGTAATTGTTGGTATGTTTGTTTATTTCCTTGTACCGGCCGATCCTTTTTGGTTCCGCATTGTAAATAGGATTCTACTCATTCCAGTCGTTCTCTGCATTTCCTTTGAAGTCCTGCAAATAACAAATTCGCTTCGCAATGTTCCTATCTTGAAGTATTTAGGCTATCCCGGTTTGTGGCTTCAACTATTGACAACGAAAGACCCTGATGACAAGCAAGTGGAAATTGCAATTGCATCGTTTGAGAAATTATTGCAACTAGAAGAGCATGGTGTTGATGCAATGGAACTTGAAGCAGGGACTGTTCCTGTAATTATTTAAAAGCGGAAGCTGCCGATTATGGCCGCTTCCGCTTTTATATTGCTTTATAACCCGCATTTTAATTGGGCATTACAGTTCGTACATGTATTACAGCCGCCCATTTCTTCGACTGTACCTGTTCTACATACAGGACAAGTATCACCGACTTCAGATCCGATTGTAACGTTTGTCGAACGTAGATCTTGTATTGTATTGACAAGAACAACTTTACGCTGTTCAACTACTTCTTCAACATAGTCGGAATCCATTTCATTCTCTTCAGCTTTTAAGGTCAGGACTTGCGCATCTCGGCTACCATCCACATAGACAGTCCCGCCTTTCGCTCCGCCCTTATAGAGACGCTCATAAACACTTTCAACTTGTTTAACAGTATACCCCCGTGGCGCATTGACCGTTTTAGAAATTGAACTGTCAATCCAACGTTGGATAATGCACTGTACATCTGCATGCGCTTCAGGCGCAAGAGCCATCGAAGAGAGAAACCATTCCGGTAAGTTTTCCGGATCTGTAGCTGGATTATTCTTCAAATACTCTTCTACTATTTCAGCTTTCACCTCGATGAATTTACCAAGACGCCCGCTGCGGTAATAAGAAAAGGAGAAATATGGTTCCAATCCAGTACTAACGCCAACCATAGTTCCAGTAGATCCAGTTGGTGCAACAGTTAATAAATGGGAGTTTCTAATACCGTGCTCCAAAATAGACTCGCGAATATCTTCCGGCATTTTTTTCATAAAACCTGTATTGATGAACGCATTGCGCAGGGCTAATGTTTCCTCATCAGTCTTACCGATAAGGAATGGGAAGCTTCCCTTCTCCTTTGCAAGTTCGATTGATTCACGATAAGCAGATGTTGCGATCGTTTCAAATACGTTGTCGACAAGGTCGTTGCCTTCAAGAGAACCGTATTCTTTTTCGCAATAGATCAACAGGTCGGCAAGCCCCATGACGCCGAGCCCAACACGACGTTCGCCGAGTGCTTGTACTTTGTTTTCTGCTAGGAAATATGGCGTTGCATCGATAACATTATCCTGCATTCGAACACCAATACGAACTATTTCTTTTAATTTTTCGAAGTTTACTGTTTTTGTCTCTTTATTTGCGACTTCCGCAAGGTTTACAGCAGCTAAATTGCAAACGCTGTAAGGTGCAAGTGGTTGTTCACCACATGGGTTCGTTGCTACAACTTGCTGGCCGTAAGCTTTGGCATTCGTTTCATTGTTGGCATTGTCGATGAAGAAAATGCCGGGTTCAGCGGCGTACGTTGCACAGATGTTAATAAGATCCCAAAGTGCACGTGCTTTGATTGTTCGGTATACACGAACTGCAAACCCTTGACGCTCCCATTCACGGACATCGCCGACTTTATGCCATTCTTCGTTGTATGTAGCCATTTCTTCCGGAGAGTACTTTTCAACAGCTGGGAAGCGCAGGTCATAATCTGCGTTCTGTTCAACTGCTTTCATGAAATCGTCTGTCAATGTGACGGAAATATTTGCACCTGTGAGGAATTCCGCATTTTGTACGGAATAGGTTCCCCCATCACGCAATTTCGTTTCAGCATCTTTCAAGATTGCATCATTGAATCCACCCATACCAGGAATCGTCCGATAGTTCATTATCCCTTGGTACATCGCTTCTTCTTGAGCTGTAAGCGGTTTGAATTTCAGTTTTTCATTTGCTAACTTTTTTATCAATTCATCTTCGGTAGTTTCCACAAGGTAACGGAGGATTCTAGGATTCTGCATTTTTGAGATGATAAATTCGTAAATATCCGGATGCCAATCTGCTAACATGATCATCTGTGCACCACGTCTAGATCCACCTTGTTCGACAAGATGTGTCAATTTAGCTATATCATCGAGCCAAGAAACCGACCCGGATGATTTACCGTTGACGCCGCGTGCAAGTGTGTTACGTGGTCGTAGTGTGGATCCATTTGTCCCAACACCACCACCGCGACTCATGATCTCCATCACTTGTTTGCGGTGATCAGAAATACCTTCACGAGAGTCAGCCACGAAAGGCATAACATAACAGTTGAAGAAAGTCACTTCAGTATCTGAACCAGCTCCGTATAGAACTCGTCCAGCAGGAATGAAATTCAATTTCGACAATTGATTGTAGAACTGATCGAACGATTCTTTTCGTCTTGCTTCTGTCGTTTCAACCGAGGCAAGTCCTGTCGCATTACGTTTGGCAATTTGCTCATAAAAAACTTCAAGTGGCTTTTCTAGAACTTCTATCGGTCTTGTAATGATACCTTTTTCCTGCTCAACTGGATTGTCGATCGCTGAACGAAAATCTTTTTCAATCCATATATCTGCTTTTCCACTTTTTTTATCAATTGCAGTGATAAAGCCAAGTCCACGTGCCGGGAATTTCGGATCTTCCTTAACCGTTAGGACGACGAAATCACCAACTTTGAGTGTTTCCTTTTCCGTATCCTTAAACGAATATCTGTCAATCATGACAAGCCGGGATACCCCTTTATGTTCAATATGCATATCATCTGAAATTGGATGCACTTGCGGGAATTTAGAGATATCCGCATTCAGCTGTGCCTTGTCCAAGATAGGTTCCTGGTGTTTTGAAACAATGACCATTAACGCATCCCTCCTTATGGGATATATTCATAAAACAAAACATGTATTTTCACGTAGAACACTACATGTTGTGTTAATTATAATACCTAATATACTACATATTGAAACCTGCTTCAATAAAATAATTTTTACATTAAACTCCAAATGCTTAATTTACGCATTTCGGAACGCTTAATTCTCGATAAATAGCACCAAAGTTACAGATGTTATTTTCTATATGTCCAGTCATCATTCGCATATTTTTCCCGCTCAATTTCCATTACGAATTCGATTTGCTGTTCTGTTAATTCTAATGGTACAAGTTCCATATCAAGCGCTGATTCGAAACCTTTTGAAAATGCATCTGTACATTCCTCAATTGAAACAGAGCGGTTTATCAGTTTATCTATAGCTACCGCTTTTTCTGGCAAACTCATACGCATTTGTTCGCGGTGTTCTTCCGTTTTAAAGTTAAAGAGAGAAACCAGTTTGTCCACATCAAGACTTAAAAGTATCGCACCGTGCTGTAAAATGACACCTTTCTGTCTTGTCTGCGCGCTTCCAGCAACTTTCTTCCCCTCAACAACAAGTTCATACCAACTTGGTGTGTCAAAGCAGACTGCACTTCTCGGTTTCTTTAAATCATTGTTCTGTTGTTCAGTTTTAGGAACTGAAAATGATGCATCCAAGCCTAAGTTACGGAACCCTTCAAGCAAACCGCCCGAGATAACACGATACGCTTCTGTTACCGTTTCAGGCATTTCGGGATAACTTTCACTAACAATAACGCTGTATGTAAGTTCGTGCTCATGAAGGACACCTCTGCCCCCCGTTGGACGTCGAACGAATCCAAGTCCATTTTTTTTCACTTCACCCATATCTATTTCTCTTTCGACATTTTGAAAGTAACCAATTGATAACGTAGCGGGTTCCCATTCATAAAATCGAAGTACTGGGCCGATTTCCCCTTTGCTATGCCATTCTAGCAGTGCCTCATCCAAAGCCATATTGAACGAAGCACGACATTTTCCTGAATTAATGAAGTGCCAAACCTTTTTTTTCATTCGAATTCTCCCTCCACAACGAATTTCATTTTATCATTCCCATTGAACAAGTGCCACTCAATCTTTATAATGATAAGGTAGAGAGAAAGGGGAAATTTGTTTTGAACTATTATATCCTAGGGGCCGTTGCTCTTATCGTAATCATTTATTTTGTTGTGACGATGCAACGTCTTAAGAAAGCTGTTACAAACTTGACGCAAGAGCAATTTATCGAAGGTTATCGGAAAGCACAACTAATCGATGTGCGTGAGCCCAAGGATTATGATGCTGGTCATATTCTGGGAGCGCGTAATATTCCGTACTCTCAATTCCGTCAGCGACATAAAGAAATCCGGTCGGACAAGCCCGTTTACTTATACGATCAAAACGGTGGAAAAAGCGCACGTGGAGCCTTACTTCTAAGGAAAAAAGGATATGATCAACTCTTCCACCTGCAAGGCGGTTTCCGTCAATGGACAGGTAAAGTGAAAAGTAAGTAAAAAATAAAGTTCTTCCCCTTGGGAGGAGCTTTTTTCAATACTAGAGTATGGAATGAAGCAGCATATGTCATTAAAGAAAACGATTAATTGATTTCTTTTTCCCAGTACGCTAGACGGCACTCGCATGCGTGTGGGGTCGTTCATTGCAAATAACACCCCCCAATTAACCCAAGCGAGTAATCCTCCACTCAGCAATGCTACAGGCCGTTTCAACCGCGCTAATGAAGACCAATTGGACGAAACAATAATCCTTACGAATCAGGGACTTACAGAAACAGCGCAAACTCTTTACAACAGTTATGCAGACGTTGAATGGGAGAAGTGCTAAACCTCGATTTACTCAAGTTATTCCACCACTGACAATGACAATTCTTCTGGCTAGATTTCCCTTTTATAAACCTCCACTTGCTCTAAATACGCCCACGACAAAAAGGCACAACAGGATTTGCTGTGCCTTTTGTCGATTACTTATTGTTTTATATAGCGCAAAACAGGATTACGTGCCGCCTTCGTTTCATCAAGACGATTGATAACTGTTGTATGCGGAGCATTTTGTACGATTTCTGGATTTTCTTCGACTTCTTTTGCAATTTGGATAAGAGCGTCACAGAAAGCGTCAAGTGTTTCTTTTGACTCTGTTTCTGTAGGCTCAATCATCATGCCTTCCTCAACGTTAAGCGGGAAGTAAATTGTTGGCGGGTGATAGCCAAAGTCAAGCAAACGTTTTGCCATATCAAGCGTGCGCACGCCAAGTTTCTTTTGACGGCGACCCGACAGTACGAATTCGTGTTTACAATGTCGGTTATATGGAAGGTCGAAATAAGGCTCCAATAAGCGCATCATATAGTTTGCATTCAATACAGCATTTTCCGTAACTGCTTTCAAGCCGTCCGGGCCCATTGAACGAATATACGTGTATGCACGTAAATAGATTCCGAAGTTACCATAGAACGGTTTAACACGACCGATTGATTGCGGTAAATTGTATTCAAACGTATAAACCTCATCTTTTTTCACAAGAACTGGTTTCGGCAGGTAAGGAATAAGATCCTTCTTCACACCCACTGGACCTGAACCTGGTCCACCACCACCATGAGGACCTGTGAATGTTTTGTGCAAGTTCAAGTGAACTGCATCAAAGCCCATGTCGCCGGGGCGTGCTTTAGACATAACTGCATTCAGGTTTGCACCGTCATAATAGAGTTTTCCTCCAGCAGCGTGAACAATCTCAGCCATTTCAAGAATTTCTTCTTCAAATAGACCTAGTGTATTCGGGTTCGTCAGCATAAGTGCTGCCGTGTCATCTCCTACATGTCGTTTCAGGTCCTCAAGATCAACAAGTCCGTCTTCACCCGATTTTACTGTAACCGTATCGAAACCGGCAACTGTAGCTGAAGCTGGATTAGTACCGTGTGCCGAATCCGGAACAAGTACTTTCGTACGTTTGAAGTCACCGTTTGCTTCATGGTAAGCACGGATCATCATAAGAGCCGTCCATTCACCGTGCGCTCCCGCTGCTGGCTGAAGAGTCACTTCGTCCATACCCGTAATTTCTACAAGATGCTCTTGCAGGTCATACATTACTTCCAGTGCACCTTGAACAGTCGACTCATCTTGCAGTGGGTGAATATTTGCGAATCCAGGATAACGAGCAACGGATTCGTTGATTTTCGGATTATATTTCATTGTACATGATCCAAGTGGATAGAATCCGGAATCAATCCCGTGGTTACGATTCGAAAGTGCTGTGTAATGACGCATAATATCAAGTTCGGAAACTTCCGGAAGTTCTGCAACTTCCTCGCGAACAAATCCTTTTGGCAATAAGCCGGAAAGGTCAAGTTCAGGCACATCCAGTTCAGGAAGACTATAGCCTATCCGTCCTTCTCTAGTAAGTTCAAATATTAATGCCTGGTTATCTTTATGCATGAAGGGCCTCCATTTCCTGCACAAGTGCATCGATTTCTTCTTTCGTACGCTGTTCAGTCACAGCGATTAGAGCATGGTTTGCAAATTCAGGATACGTCAAACCTAAGTCATAGCCGCCGATTATCCCTTTTGTAAATAATGTTGTATTCACTTCTTTAACAGACTGTTTGCAATCAACGACAATCTCGTTAAAATGCGATCCACTAAATTTAACTTCAAACCCGGCTTTTTCAAATGCTTCCTTCGCATAACGTGTTTTCACAATGTTCTGATATGCAATTTCTTGCGCGCCTATTTTCCCAAGTGCAGTCATCGCAACAGAAGCTGCAAGTGCATTCAGGGCTTGGTTCGAACAGATGTTAGACGTCGCTTTATCACGACGGATATGCTGCTCTCGTGCTTGAAGTGTCAAAACGTAACCTCTGCGGCCCTCATCATCCGTCGTTTCTCCAACAAGACGCCCAGGTACTTTTCGCATCAACTTTTTCGTCACTGCGAAATAGCCACAATGTGGTCCGCCGAAAGATTCTGGAATGCCGAACGGCTGTGCATCTCCTACCGTGATGTCAGCGCCTAGCTTGCCAGGTGGCGTCAGTATTCCAAGTGCAAGTGGATTTGATGATACAACGTACAATCCGCCTTTAGCGTGTGTAATTTCCCCGATTTTTTGAATGTCTTCGATTTGACCGAAGAAGTTCGGGTATTGAACTAAAACAGCGGCTGTATTCTCGTCTATCAATTCTTCCAGCATCGCCATATCTGTTACGCCATCTTTTTGTGGAATCGTGACCACTTCGATATTTTGACCTGATGCATAGGAAAGCACTACATCACGAGATTCCGGATTAACCGTCTCGGAAACAAGAAGTTTCTTCCGACGCGTATGTCCAGATGCAAGCGTTCCCGCTTCTGCAAGAGCCGTTCCGCCATCGTACATAGATGAGTTTGCAAGATCCATACCAGTCAGCTCACAAATCATTGTTTGGAACTCAAAAATCGCTTGCAACTCACCTTGCGAAATTTCCGGTTGGTAAGGCGTATAAGCCGTATAGAACTCAGAACGCGAAATAACATGGTCAACAATGATTGGTTTGTAATGATCATAAACCCCTGCACCTAAGAATGATGCATATGTGCGCGCATCCGCATTTTTCGACGCAAGTTTTGACAGTTCTTTTGTTAATGAAGTTTCAGATTTCGCTTTTTTAATATTGTATTCGCCTTTAAATCGGACCTTTTCAGGAATGTCCGCAAAAAGTTCATCTATGGATGAAATACCAATTGTTTTCATCATTTCAGCGCGATCAGTTTCAGTCATAGGAATATAACGATGCTGCATGTCCTCTTAACCCCTTTTCATAATGTTAGTATGATTAGCGTTTATAAAATGGTGTAGCAATAATTACAGCTTTCAAACGTTTATTTCGAATTTCTATTTCAACTTCAGTTCCTTCAGCAGTATGCTCACGATTCAAAAGCGCAAAACCTATATTCTTTTTAAGTGTTGGTGATTGTGTACCCGTCGTGACTTCACCGATTTGTTCTTCACCGAGGAATACTTTGTACCCAGTACGTGGAATCCCTTTATCAATCATTTCCAAACCGATAAGTTTACGCGGTACACCATTCTCTTTTTGTACAGATAAAGCTTCTTTCCCATGGAAATCTGCTTCTTTATTTACTTTGACTACAAAACCTACACCCGCTTCAAGTGGTGAGATATCTTTTGACAATTCTTGTCCATATAACGGTAAACCCGCTTCGAAACGAAGTGTATCACGTGCTCCAAGACCCGCTGGTACGACGCCTTCACTTTCGCCTGCTTTCAGGATAGCAGACCATAGTTCAACAATCGCTTCCGGTGATCCATAAATTTCAAAACCATCTTCTCCAGTGTATCCTGTACGGGATACAAGCACTTTCTGACCTGAAATCTCGACATTTTCCTTGAAACGGAAAAACTTAATGTCTTCAAGCGACTCGTTTGTCAACTTCTGAAGGACTTCCTGCGCTATTGGTCCTTGCAAAGCTAGAAGTGCATAGGAAGATGATACATTTTCAATTTTAACATCATCAGTCACGTAACTGTTCATCCACTCGAGATCTTTGTCGATATTTGACGCGTTGACAACAAGTAGATAGTCGTTTTCACCACGTTTGTAAATTAGAAGGTCGTCTACAGTTCCGCCATCTTCATAACACATAGCGGTATACTGCGCTTGTCCATCTTTAAGTTTCGAAACATCGTTAGTAACCATTTTTTGCAAATAAGGAAGAGAACCTTCCCCACTTACAAGCACTTCACCCATATGGGATACATCAAATAATCCTGCTTTCGTACGTACAGCTTCGTGTTCCGCTTTTATACTCGAGAATTGAACAGGCAATTCCCAACCACCAAAATCGATTGTTTTCCCGCCATACTCAGCATAGCTATCAAAAAGGACGGTACGTTGTAAAGTTTCTGACATAATTCATTCCCCCTTGGAAAATTGATAAAAAAGGACAGAGGTCCCCTAAGAAGAGAACCTCTGTCCTTGTACCTGAAAGTTTGACCTTACGGCTTTCCTCGTTGGTGGCCGATTATCCGGCACTCTCCAGAGATGCGTCCTGTATGAGTCTTGTTACCTGAGAGATTCATAACATAAGTTACTTGCTCCTTCGGCGACGCCTTTGCGTGCTCTCCTCATACAATCATTCGCGCTATTCAATTGAAATGAAAATGAATAAGATTCGGACAACTATTGCCCTTTCGCCTTATATCTTAACATTTCATCCATGTAAGTGCAATGCTTTTTAATTGACTGTCGTTTTAACGAACATTGATGCCTTTATAACCCAAAACGTTCGTGTATATCTTTGAAAATTAAACTTTCTGCTAACTATAGTTTTAAAAATCTAATCAACAGCTGATTTCCACTTATTACTTTTCCCCTTTAAGACGGCCAATTTGAAAAGCAATATAATCTACAATATCTCTTAACGAACGCTTTTCAGTTTCCACTTTAAAATGGGCACTTTGTAAGTAAAAAGGTTTTCGCGCATTAAATAAACCTTCAAGGTCGCTTCGGCTAGACCTTTGCACAATTGGACGATTCCGGTCGGTTGATATTCGCCGCCATATGTCACGAAATGGAGCATTAAGGAAAAAGACAAGTCCCGTCTCACGCATGACTTCCCTATTTTCCTTTCTCATCGCCACACCTCCGCCCGTTGCAATGATACAATATTCATCACGAAATGAGCGGAGAAAATCCGTTTCCAAATTACGGAAATACTCCTCGCCGTGCAGTTCAAATATTTGTGGAATCGACAAACCTGTCATCTTTACGATTTCATTATCCATATCGTAAAAGGGCATTCTTGTTGCATAACTAAGTCGTTTGCCGATTGCACTTTTTCCACATCCCATAAAACCAACTAAATATACTTTCTTCATCTCATCACCCATTTGGCAGAACGAATATGCTTATCCGCTCCGTTTCATTGTCCTCACCGTTTCGTTCTCATAATACGTCTCAAGCGAATCGTAATTCCTTTGTAGACTATCATGCCATGAAACGAGGGAGAAAAGAAAGAGACTAACGAAAAATAATAAAATAATTGTTGCTGCAAGCATGGCTCCATTTTCATTCCGGATACAATCCAACCGCAAACCCCCTTACTTTTACTGAACCATTAAGCAGCAATACATGAGCAGTTAAAGTCATACCGTCATAAGTGAATCTCACTGACTGAACTCCCGTAATCAATGGGACATGTCCTTCTCCGTTAACTAGTTTTCTAATGACAGTCCCACTTTGTCCTATGTTTATCCTCCCACGGCTTGTGACAAGACGAAAAGTAGTTCCTTCATAAAGCAATTGAATTTCACTAACATCTGAAAGCAGTTTTTGCATATCCAGTGAAAACAGTTCCCACTCTGTGGAGGAGGTGTCAAAGAACTTTTCCTCTATTGGCTCTTTCCAAAAAAAGAACAAAATAAATAAATGAAGAAAAATAGACAATACAGTTAGTTGGAAAATGCTTTCTAGGAACGTATAGCCCTTTTCGTCACGTACCTTTAGGTATTTACGCATTTATCGTACACCTTATCAATAATTTCATATGACACACAGACAGCTTGTCCATGAATGGACCACTTATAATCGATTTCTTCAATCTTCCGGACACCTTCCGATAATCCATATGCTTTAAAATAGATAGCGCCTTGTAATGCGGTTTCCGAAGCATACATTGCCGCCTTTTTTAACTGTAGTTTGGAAGTCGCGAAAGTGGAGAAAGGAAGTAGTGTGCCAAATATCACAATTACTATAGTCAATGTCAGTATCGTTTCCGGCCACGAATAGCCCCCTTCATTCATAAATAATCATCCTTCCACGCTGAAATTGTAACCGTATTTCAATCACACCTGAACTTGTCGAGAATGCAAGTGTGCCAGCTTTAATAATATCTCCGTTTGCATGAAACCCCACTTTCGATGATGTACTACTGCTTAGATAATGCATGCCTTCAGGAAATACATTCCTTGCAATTACTTTTCCACTTAGTTCAGAAGTAGTAAATTCAGATCCGGAATGTTTGAACTCCAATTGGGTTATGACAGAATTCGCCATGGAATAGGCTTGCATGTCTTGCACGGACGCAATAAATACTTGAAGGGCATCATCTTCTGATTTCACTCGAATCCATTGATCCCCGATAGGTAAAATGATTGCTGTCATAATTGACAGGACAGCTAATACAAGAATCATTTCAAGGAACGTGAATCCACTTTCCCTAGTTTCCTCCACCGTCTGCTCCTGAACCTGCCGTCCCACCCACTTTATCCACTTTGCCGTCCACTATTACTAAAAGGGTTCCGTCTGGACACTGCGCAGTTCCCGGTAAATATTGTTCATCTTCTAAATTACTCATAGTTGGCACGTGTTTTTTGTCCATTTTATAAGCCTCAACCTGGCCTTGTACCATTTTGATGTAAGCTGCGCAGCCTTTTTCATCAATTGACTTAGAATGTTTTGTGACATTTGGAATGGCAATGAGAATGAGAACCGAGATGATTAATAATACAATCATCATTTAAAGCATCTTTTCCCGTCATTTTCACATCATGAATTTGGTTATCAAAATCCGGTGTAGAGCGTTTTTACATCACCTTTCTTTTCTGCGCTTTTCCTTGCTAGTTTATTTTTGTGATTTAATTGTGAGCGGACCACAAAATAGACCACATTAACGTGGATGGAAATGTGGTTTCACGAAAAAAGACCACATTTATTGAAAATCTTCTATGTATAGGTACGGGAAAGGATAATAAAAACAGTCACTTTCTCAATCGAGTTGATGGATGTTCCTTCTATTGAAGTAATCCGTACTTTACAGGTAATAGAAAAAAGCGACCTACCCACAATCTAATCTGTGGATGGGCCGCTATTGGTTCAGATGTCACCCTTATTTTTTTGAAGATACTGTAAGAGATTGGGAAAGCTGTGTGATTAATCCATTTCAACTCAATCCACATATTGCCACTATATCCACAATGCAGTACGATTGAGCTATTAGAAAATATTGGAGGTATGTAAATTGAAGAAACTCATAGGATTACTAACGATATCAATAGTACTTATTTTAGCGGGATGCAGTGGAACAGGGACTAGTAAAGGGAAAGAACCGACTGTAGATGATATAGTTCAAGCTTTTAAGGATGCAGACTTAGAAGTGGGCGAAGTCACAGAAATGGACAAAAAGGAATTCGGAGATGCCCGCAAAGAAGGTAAGCGAGTATTGATTCCATCATTGGGAGATGATGCCGGAGGTCGTCTGATGTCTTTCGATAAAGAAAAGGACTTAGAAACAACCAAGGCATATTACGTTGAATTAGGTAAATCTGGCCCGATGTTCTTCTCGCATACACATCAGAGTGGGCTATTCCTGTTACAAATGAATGGTGAAATGGAAGATGCCGAATTCGAAAAATATGTGAAAGCTATGGATGGCGTAATTAAATAAGTAAATAAAATAGCGACCTACCCACTATCGAATCTGTGGTTTGGTCGTTTTTTTCATTCCATACATTGAGCGCTGACTATTTCTGAAAATGGAATCCTCTCGGGTCCAAAGGGGTTATCAAGCACTATACACCCGGATCGCACATCAATTACTTCCACTATGGCTCCGCGCGTCATAATCTTGCCGTCCTTCCAGGTCTTGATCAACGTTTGGCATTTGCGTTTATACGCTACTTCAATTTCCTCTTGAATCGATTGCAGGTCCCACTCGCTGAGTTCTGGTCGCTCTTCATAATGGTCCGTATCCATCCAATTTCTCAATGCAACTATATGCTCTGGTAGCATCATAGCAGTCCATTTCTGTGTTCCTCTATCCCGATTTCTATCTAACATCTCAATTCACGCTCGCAATATTATTCATGTTGATTTTTATGTTTTCGTTGCCTACTTGCAGAGACAATTTACCTTGTTGGCCATCAACTTCTTTAACGATCCCTGTAACTGACTCGTACCGCTTTTGGGCATAAATTGTAATTTCAACCTCTACGCCGAATTCTTTTGATTCACCGATTCTCTCGCCAATTTCAAGAAAGTCGGTTTCTGTTAGTTTCGGTCCTGCCACAACCTTTGATTTTGGTGGTTTCGGAATTGCTGTCAATTTCATCATCCTTTCAGAATTGGAATTTCTACTTTGGCAAAGTACACACTTATTAATTCTTCAGTTCGATTACGCAGCCTGACGTTTAAATAACGACGAAGATCTTCGTATCCGCCATGGACAAATGCATACTCGGTGAAAGAGCCATCTTTCCCCTTCTTAATTACCTTCATATTTTTTCCTCGTGCATACATATTTGTTTCTTTTAATTCGGCTCGTACGGTCTTTAGCGCACTTT
Source organism: Sporosarcina sp. Y838 (assembly GCF_056786515.1). Lineage (NCBI taxonomy): Bacteria > Bacillati > Bacillota > Bacilli > Caryophanales > Caryophanaceae > Sporosarcina > Sporosarcina sp. Y838. The sequence continues at coordinate 106,804 of NZ_JBXCJD010000007.1, read as the reverse complement.
CAACGATATTGATATACGGTCCTTTTAATTTGAATGAACTTATTTCAATCACTTGCCGGTCTCTCTCTAAAATGCTTATAATCATCGGTAAATAAATCAAATTCTCGAAATGTGGTAATGCTTCTCCCGGGAGTAACGCCACGACTTAAATCACCAGACTTTCTTTCGTTATGACGGGAACAAGTGCCAATACGTTATCAATTGTAAAAGTACGCTTGGATTTACGTAAGAAACAGTATGCACGAAATGACACCTCGCCGACCTGTAGGACTTTGATTCTTCGTTTGCTGACTGAGCCATCTTTCGCGATGTACATCATATCCAGAAGTTCACCATGAGCCTCTGACTTCGTTAATTGATTACGCACACTGTTCCCTCCTTTTGATTCAGTATACAGAATGAATGTTCGTATCACAAGCAAAAAATTACTGTAATTTAAAATGAATCACATTTTCTTAAACATTGTAAAATACTTATAAACTATTACAATAGGAATTAGTACCATATATTTCATAATACAAATTTATCAAAAGGGAGATGGTATTTATGGAAGGAAAAGTAATATTTAAAAGTTTCGCAGGGAAAAATCATTCTCGAATTTTCTCTAATAACACATACTTATCTCAATCAATTTCAGATGAGATGGTAATTGATTTCTATGAAGAATATGTTGATACACTGAGTATGCTTGAATTTGAAGATGCAAACAAAGAAACCGATGACATCTTTGTTTCAAGAGAAAAAAAGATTTCTGTTGTAATCCCTAAAGATGAAGCTCTAGAATTGGCCAATCGAATATTAGAAAGATTTAAGATTGATTCGGAGTATGAAGAAGTAGAAGGAGATGAGGATGAATGAGTTATTCTGTAGTTTCATCCCGAAGGTCTGAGTCCCGAAACAAGGCTCATTTAAGAACAAGAACGACTCCTGTAGATTCCGCTGATAAATGGCTAAGCAAGGTTGATACAAAATTGTTTGATGAATTTAGTGATAGTACCGAAAGCATTTTTGAGTATCTTGTTCATACTTCACTTAAACGACCAGAACGAATAACTCCTCGTGCATATGGAGAGTCTGTCTTACATACACCTATAAGAAGTAGAATGTATACAGGCGGTGATTATATTAATCGAGAGTCACAGAGATACGTGGTAAAACGTTTGTCGATGATGACTAAAGTAAAAGAGGTATTATTAAATCAACAATCAGACGAAGATATCTATATTGTTATCACTGATAAGGATTATGAGGACTTTGCGTTGGAGCTTGCAGAAGTTTATTGGGAACTTTTTGACTACCTGCAAGAAAACACATCTTCCTATTCGTTCGACTTTGAATACTATAATGCCGACGAACTATCAGTACACACTGAAAGAATGAGAAAAGTGTTCGTAAGGGGGATTTGATTTAATGACGCCCTCAACTAAGCACAAAGAAAAGTATAATAGTAACAGAGCATTTATTACTGAGATGTTAGCTGCTCCTACTCCTAAAAACGACTGGATTGTCACCGCAGCATTTTACTCAGCCCTGCACCTAGTGGATAAAACAATTATCGAACTTGCGGGGTATGAATTTAAACCAACGAATCACTTTAGTAGAGATCAGAGCGTGGGATTATACTCTAATTTTAAAAACGTTAGAACACAGTATAAAGCTTTATCTATGAATAGCAGAAAGTCTCGATATGATTGTATTAAAATTACTGACAAATCAAGAGAAGAATCATTAAGATATTTAGTCGACATCGAAAAAGAATTGAATGTATAGTTTGATTTTAGGAAGCGACCTACCCACAATATAATCTGTGGATGGGTCGCCTTTACGCGTTCGTAATTCAAGCGAAATGAAAATACCTTTTAATGAACAAGATTCTCGTATTCTTTGTTTAGTTTTCTTGCCGCTATTCTTTGAGCGACTTCTCTACTTTTAGAAGAACCCTTAACCAGTATATTTCTGTACGGTGCTTCATCCTCGTCGAATAAATTTAGGTACACATCACATCGATCTTCGTACTCCATAACCAAGCAATCCACCGGAATCCCAAAACTACTAATCATGATGCCGACATCGCGGTTTATAACATCGGTGCCAAAAGCTTCGTCGTCAAATAACTCTTCAAGTTTAGATTTCAATTCATCATCCTCCTCAATATCTGATTATTCGACAATTTAATTGGAAACCCTTTAATTTTCAGGTAAAAAAAAGCGGCCTTCCACAATTTACTCTGTGGAGGACCGCCCGCTTTTACTTCACTCATATTTAGCTATTACTTATTTAATCCGCTTACCGCCATTTAATGCAGCACCAGCAATCAATGCTGTTAAATAGATCGCCTTATCCTGCGTCATCTTATCGTTCAACACATCTTTTTCATGTTCCTGTGATGAGAACACACTTTTCTCCCGCGCTTGTTTATAAATCCCTGCAAGTTCCACTTTTTGCGTTGTCGATAGTTTCAAGTAGATTTCCTCCTTTTTTGGTGTGGCTGTAGGTGTAGGCTTAGAGGTCTTAACTCCCCCTACGAAATTAACTATTCCATTAGCCGTTAACTGCGCTAACTTCTCCACTTCGTTAATTAAAATTCTTTCATCATTCAAATTTGAGATAAAACCATATTCAATCAAAACAGATGGCATTGCAGTTTGTCGGACTACTGCAAAGTTTGCACGCTTTTTCCCGCGGTCTTTGATACCGATACTTTTAATGATTGCATCATGTACGGAACTTTGGAATCCGACGGTCTTACTCTTTACTTCTCCATTAAAAACGAATGTCTCGAACCCTGTAGCATTTGACGTAGCTGCATTGTCATGTAGACTAACAAAGTAATCAGCACCCCAACTATTCGCTTGTCTCGCTCGTTCTGATAGCGCCACAAATACATCTGTTGACCGCGACATTCTTACGGTATGACCATAACCTTCTAGTATTGTCTTCAAGCGATTAGCGACTTTTAAAACATTATCCTTTTCTTTTGAGTATCTACCGACAGCTCCTGGGTCGTGACCGCCATGTCCAGGATCAATAAAAATTTTACTCATCAGTAAACACCTCGTTGTCTGGATTGTTATAACATTCTTCACACATCATTTCACCATTAAATTCTTCAAGGACTTTGATTTCCTTGGTACAGATAACACATTCTGTTTTAGCCATATTATTTCAACCCCCTTTGCTTCAATGTTCTCTCCTGCTGCTTCGCTTTGTTTGTAACGATATATTGATTCTTCCAAACCCCGTACCCGATTAAAATTAATGGCACGAATGTCAGCAACATTTCCGTAAATGCATTGATTGAACCATTATTAAAATGCGCCAACTCAATTCCTATCGATTGCAAATATAAAAGGATGCCCCCAAGAGCACCCCCGATAAATCCGATATATTGTTTTAATTTGTCATCCATCTAAAATTCCTCCTTTTTTCAATTAAATATATATGGAGCAAAGCCAAACATTCCGGTAATTAAAATCCCAACAAGTGCGATTACCGCCACGATAACGCTTGCGTTTGCTTTTTTTACATCTGACTGCGCACGTGACTGGACACCGTACTCCGTAAGTGAGATGTCGTGACTATTAAGTCTGCTATAAATTTTGCCGTTCGTCGCCCTCTGCTCTCCCGTAAATTTATCCATAGATTCGGCAATTTTACGAGTGTTATCTGCTGTCTGTTTAGACGACTCTAGCAATGGCAATACCATGTCACGTAAGTTATCAACCTTATCGTCCACTGTGTCAATTTTGCGTGTAACATCGAGTTTGAGAGCTTGCTGTGACTCGATTAAATCAAGTCTTGTTACAAAAGTCGTTTGGTTGTCCACAATCCCATCCCCCCTACTGCCCCAATGACCAAATTAAATACTGCAAATAATGCGTAGCGAGCCGGCAAAAGGAAATTGATCGTGCCCTCCGCTGCCGCTGATGCATATAACCCGATTAAAAATGCGCCGAGAAGTCCGCCGATTAGCATCGACATATACCGTGTCCGTCCTGTTTGGAGTGCGGCTGTCAGTAAAAATAGCCCTCCGATTAGTAGTACGACGCCCCAAGCGTCAAGCGACATTATGCTTGTCATCAGTTGATATGTGGGGGATGTCGCTTCCTGGACAGGAGACGAAATAAAGAATGCACCCGATATCGCTAAAAATAATGCTTGTGATACGAGCAACATGTTCGCCAAGAAGCGTTCTTCTGATTGTTTTTTAAACATTTGACACCGTCCTTTCTCTGATTATGGGTAAACAAAAAGAACGCCCGATTTGGACGTTCAAAAATTAAAAGTTTATACTATTTTCACTGTTTTACCATCCGCTTGAATAACCAATTGTTTATTACAATTAACGGATATATCATCCGCCTGCATTGTGATGTGGATTTCAGTACCATCATCATAGTAAGAAGTCGTAACAACTTTATCGGCTTCCATTTCTTCGACAACAGTATTCACTAACTTTCTGCCTTCTACATCAATTTTCATTTCTTGCATAGAATTTACACCACCTCTCTCATCCATCATTCGACAAAAGAGGAAAGGAATCCTTTAAACAAAAAGACGCATTCTATAAAGAATACATCTTTCACACACCTTGGTAGTTAACCTTCATTTAGTTTCCTGAGTTTTAGCATCCTAAAGCTTCATTGAGAAGATTTTTTCGTTTTCTTGTTTTAAAAAGTTGATAGCATTTTGACAGGTAGATAGAATCCCTTTGCCAGAAATAGAACGGTCGTAATTTTCTTTTTGGTTAGGGAATTTCCCTATAAATTCTTCACCCGCTTCCATCCAACAGTATTCAGCGGTAGCGTAAAAAGGAATCATCTGCGGAATCATAGCTGTATGATTGAGTTGATGTTCATGAATGAAATTGAAGTTATGCTTGATCATGTTATTAGCGTGTCTCAACCCAAGTAATGTCGCGCTGTCTTCATCTTGTTTTATTTGTTCGCTAAATTTTCGACCGGTTTCTCCATCATGCCATTCGTGTGTATTCGCAATCCATGATAATAACTCGCTTAATGCAATATAAATTTCTGTATCATCCAAAGTCTTCATGGCCTCAAATAACCGTACCATTGATTTATCCATCGCAAGTTCGTTCATTCTTAACCTTTCTATCAATTGTGTGTTTTCCTTGCTCATAATTAACCCCATCCTTTTGATTCATCATTCGACAAAAGAGGAAGGATTCCTTTAATTGAAAAGAACGCCCGGGATGGACGCTCTAAAACACTTGCAACCTTATTCAAAAATATATAAAGAATTTTCTTTGTTTAAAAAAGCAAGTACTTTTTCAAGCGTTTCTAGGATCTCTCTACCTTCGAGATAGGTGATGTAATTTCGCTTCTGATTTGGGTGTAATCCATTTAAAATCTCACCAGCCGGTATCCACTGGACAGTCGGTGGTGGAATAACTAAAGGAAAAGAGAATGGGAATGTCATGCCACCTTGCTTCCGGTGAATTGTAAGGAAGTTCATGTTATGTTTCACTGAGTTAAAAGCATGTATCATCCCTTTCATTAAGACCCCATCCTCGTCCAAATTTCTTTGCGCTTCATAGTCACCTCTACCGTTATCTTTATGCCATTGATCAGTCGTTACTACCCACAGAAGTAGTTCGCCTGTCGAGGAATAAATTTCATTGTCATCATTATTTTTAATTGCTTCTTTTAACCTTTGTTGTGCTTTTCTAGTTGCGTAAAGATTAAACTTCATCCTCATTTTGTATTCAAAAAGAATTTCAGGCATTCTACTCACTCCTTAATCCCCTATTCAACAAAAGAGGTGGGATTCCTTCATAACGCATACTTGTTTTTAGCAAATAATTATTTTCGCATCCCATAATAGTATTTCCGATTATTTACGATATTACTTAATTACGGATTATTTTGGAGGTAAAAAATAATGAAATGCCCTAACTGTCATGTTTGTTCTTGGTTCAGATTTTATGAAGCTGTGCACTGGATGCCACCGTGACTTTATAGTTATATATTATTGAAAAAAGCAACCTTAATTTGTCGCTTTTTTCATTATCCATTAGTACGCAGCTTGTTCCAACTGCTCACTTAAAATCTTTCGCAGTTGCCATCTTGCTTGTACCTACTTCCTTTACTTTTTTTGCAGGCGTACCGGCTATAGTAATATCTTTTTCGTTAAAAGATTTATTTACGATTGCATTGGCTCCAATAGCGATATTATCAGCAATATAAATTTTACTAAATAATTTTGCACCAGGTCCTATCCAAATGTTATCACCTAACGTTGGGACATCTCCTTTAAATGCATTTTGACCAATGTTAACTCCTTGATGTATATCACAATTATTTCCTATTCTTGCATCGCCATTCACAATAATTAAACCGTAGTGATTAATTTTTAAACCGAATCCAAAAGTGTTTATTGGAATTGTAAAACCTAATTTAACTCCTGATTTATAATGTAAATATTTATAAAAATTCTTCATTAATTTATGACAAATACTTTTCTTTTGTACATTTTCGTAATACTCACGTTTCCTTAAAACAATTTCGAATTTCCAAATCTCGTCACCAACTATCCTTGGACGCGCCCTTTTTGACATACCTAAAGCTCGTTTATCCTCTTTTAAGTAAAATTTTAAATCTTCTTTACTTTGAATCATTTAATTTCCCCCTAGTATATAAAGAATAATACACTAATTATACCATCTCTATATATATCGGGTATGTTTTGTCGAAAATAGGAGATTTGCCTGTTACTTATGGTAGAAATGTAGATAATTCCATCTATCTAATCTTTACCATCTACATAACAGGTTTCTATAACAAGTTCTATACTTCAAGAGTATAAATTGACTTACATTTAAATACTTCGCCAACTGTTGTAGTATAAGTTGAATACGCTTCTAAGAAGTCAAAATATACTTTAATCGTGTTGGCTTGGTAGCTGTCCGCGAATTGAGTTCTTTTTGGATATTTAGAATAATCTGCGATGCTTTCTACTTTTACATAAATACCACTTGTAGCACCCCACATTTCAAACATTGTAACATCTTTTTTACCAACAAAAGCGCCCTCGGTTCTAGCACCTTTGACATCAGTGGTAACGTAATCATAATCAGACCTTACATAGCTGATTAAATCAGCGCCATTCACATCCATAGGTACAGAAAGCATTGTGAGATACACGCTTTTTAAATCTATAACTCGTAAAGCAGTTAATTTATTTTCAACGGTATAAGTATCTTTGTTCCATGTTGATACTTTATATCGAGTAAATATGTTGTCGCTCGGTGCATTACAACTATTTAAAATAGATTTATTTACAATTCGGATTTCATTATCTACTTCTGTGTCAAAATCCTCACCATTTATATTAACCACATTGCCATCTATCAAAATGTTCAAAAATGTGTTCGTTTCATCCCCATGAAAACCTCCTACAAAGTCGGTTTTCCCTACTTCATTTATTACACCCTCCCATTCAATGTTATTAATAAATGGGATAATAACGTTCAAGTCTTTATCCGTGATATTAATGGTAAATACTTTCCACTGATGCATATTTGCGTTAATATTTGATATATATTGGTAAGAATAATGTAGATAACGATCATTTTTCTTAGACGGAATATATATATCCAGCGTTGTCCCTGTTTTAATTGCCTTAATTTTTCTTGTTATGTCGGTATCAACATGATGAGCATCTAATATAGCATCAACTTCCGATTGACTGTACACTTCGCTCTTATTATAAGTTTCCGATTGACTGTACACTTCGCTCTTATTATAAGTTTCCTTTTTACTGTACACTTCGCTCTTACTATATGTTTCCTTCTTGCTATATACCGATAGATTTTTAGGAATAACTGGATACTCATTTGTAGTAAAGCTTGTTTGTGAACCTTTAACTACTTGTATAAATACATTTTCGCCCGTGTAAGTTGGTTGTATCGCCAATAAAACATCACTAGGTCCAGTTGTAAGCGTGTGTTTATTACCTCCAGATGCACCATCAAATTTTATACTTCCATTAAATACTTGACCGACACTAATGCTTGGTGAAGTATGAGTAGCTATTCTAAATAAAGAGGACGGATTTCTAATAACTGAGTATGCCGTGTTCGGTTCAACCGTTATAAACGCTACTCTTCTATCTGAATTGTTCGCTAGTAAACCGATACCCAAATCAATAGATACATTATTTTTGTACGTACCATCGAACATATTGACATCTGTATCTAGTTTTAGAAAATCGGTCTTTTTATATGAAACACCAGAATCAGCAATCCCTGTACTTTGAAACACCCCACCCGATGTCCATGCAGTACTATTCCAGTAATACCAATTACCGTCAGCGGTAACTACATATATATTCGCGTTTCCTGTTGGGAAAGCAGTTTGTAGAGCTACTAAGGTGGCATAAGTGCCTTTTGGACCACCACTAGCTTGACTATTAATTTTTGTATCAAGAGTTGAAACAGTAGAGTCAACATATGTTTTATCTGCCTTTTTTGTTGCTAAAGAATTAACCTCCGACTTCAGAACTGTATCCAGCAACGCGGTAGTAGTGTCATTTTTAAATTGATTGAAAGCCACAGTCTCAACCTTGTTTATCAAAGACGAAGCCACATTTTCTAATTGCCCAGCCAGTTGCTCCGCTACATCTAACTTTTCCTCAATGTCATCAAAAGCCTCATTAATTTTTAATGCACCCGAGTAAAGATTATCGGGTGCATTAGGATCTAGTGATATTTTTTTATTTTTCAGCATTTAGATTGCCCTCCTTATGTTAGGTGTACCATTAACCGTCTGGCTTTCGGCGTTAAAATCGGCAAGTTACTACTTTGGTTGATTCGAACTCGGATTTTTATAGAGCTCTCAACAGTTGCTTCAAACTTATATTGGTTAAATTCCGAATCAACGGGTTGTTTTGCTATTTCCGAACCAAAACCAATCCATGTTTCATTATCAAGTGAATACTCTAAGAATTGATTCGTTCCTGACGGTATGTGGAAATCGGCATACACGGTCACTGTCTTGAACGATTCGTTTGACGTGATTTCACGGGATACATAAGTACCTTGATCCTTGTAAGATAAAGCGACTGCTCCTGCCCCGTTTTCAATAACGGCCGATGAACCATTGGAAGTAAGCACCGCTTGTAAGTGAATCTGATCTAGTTCTTCTCCAAGTCTCGTTACTTCGCTATCGCCTAGCGCGTACCATGATAGCCCGTCTTTTGACCACTGCCAGATTATGTTCCCGCCCCTAGGAACTAATTGATTGGTTGCCAACACAAGCCTGGTCGCTTTATCAACTGTCATCGGCTTAAATGCCAACACGGAACTATTTTTGAATTTCGCGCCATACAACTTGAATTTAATATCCATATCTTGATGTGCAGTCCACGTTGTAGCGTTAGATGAAGAGAACAGTACGCCAACAACATAAGGCTGCTGCGACACCTTTTGCTTCGACATTTGATCCGTACCACCCATTTTTGCAACCCATAGTCGATATCCTGCAGATGTTGTTAATACAACAAAACAATAATCAGTATTTGCATTTAATAAAACAGGGTCAGTAAATGTAGCTTTTGTAGGCACTGAACTGTCTGGAGAAATCTTAATTTGACTAGAACTTAGAACAACCGAAGCAATCACGTTAATTGTTGGATAGCCATTGGATACCTCACGTATTTGTACGGTGATATCTTTGCCTGCTTCTTTTGTCGCAAAGAACAAATCAATACTTGTAAGGTATTTGTCTTCCGCTAAAAGAAAAGTCTGTGCTAGTGGATCTATACTTCTCGGCCACGGGATTGTCTGGAAAAATGTTTGTTGAATGATTTTCCTGTTACCGTGACCTGTATATGATGCGACTGAATCATTTTGAATAGCCATACGTTCACCCCTTAAACTTCATTGTAAAATCTAGCTTCTCTAGTACCTGTTCGCACGTTGCCTGGTACCGTGAAACTACATTTGAACTTACCGTAGCCATCAGCTTTAATAGTGCCAGCTTCTGTACCTCTCTCTGTTCCTCCAATCGGCGTTAAAGTCACGCGGACGCCGTCGAATGTGGCCTTAATATTATCGGACACTGGTTCGAATCCTTCGCCTGTCACTTCGACTGTTCGTTGACGCAAGAATTGAACCGTTTCATCTAAAATGACCTTCGTTTCAGTTCGGCTATCTGCCCACCAATTGTTCCACCACTCTGTGACGGAACGAGTGACTGTAGATTCTTCCACCCAAATATCTGTAGAAGGATTTAAACGGATTGTACCGACGTTTCCAAACACCATGTACGGATTCACATTCATCGTTTCCGTAGCGTAACTTTGTTGTTCTAAGGCTTCCTCTGTGTAATCCATAGTTACAAGTCGATCATGGAATTTCACCGTTGAATTCGCTTTATCAAAGACCAAATCAACAAAGGTTTGGTCAACAGGCAACGTTAATTCTTTATGCTGAGGGTCAATGGATGCACTGAATAACGGATGCGTTACGTCCGTTCTCTCGAAGTTCGTGAAGTTGTCCGTGAAAATACCCTTCTTAATAAGCATCGGGTCATAGATTTTCGCTTGTGTATCTAATTCAGTTAGTGCCTGATTGTATTCAGCTCTTTCCAATCGATCTAGCAAGGAGCGCAAATCAAGCATCGTTAGTCGTTTTGGTTTGTAATTAGTCACTACTACATCTTCAGAGTTAGGTGGTATATGTAGTTCACCTAACTCTAAAACGTTAATGGGAGATAAAGATGTGGTCGGGAATGTGCTTGGTTGTCCATGGGTCACTCGTAACGAGCCGTTTTCAGTAAGATAATATACATCTTTCCGCGCTAAATAAAATTCATATGTTGCTTGGAATGTGGTTTGTTCAACCGGTCTATCACCCGCGAGAAACTCTAAGTCATCCCCGGTCTGTTTGTAGTCAACCCCTGCAACCATCGTCTTCGTATACCGGAATTTCGCAGTAAAGGATGTACCACCCGATGGCTCTGAACCGTTTAATGACCAATCCACGGTATTGCCGGTTTGTTGATAATCCGAACCTTTTACATAAGTTGTAGCTCCTGCTCTCACCTCTACGATGTCCACTACGGGAGTATTCGGCAATAGATCACTTGTGCCTTGTGTATTCCCTCGCGTTATTGTTTTGGTGACCTCAACGGTTGCTGTAACAGTATTGATTCTCTTGACTGGTTTAGAATTCAAGGTGTATTTACTATTTTCAGATCTATATGTTTTTGTTTCATTCAGGACTTGCAGAAACTCTTTTGATTTCGGAATATCCACTCGCACCGGAACAGGCTTTAATATTTCAAACCCTAGGACGTATGCTTTTCCTGCATCAATGACAAGTGTTAGGTTTTCGTCGTCTTTCGATTCGATATAGCTACCCATACCACTTACGAGGAAAGAGCCGCTCGCGTCATTCGTACGTCTTGCGAGAATGGGGGTAATCCCTTCATATTCCGGTGGTACTTTTGCATTTACGATATCCCCATCATTAATGTTGAACATGGGAATTGCGTCTGGGTCATTCGCTACCCACTTTGCATCTGCAATGGTTCTGTCCGCTCCCGGGTAACCGTAATTCGAAATGCCGATAGCTGGGTCCAGTAAATTCCTATTCTCTTCAAACGTTTCTTTTCTGTAGTTGATCTTGAAGCCAATTACTTCTATTCCAACTCCATTGATGGATAAGATCGTTTCTGGTAAATCATGAAAGATACCATCCAAATACAATCTGGTTGGTGAGATGGTCGCTTCGTTAGTCTCTTTGTTAATCAGTGCTTGACCACCCTCAACAATGTGACCGGAGCCAAACAAGGCATCCCCTATCTGTTTGTCACGGTCCAAAGCGACCGACTGCATTTCATTCAATTCCGCAGTTTGTACACGTCTACCGCCCACAAAATCTAGGGATGCCCATCTATCTTTCGGATCAAATCTGTTGTGCGTCTTTGCCATTACTGTTCACCGCCTTTTAAAGTTCGATAATAAATTCAATAGATTCCTTTTGCGTTGCATCCCGATAAATCGGTGAACGATTGTTAACCACGGTGAGGAATGCTAGATTCTCAATTTCATTTGGCAATACAACTTGCTTGTTTACCGGTGTGCCCGGTATCATTGTGCTGCCGATATAAACGCCTGTTTGTCGATACGTCACTACAGGAAATTTGTCATAACTTAACCAGGCCTGCACATACGCCCATTTGCAATCCTCGGCAATCGCTTCAGCTTCATCTACAATGCGCCATGTTTGACCAAGTTGCTCTATCGTCCCGTTCACATCTGGTACAACGTAATGAACAAGGTCAGCCCGTTTCATCCCTGCTAATTCTTTGATTGTTTCGCTATAAGAGACATCCGGTACTTCTTCTGGATTTGTAGCGTTCCATGGCGTGGTTTTTCCTACAGCAACCCAAATATTCGTTTTATCATCTATTATTTTCTTTGCTTGATAAGTCTTGAATCCTTTTACGTCATTCGTAATAGAAGCCATTTAACGTCCTCCTAATTTGAAATATTCACAAGTGATACTTGAGTCCTTTGGATGTCATGTAAAAACGTGATCTCTGAATCTGAAAACAAGATAATTTCTGACCAACTCGCTTTTCTTTCTGTGTATATACGTTCAGGTGGAAGCGTGAGCTGCATTGTATTTTTCACTTGCAGTTCATCCGCTGCCACTCTATGTTTCAGTTCCAATTGACTTTTCAATGTTGCTTCAGAAGGCTTCGCATACACTTTTGACGTGTAATGCAAGGACACTTCGGAAATTTCGCGTCTTGAATAAACATCTGTAAAAAACACGGATTCATCATTGAATAGAGTAAAAGGTGAAAAGGATGTTTCCTTTTGCGCATCCACTTCTGTAAATGTATAGAGATTAGCCGGGCTAGTTGTCAGTAGCTTTGTTCCGCTCGCACCATCATCTATAAAGTGCGGTCGTGTATCGCCCAAATAGAGCGTCCTGGTGTATTCGGGCTGTTGAGCACTTTCACTTTTCACGAAGTTTTCCATCATGACGGCGAAAAAATATTCAAAGCCCGCCAATCGCATCATTTCCACCAAATGCTTTGCGTTACCAATCGTTTCTGGTGTGGTGTAAATCAGTGACGTCATCGGAGAGTATTCATGCCCATCAGCCATCACGCCGAATTCGGAGGGCATCAGTCCGTCTTCCGGCATCTCCCTCCAAAACTCTTTGACAAGGAAATTCTGTGTATCCGTCTGTTCTTTGTTCATCACGCCGCGAGCTTGCAACTTCGCTTGCAATTCATTTTCATTCTTTACATCTAATTCTTTCATCCACAAATCTTTCGAATGAGGCGAATTCATATGCAAAAAGAACGCCTTCCACATGTCGTCTTCAACATCTGGCATGCGTTCTCGGAGTACTTTATAAATCGCTTGCATTTGCGGTGACTGCTCATAGTATTCTGGAATGTATTCGAACCATTTGATCATAGGATTGTCACCGCAGCTTCCACTATATTTCCGCTTTCTAGTTGGATATTTTCGGACGGAGAAATAATGTCAACATCCGTTGCACCCGCACTGATTAAGTAATGGTTAATTAACGATTTTTTCACGATACCTCCAACACCAATAACGTTTGTGTAGGATAATATCGCTATTCGTGCCGCCGCTTCATCAATACCTTCGACTCTGACGGTAATCGTCACAGGTTGTTTCTCTGTTTTACGGTAGACTAAGTCGATGCCCCACGGCTTTTTTGAGTCCACAAATTCAATAACATCCTCATACACCTCATCAATGAACGCCTCGTTCGCCCCAATGATTAAATCAACCGTGCCGATTCCTCTTGGCTTATCCAAGCATTTAGCATACGTAACACCTGTAACAGACAATGCCCAACGGATATAGTCGAATTCATGGCCGCCGTGTTCAGGATTCCGTTTTTGGTACAAAATTCGTTCACGGAGCGAGTCATCTGATTCTTGGTCGCCGCCGTCATATGCGGAATCTGGATTACGAATTGATTCTACATATTGAATCGGATCCAGCAACAAAGAGACTGTATTTGGTTCGACATTTGTGACAATACCTGTCGTCGTACAAGTAGCAATCACAAAACCTCTACCAGTGGCGTTAATTTCAAGCGTTTCATCGGTCGTAAAAATGAAATCGGTATCTTCACAACCAATTTTTGTTGCTCTAGGGATTACGACGCCTTCTTTAGCGACAACTTCTAGCATCACCTTTGAAGGTGCAGCTAAATACCGGCTCATATGGTGGTCAGTAGCAATATAATCAAGGAAAATACCTTCTGCTTTATGAGCGAATGCTTGTAATAACATTTCGTAAAACAATGTTTTTTGCCGCCACAGTTCAAATGCGGTCGGTGCTAATGAATCATAAATAATAGACCCTTCCCGTGTATCGAGGGAAGGGTCTACTTCGTCAATCATAGATTGTAAAATCTCTTCTTCTGTTTGTACTAATGATAATTCCATCTCACAGCACTCCCTTAAACGTGTAAGTGCCTTCAACTGTATCTACCTGAAATTCAATATACATCGAATCGCCATCTTGTTTCATATAGAAATCATAAACCTTTTCAATTCTGTCATCGTAGATAAGTGCTTCAGTTACCATTCGTTTAATTTCAGAACGAATAAAGTGTTCTGAAAACCCTTTTCCGAATAAACTAAGTACTTCACTTCCATATTCATCAGAATAAATCGTAAAGACATATCGAATTGTCGAAATCGCCTTCACTATAAACTGTTCGATTGCTTCCATACCATCAATTCTCCGCGAGATATCACCCGTTTCTATATCCAAGTGATAAGTCTTAGAGGGCAATGGTTCCTGACTAAAAATGCTTGGAAAACTAACTTCGGGAGTAAGCGCCATTCATCACGCCCCCTTAATAGGATTTTTGTCGGTCCAAGATGATATATTTCTGCCCACCTTGAAGCCGCGAAACAATAATTTTTTCTCCCACTTTTAATTCATTCATAAATTCAATTTCACCCTCAAAAAAAGCGTCCCCTTTATCTAAAGAGACACTTACAATGGTATCGTGTGTTGTATTTCCGCCTGCAGTCCCACCGCTGAAATCTAATTTCCCTGTCAACTTTATTTCCCTTTTGTGATTAGTTACGTATTCAGAGAGGACGATCAATTCTTTAGGAATAATCATTTTGTCATTTCCGTTTATCTTGATTTTCAAATCAGGTGGATTTTGCACAACTTCGGCTTCCATATATTCCACAGGCTTTTGACTATTGATTGTTCGAGAGGCAGCTTCTTGTATTAAAGCTCTCACTTCTTAGGACCCCCTTCGCTTTTGGGGACAGCTTTCTTTTTAGTTTCAGGAGCCGCTTTCGGCTTCGGTTTTTCTGTCGTTCCTGCTGTGATTTCAGGTAATTCATCTGTTTCGGTCAATTTTAATGTCATTGTGTGATTTTTGCCCTTAAAGGTATGCGTGTCACTTTCTACATAATAAGGACGCGCAATGTTGAGCTCTTCAACAATGACGTATATTGCGACTCCGGTGATAATGTCTGAGATTCCAGGGATATTACTTAAGGAAAAACTTCTTTTAACCTTGCCCTGTTCTTTCAAAACAGCTTTTGCTTTTGCATTCAGCTCGCCTTGCGTTGTCTTTTCGCTAGATTTCTCAAAATGTTGCATGGTTCCATACGACTTTTGCAATCCACCGTCATCAGCAACTGCCGTGATGGTCTTTTTATCGAACTCAGCAATCATCTTGACCTTAGTAACCGTATCTTCTATAGAGGATTCATAACTGTATTCAACAAGATTTACACCACTTTCAATCACCCATTGCTTAAGCTGATCCTTCTTCGCTGCAATGTTCACCTTGCCATCCTTGGAAAACAAGGCAAATCGCTTACCTGTATTTTCATGAGTGAGTTTTAATGCTTTCATCACCATGTCGTATGGTGAATCACCATCGAATAACAGGTAGGGAATGACGTATCCAGTACTTGTTATGCTTCCTATCGGGATACCAAATTCGGTAAACACTTTTTTCGCTATCTGGTCAGCAGTTTTTCCAATGAATAAATCGGCTTCTTTATTTCTCGTCGAATAGATCAATTGGTCGTGGACAGTCAGCGTCTTCGCGCCATGACTAACACCTTGTTTGAAAATGATTCCTTGGAACAACTCGACATCATTCTCCCTAAAGAGAATACCTTGACCTTCCTTCGCGTCAACTTTAGAATGGTTACCCCTATCCGTAAAAATCATATTGATAGCAAGCGATCGAGGAGCCGAGCCTTTTGCGCCAGACCAAGAAAAACCTTCCACCAAATTAGTGATGTCCACTGTATTTCCGTCTTGTATTAGAAATATCTCATTCATAGCTTCAACGCCTGATTCGGGAAGATGGTATAAGGAGATTTGATGTTATTTTTCTTAGCAATTTCTTTCCAATCTACCTTGTGCAGTTTGCCGATTTGAAACAGGCTGTCACCTTTTTTCACTGTGTGGGTTTTCGGTTTTACTTTTGTAGACGGTCTTTTTCCTTTATTACTGACCGTAACTGATTTATTGCCCGTATTATCCGTCTTAGTCTGTATTTGTCTTGCTTTGATAAACTTGTATTCAAGCAAATGCATATCGAAGTATTGCGTGCCGACATCCCCACCTATTTCACGGTAACCGAAGTTTTCGATTGAGACAGTAAAGTTAATAGGTGTTTCTGTTACCACAAAACGAATAGGCATACCAGAATTTTTCCACCGTTCAATTGTTTCTATGTAGTCCCACGGGTCCTTTAAATCTCCCCATGTGATACATAGATAAGCTCCTTCATGTTTAGGGAAAAAACTACTAAAATCAAATGACTTCAGTACAGGATCTTGGAGAATTGTTGCCTCGCCCAAGTTTTGCACGAAAATTCGTTCATTCGCTGAACCGTTACCTATATTCAACTCAGAGGGATTAACAGGAAGCTGCAACATTTCTGCATTATTATTGAAACTCAGCCAGAACTCATACATCGTAGACCCCCTCTCCCCCCGTGAATAATTCGTGTTCCAATTGACTTTTTACGTATTCAAAAGCAACTCTTCCAACCCGTTCTGCATCCATATCGTCACTATAGTGATTCTCTCCTGTAATCTGAACGACGATGTCACGGACTTTACTTCCAACCGATCCTCTTCCGCCGCTACCAGAAGAGGATACGGCAGCCAGTTGTTCTTTCGATACTGTTGGACCGCCATTATCGTGCACACTCATCCCGAGGTCGTTTGCCGCTTTAGAAAGTAGCATCCTACCGCGACCAAGGTTGTTTTGCGTCGGTATTACGTACTCATTTCCCGCCTCACCGACCCAGCTTAATGTCGGTTTTGTAATATGTCCGCCAGTAGCATTCTTTTCAGGAGTAATGCCGCGCCTTTTTTCTCCACGTTCAACGACATAATCGACTGCCTTACCGCCCCAATCAACCGCTTTACCGCCCCATTCCTTAATGGTGTCCCAGGTATCCCCCAATTTAGTGAATATAGCTGAAACTACCTTCCAAGCTGACTCAAATGGGGTAATAATTGCATCTTTAACTAAACCAGCACCTATTTTAATAGGCGTCCATATATTTTCTTCGAAGTATGAAGAAGCCACTCCCCATATCGCGGAAACGACATTCCAACCATCAGTGAACCTTCCACCAATTAAAGTAGCTAAAGCACTTACTCTAGTACTTAAAGGTGCCCAAACAATCTCCTCGAACCAAGCTGTAGCAACACCCCAAATAGCAGTGACAATAACCCAACCTGCTGTTAACTTATCACCAATCCAGGTACCGACTATCCCGACAGCCGTCATAAGCGGAGTCCAGATTGTTTCTTGGAACCATGAGACCGCCATGCCCCAAAGCGTTTGAATAATTAACCAAGCGCCTGACACCTTCGAAGATATCCAATCCCACGCAATAGATGCAGCAATTGATAGCGGTGTCCAAACGGTTTCTGTAAACCAAGATGAGAGAACACCCCAAACTAACTTGATTCCCTGTTCCGCGATATCATATAAGCCGACAATGAAGCTGATAGCAGTGTCGAAACCACTTGATAGGGGATTCCAGATAGTTTCCGAGAACCAACTTGTCATCCCGCTCCACTTATCGCTAACCCAGCCGACAGCATCGCCGAACTTTTGACTAATCCATTGACCGGTCGAAGTGGCTCCTTCTTTAATTGCCGACCAATTGTCACTTAACCAATCACCAATGGCTTGTCCGCCAAGCGATCCCACGATACCACCGATAATTCCACCGATAGCCGTACCAACAACCGGGACAACCGATCCGAGCGCCGCTCCTGTAGCTGCACCAGCTAGACCGCCGCCGACCGCGCCAACAGTACCGGCTTTATCTTTCTTACTTGAAGTTGCAATCGCCAATGCTCCTAATGCCGTTCCGAGCACAGGAATTCTCTTCGCGAAATTTCCAATGCTAGAAAGCCCTTTTGGCATCTTGAATCCTTTATCTCTGGCAGCATTTGGAACGTTTAACCTTGGCTGTTCACCTTTGTTCGTCCAAGGCATCCTGTATACTTGTTTAGGCGCTCGTGCCGGTTTAGGAGTTTTGCCAGATGCGGGAACCACAGGAGTCGATGTTGGAGCCTTTTTAAAAAACCCTGATATCTTCTTCCCAGCACTCACTGCACCTCGAACACCTTTCGACATCATGCTGACGGCAGTTATTAATGGACTTAAAACCAGACTCGCTATTGATACCGCGAGTAAGGTAGCTATACCTGCACCACCCAAACTTTCTAAACTAGGATTTTTAATGGCATCGCCCCACATACTTGCAAGTGCTTTACCGCCTTCCTTGACGCCAAGGACTATTCCGTCGAATATGCTTATTCCCATAAATAAGCCGACTTTCGCCGCCCAGGGTTTACCCGATGATTCCCACCATCCATCAAGTGCAGGTTTACCTTTACTGGACCACCAAGCACCAATATCATCCATTACGAATGCGATTTTCCCTTCAAAATCAAGGCCCATAAAATCTTTATTGTCTAAATAGCGAGACCTTATGTGGTTGAAACCGTTTTCCAACTTAGAAAAAACGAATTCGGAAGCTTCTTCGCCATGTTTGTTGACTACGCTCTTCCAACGTCCCCAAGTCTCTTGGTTGTTTTCAAGCCATTTATTGATAGAGTCGAGACGTGGTTTCATCGGACCTAAAAAGCCGTCTCCAATAGTTCTTAATAAAGAGCCGCGATAACCTTTTAACGTAGCGAGAATACCACTTGAGGTTTTAGATAGCGCTTCAGCTCCGCCCTCAAAGACATTTTCGACATGAGTTTGAAATCCTTCCCAGCCCATTTTGTCATAATCTTTTTTGGTTATCTGCATTCCGAAGCCTTTCATCATCACAAAGTTACCCATTTTCGCCATCGTCAACGCCTGCATTGCTTCCTCAACGGAGCTTCTGCCACCGGATAACGCTGCCATGTCTATGGCTGTACTCGTTAAGCGCTTGATACTTTCTGAATCGTTTCCAGCTAGTGCAACCGCTCCTGTCATAGCAGGAAATATATCGGGAGAACTAAACGGCGTTTTATCCGCTTTCTTTCCCATCCAATCCATTAATTCAGCCGACGCTTTTTTATCACCTTCTAGCCAGTGATTCATAGCCACTCCGTAGTCCTCAAACCTCATAGCCGCTCCGACAGTGGCATCTTTTAACTGTCCTAATCCAACTGCCGCAAGTGTCACCGTGATTAGAGTTGGTATAGAAAATATTGCATTTTTAATGGAACCGATCACATTGGATGCCATATTTATTGCTTGAATGGTGAACGTTCGTACTCTTGGAATAGCAGTAATCGCATATGAGGACACACGGCCAATGATTCTGCTTGCCATATCCGTGGCACGAATAGAAAAGTCATAACCTCTCGAAAGTGCCGTGCGAGCAAATGTGCTAACTCTTCGGATTACGGGGATTGCCCTGTCCATCGCAAGAATCGTCATTAATTGGGTTCTACCTATGTTTCTTTGCGTGAACCTACTGATTCTTTGCAAGACGGGAGTCGCTCGATCTCTCGCCGAAACGAAAAGCGCATGAGTTCTTGGCATCCTTCGTTTCATAAAATTGGATAGAGTAGTCAAAGCTTTTGTTGCCCCGTCTTTCACTTTAATGGCGACTGTGTGAGTTTTGGCAATGTCTTTCAAAACAAACATATGGAGCTTTCTCAAGATTTTTGTAGCGTTATCCCTTACCCTCATCATCATCGTGATCGGACGGTTTACTCTTTCGCGTGCCCTTTCGAGTGATTCGATTTCTCCTCGGATTGCCCGTAGCTTCTTCGATATTTTATCTTGAATATCAAATCGAGCCGTCAGTTTCGCCATGGTTTATGTACCTCCCCTCTATTTTTCAGCTTTCTTCGCTTCTATCTCGAGTTGTTCTAGCTTGTAGCCGATGTTTCCATATAGTAACGCTTTAAAACGGCGTGGCGCTTCGTACATTTCTTTTAATTCAGACGGGGAATAATGAAGCTCTGTCATTGCGTAATACATATATACCGCTTCTTTATTTCCATCTGCTATTAGTTTTTTGCTGCTTCCTCTAATTCATCAATTGAGTCATCGAATCCGTTGATTTCATTAGCGATTCCAAGCCATTCAGCGTATTCTCCGCCGACATGAAGCATTTTTTTCGCAATTTCAATAGCGTCTTGCTCACCGTATGCCTTGCGCAATTCAGCAGACTTGAAGTTCGGATATATCGTAGACTCAACGGCAATCGCTGCCATAAATCGTCCTTGGTTTACTTTTTCACCTGTTTTCCGTTTTCGTGATCCGCTATAAATTGGTTCTGTGTGGAATTTCTCCAATTCATCGATTCTTGTTGTGGTTATGGGTTTAAATCTAAATGGAATAATCTTTCCTTTTTTGTCCTTAAATCGTTTAGAAACAGGACGCTCAATTTCTGCAACCTCTTCCGCTGCACCAGGCATGAAAAAGGATAGGTCATTAATGATTTCCGAAATCTCTAATTCTTCATTTTCAATTGCTTCTACTTCTTCGTTTTTACTTGTCATTTGTGTAAATCCCCTTTTCAACTTCTATATTTTTTGCAAAGAAAAAGAGCGAAATGAATCGCCCTTAACCAAATGTTTCGTTCAATTCTTCCGGCATATCGATGTCTTCAAAAGTAAATGGCACTTCTTCTTCAAGTGCTTCTGAATCTACATCGAGACCAGCAACCTTTGCACTGTCAAAGTTCACGTCGAACAGTGTAACGCGCTCCGTACCACGACCAGATGCCTTATCGTCAAGAACTCCTTGGAATGTGAAGTAAGGATCCTCTCCCGTTTTCACGTAGTTCACCATTAGACGAACGAATCGGGATGTAACCTTATAGAATGTCGCCGTACCAGTACCGTTTGCTCCAGTGGACTTATGGCCAGTCATCCGCCGCCCCATAATATTGACTTCGGATTTATTCTTTTCGATTGTCGCTTCAAATGTCTTGATGTAAGCCAGTTCCTCCCCATCAAGAAACAAGCGTCCTTCTTTACCACTAATCGTATTTCTTGCTCTAAACGACATAAATTGTCACTCCTTTTCCCTTTGTCATTGCGCTTCGACACTGAAATAGAATTTTTCTGCAGAATCAACATCTTCAACGCCGATAGTGATATAGAATCCATCGCCTTCTTCGTTAATATCAATCTGGATATCTTCATTCGAATCGAAGTTCTGAATGGCGCCCCCATCTTGCAATACGTTCATATAAATGGTTATGAGCGTTCTTACAATCTGCTTACCATCGTCATTGGCAGGGATATCCTTGCCGACATCCTTTAGCCCTTTAATCGTCTTCTTAAGTTCGCGGGTAATATCGTTATTAATCGCATCAATGGTACGCACGAATTTGTTTTTGCTAAACTTTTTGTTCTTTTCTTTCGTGAATGTCGTCAAGGAATTGATGTCTTTTTCGACAGACGCTGTTTTGTCGCGAGCATCGTAAGTGAGCATGAATTCGCCATTTCCTAAGCGCTCAATAATTTCATCGTTATCGAATTTCGGATAAACATCGATTGCACCCTCGTATTCGACGAATGTAAGGGATTGATTCACCGTTGCGCTAGAACTAGCACCTGTTACCCAAGCAACCGTTTCTGCTGCAGTGAGTTGCTTCTCATTAAGAGTTGCACCATTGGTCACATTAATGATTCCTTCGTGATCACCAGGGAAGTTCGCAACGACTCCGCCAATCTTCACGCCTTGTGAATCCCGAACTCTTTTGATGAAACTGACGAACGTTTGCTTTAACTCCTCAACCTCTTCCCCATCAACTGGCAAACCAATTGTGTCGAAATATTCAAGTTCAGCAGCCGCTAAAAAGTCCATGTAATCGCTGTTTGTCGGTTCAACGTCAGTTCCGCCGGTCAGTGATATTCCGGCACTCAAAGCCAACTCACCTTCACCGCTGAAATCCAGATAATTATTGCTCTTCAGGCCAGTAGCATCTTTCACAATCTGACTACTAACTCTGTTGTTTTTTAAGTAAGTGACAACATCCATCTTTGTCGGGTCCATTACGTTTTCAGAAATGCGGACAATTAGTTCATTTCCTTTTGTACCGCTATACTTCGCGGTAGCCGTAACCCCAGTGCTGATTTCCGCTGTCGCCTCGGCACCACCGTTAATCCTGAATACCTTAACAACCTTGGCACGTTTACGTGCTTCTTTAAGAAGCAATAGTGCAGGATCGTCATGCTCTAAACCGATTTTCGCCTTGATTTCTCCGCCGGATCCGATTTCAATCGTTTCTTTTGACGGTCCCCATGGTAATACGAGAGGAATCATCGCTGTTCCGCGTTCTCCTGGTGCCAGCCGTTCATTAGCTGCCGAAGTGAATCGGAAATAAATACCGGCACGTTCCTTCTCGATACCAGGTGTAAATGTGCCACCATTCATTGTTTAACCCCCTTCTTCAAAAACGCGTCAATGCGCTTTTGAACTTCTGTTTTCGTGAATTGAAGTTCTTTTGTATTTAAAAAAACACCGTCTAAAACTTCTGTTTTTACACCAAATAGTTTTTGACTGTGTTCTCGAAGTTCGTGCAAGTAGAATTTTGATTCCACTTCACTCACGGTCTTATTCACTTTTTCTTTCGTCATTTTTTCACCCCATATTTGAATTCGAATTTCTCTGCAGCTCTCCATACTTCGCGGTCATAGTGATATCTGCTGTTCCAGTTCACGACAATTGAAGCAACACCGTCTGTAATCCTTGTTTCGATGCGATTAATACGGATGTAATCTCCCGTAGCACTGCCATCGGGATTAAGTAGAGGGACAACACTTCTCTTTCTCCGAACTGTATCAGCGATACACTCTGCTTCTGTATGAGCTTGTGTTGAATCTTTGTGAAACAACTTAACTGGCAAACTATATGTCTTCTCAAAAGTTGTATTCGTGTCATTTCCATCAAAAGTGAAGGGTTCCGGGAAATACATAGAAGGCACCGCAAAGTTCTGGGGTACCTCTTCCGTATAGACCGTAACAGGAAATAAACTATAAAAGAAGCCCATTATTGAGCCGACTTCTGAATTCAATGGCACACCTCCTAGAACGTTCTGTCAATCCACTCTTGCAATCGACGGTCAAGACTTTTTGAGAATATCTTTTCGAAGATGGCCAGTGCGTTATCCCAGTAATGAGAGCCTTCGACCCACTTTTGTTTGAGCATCATTCCAGTTTCTGCTCCAGGTGTATATTCAAATCGCTCGCCCTTCCAAATACCAGGCACCCATCGAGTAGCGACACCTTTTGGATTGGTCCAATGACCATCATTAACGTACCAAGCATAATTCACGTTCGTCCCGATTAACAAAGACAAACCACCTTCATGCATTTCCCATACGCCATCACCGTCACCTTTGCCAAACGAGTTTAAAAGCCTTCTGGTATCAACCGTTCCAGTACTAATGATCTCGTCCTGTATTAAATCGAGAAATTCCATACCCATCGCTTCAAGCCATAGGGTGTATTCAGCTTGTAGTTCACCGTTAGTTGCATCATCCAACGCTTTCGCAAACGCCTCTAACCCATCGATGCTAAACTTCATAGATTATCATCCCTTACGACAGTGACTTCTTGATGATGATTCTTTATATTTCGTGGTTTCTGCATCTTGTAAATGACGCCATCCCAAACAACCTTGCAGTTGGTCTTTATGTCGGCTGCAGGCAAGAAATGAACAAGAAACGATTGGAATATCGTGTTATTCGGGTCCAACTGGATGATAGATTGATTCTTCTCTGTGAAGTAACACCGTACATCAGAAACATCCGGTTCATCATCGTAATAGAACTCTTTTTTAGAAGGAACACCAAAACCACCACCAGTCATACGACCTTTCAGGTTATAGATGTCGCATCGATGGGTTAATAGTTTCTTGTAACTCATAGCGCTCGCATCCTTAGGAACACATCGCCATTACTACCGCTCGGTTTATCCTTATCGATGTATTCATCCAGTAAATCCAAAACGTCCGGCATCGACATGGAGGAGCCGTCAGCCATGGTATACGAGTAATCCCCCATCTTTTCCGACTTATAGCCTTTAACGATTGATTCATCTCCATTAACCAGTGCGAAATATTGAGCTACCTTTAATAGCGCAAGTTCCAAGGCAGGGGGTAATGGCACATATTCGTTAAGTGGGTTTTTAATCTTCTTTCCAATGTAAGTTTCGGCTTCGAGAATATCCTTTTCCAACAATTCATCAGCACGATTAACAACATCTTCAAAGACCGAATACGCCTTTAAATCAGCAGGAGTAATAGACATTGTCCATCACTCCTTTTCTTTCTTGGTTGCCTGTTTTGGTTCCTCAACAATGTCGAAGTAACCAGTAGCAACCACTTCATCCGCCTCTCCCTTTGATTTCACTTCAACAAGGGGATTCTTTTCATCAGCAGATACTTTTCCGCTATAAGATAAGGTGTTTTTCAACTTCAATTTGTACACAATAAACCTCCTCCTTATACAAGGCCTTTGATAAGGACAGCCGCGTCTTTTTCTTCGATGATTGGGTCGAAATCAAGGTGAACAACATAGAAACGCTTGTCCTGCATGATTGCCTCTTGCCCTTCAACCGTTTTACGAATCTTAACGCCGTATGAGTTAACAACAGCTAGGTTTTTCGGATTAACAAGCATGATTTGATCTTTCGGCATACGTGGAACAGCGATAGATGGGATACTACCCGGCGCATTCATGATTGATTCAGAAAGCCCGCCACCGTTTTTGATGTTCTCATTCAATAGATAATGCTCCCACTTCTGCTTCATGGATGGAGCCATCAACCAACGTAGCGTGCCGTTGTTGTACTTGTCGGGCATTTGACCAAGTGCATCATAAAACACATTAAGAGATAACGCCCCAGCTTCTTTGGCTGCACGGTCTTCGATATGAGAACCAGTTTGTAGCTGTTTCAACCATCCGTCATTGATTTTGAGGAAGTCATAATCTGCATCCTCTACTGGTGTCGCTTCATTCCCGTTCAAATAAAGATCTTCAAGGTCGATACCTAGTTGAGTCGTCATAAGCTTCGATACAATATCCTCGAATCCTTGACCTTCAATATTTTCGCGTAATGTTTCTTCTGAAATTTCCCAAGGCAAACGTACCGCAGTTGTTGAATACTTAATTTCTGCGAACTTAGGTTTTTGACGTTTTCCATCATCCGTATTCTCTGTTTTTTCACGAAGAATGCGAGAATCGATACCGATTTTGTCAATCTCACCTGTTTTAGCAGTACGCATTTCTGTGCGGATTAATCCACCTAGTGCAGTGTTTTCAAAAGTCTGTTGAATAAACTTACTTGCTTGCTCCGGTGCTAATAGACCGGATGTGACATCACCTGTTGTGATTGTTTTCATAATCTGTTGATTCGTTGGCATTATTGATTTCCCCCTTTTAGATAAATCCATTTAAGTAATGTTTTTTAATTTCTGTTTGACCTGGTTCTTCGTCCGCTTGTTTCGATACACCGCGAGCCTTTTCCACCGAATCAAGTCGTTCAGCGAGTGGAGCAAGAGCATCCTTTAAAACATCTTTAAATTGCTCAAGTACTGCATCCTTCTCTACCACTTCTGGTTCAGGTGCTTCTTTTTTAATTTCTTTCTCAACCGCATCAAGACGTTCTGCAATAGGTGCTAGTGCATCTGTAACGGCTTTTGTAATGTCTTCTGCTTTCATACTGTCTTCATCTCCCTCAGGTGGCTTACCCACCGCTTTTAATATGTCTTCTTCGATTAATACTTCTTGCGCAATATCAACAAAATCTTGAAGCGCTTCACGGATTTTAACTGGATCTGTTTCCATTTTGCTGTCATAACTGTCCCAATTAAAAATCGCAGTGTCCAAAGCATCCTTTATCGCCCAAAACTCTCGGCGCCTGCGATTTTCGTTGTACTTATCAGCAACCACGCCTTTTTCAACATCCGTTTTACCCGTGAAGAAGCTTTTCACCAAATTAAAAAAGCCCTTCGCTTCGTCGTCTTCGTATTCAGACTTCGAAACAGGCTTTTCATCTTGTTCTTTTTCGATTGTTTCAGCGGTACCAGCTAAAGAATAACCAGTGTAATTGCCTTTTTGAATTGCTTCCCAAATTTCATCGGACGCTTTTGTAACCAAAACCCATGAACCTTTGGTGATTTCTTCTTCGCCAATCGTGAAATCAGCAGGGGCAATGTAGGATTCAACTACTTCACCGACACCAGATTCAAAATCATGCTGGGTATCAATGTTACGGGCATCTTTTACAAATCCATGCGCCGCCTTTTCAATTTCAGCAGCAGTCATGAAATCCCCATCAGTATCATGCGTCGATTCATCGTCAGCGCTACCAGGTGAGTACACAATCCCATATACGAGTTGCTGTTCAGCTTCATCTTTATTGACGAATACCTTCACTTCTTTTTGAAATGTTGGTTTATCAGCTGATTTAGTGAGGAAGAATTGCTTTTTGTTGGCTGCCTTACCGACGTACGAAACGTGTGTAACGCTTGCGTTGACTAGTTCTCTTGCCATTCATTTTCACCCCCTTTCAAAATGTATTTTTATTAGAACCCTACATACAAACCCGCAATTAAAAAGCACAATCAATAATTGATTGTGCTTTTTAATATTCATATTTTGTTCATATCCTCAATCAAAACCCTTCACTTTCACATATGCTTTTATAAATTTCCTCTTGGTCGGGATTCCCTCTGAAAAATGATGCCAATTCAGACCTTAAATGTATTGGAGGATAACTCGTTTCAACTGCTTTTTTTACAGCTTCTGCAATTACATTATCAAACCCATAGTTTTTGATATAATATAGAACCAACTCTTTATTTCTATTTCCCCATTTAAAATCATGTGCTATTTCTTTATCCTTAAAAGCACGTTTATAAAAGTAATCAAAAAACTTTTTATCTTTTAAATGCATGGAGTCCAGTTCATTTACAGTTTCAAAAAACATACTATCACCAAACACATCAGAATCTACCGAATTAAACATGTGTTCATAAGCCTCGTTCAATTGATTCTCTGTTATTAAATTATTTCTAACCATTGCGATAAATGTGTAATAACTCCGCGGGAGTGAGAATCCTTTCCAAAGCTTCCTGAGAAATCGATCTTGTCCTGTAAAATATCTAATACTCTCAGGCTTATATATTAAAAAACTTCTTAGAAACAAATTATTTTCATCGTCTACTAAGAATTTAATTAATATTTCATTATAATCTTCTGGTAATTTAAACAACTCTTCCCAAAGTGATATCGTTTCAACTGATATAGCAAAACCTAGTCTGACTCTTTTTTCATCTTCAGTTAATTTAAGCAGTTTTTCTAGCAAGCCACGGAATTCTTCCAATTCAATTGCGGATACTATACTTTGTACTATGGGAACAATATCAGCTCCCGGCGGAGTTATCATGGGATTAAAGTGATCCTTAATTTGCTCTACAAGATAGGCCGCTCCACCATTTACTACAAATTTTTGCATGTTAGATTGTAAATATAACCAAAAACTTTCAACGTGGGAATAACTTATCAAATTTCCTTTAGCGTGTGCACAATCGTTCCTACGATTTTTCCAATAAACATATTGGTCAATTGTATCTTCAGTTAGATTAAATACGCTTTTATCAGCAGCTTTAATTTTCGTCAGTTCGAAAACGCTAACATCCCAACTGTCATCTTTATTTAAATCTTTTTGTCTTTTTAGCCATTCTTGTTCGGCATACCCAGAAGGAGTTTTTGATGCCTGAACACGTTTTTTTATTTCGGTTTGTAAACCTAAATAGGAAAACAACAACGAGGCCCTATAAGCATTCGCTTTGTAGCACTCGATACTTTCTAAGAAAAGTTCTTTCGCTTCCGAATCAACACCTTGACTTTCAATCCAATCATGAAATTGTAATCTCAAATTAATCACCATACCTTCTATCTTTATGGTGATTAGTGTACCAGATTAAATATTCATAGTTTTATTTATTTTATCCCTTCAAAACTTCCTGCCGTATCGCTTCCTTTTCTTCTTGCGACAACCCAATTATCTTCTCATCGACAACAGGCCCAATTGTACAACCGCAATTAACTCTGTTGAACGCCGAAAAAGATGTATCGCGAGGATATAACCCCTCTTCTCCATCAACGTCGAAGTATTCATCCACCCCAACTTCAACACCATCCATTGCAACGTGCGTCATTCTTGGACTAGTCTTTGCGAAGCCGCTATGTTTCCACTTCTTGCCGACAACCGCAGGACTCTGGGAGAATGACTCAAAGTTGGCTCGACTCGATGCAGTAAGTACTTCAGTTCTTGCCGTAGCCCTAGCACGCTTCCTATCAAATTCCGGCATATCTTTCAGTCTTAATTCAACCTGAGCGATAGACTCACCTGCATTAATAGCTTCAATCAACTGGGTTTCAATCGCCTTATGCGTATTCAACTTCATGATTTCTGCTAATTCTTCGGACCATGATTCGATCCAGTCAGTTGTACGCTTTGAAAGGACATTGAACGCAACATCTTTGTCAATCGACTCCATGATAATCTTCGACAGGCTTTCAGTCGTGTTCGTTAAGAATACTGCCGCCTCAGCCCCAAAGAGAATAGCAAACTCATCCGCCGCAAATATATCATTCTGAAAGTAGTTCAGCATTGAGCCTAGCGTCTCGTTATCATCCTTTGATACGAATGCTTTAAGTTCATCAAGGAACAGCTTACGTTGTTGCCTGAGTAGTTTTGCAGTCATTTTTTCGAACCCTTCGACCAGACCAGGTATTTCTTCTAACTCAGGAGCGTCAGGAAGATCATCTATAAAGGATTCTTCGCTATCTTCTGCTTTTTGGATTAGCAGATTGATATTCTTAAGGAGTCTCTCAACCTTATTCATGACTGCATCTCCAATACATCTCTGAGGTCCTTTAAAAGATTTATAAGCTCAGCTTGATCATCCGATTTCGCGACTTGAAATCCACCCAATGTAGCAGTTTGATTTTGCATTAGCATTTGAATCGGAACGTTGTATTCATCACCGAATGGCTCAATTCTCTTACCGAGAACTTGTCCCAATAGTCCACGTAAATCATTAGGAGCAACAGCCCCCGCTTGAATAAACGGTGCAAGAACCTTCGATATCTCCACTGGATCATGAAAGTCAGCACCCTTTATGGACAGTTTGACGAACTTAAAGCCCAATGGCTCCAAGAACAATGCATTCAATGTACGGGCCAATGTCTTTCTCTCAGGTTGAAATACCTGTTCTTCTGTCACTTTGCGGGCAGTATCAGCCGTGGCTCTACTAAATTCTTGCGCCTCTCCTGTATAAAGTGGTGGCAATCGGAAAGATGAACGGATTTTCTTTCTTGTATTTTCATCGTATTCAAGGAACAATGCATCTTGCTGCAGCACTTCAGCTAACGATTTGATTTCAACCTTTACAGGAGTAACCTTTTCATCACCGTTAATCATCTTTTCCTCGACAGTACCCATCGCTTCTAGCAACAGAAATTTATGAGCATTGTCAGTGCCTTGCAGGTCGTTCATATATCCTTGTAATGCTTCGTATGACGTATCATCCAACTTGCCGTTACTTACTGTGATAGCAGCAGGGATATGTCTTCCATTCTTGAAATACATAAGATTCAATTCTTCAGCTTTACGAGCGCCATATAAACTGATAAGATTCCCAATCCACCGAGGCTTCCCGTATGTCTCAGAACCAATCTTGAAATGAAATATTTCGGTTGCTGCCAAATGTTCAGGTACGTTCTCATCAAACTTCCCAGTAGCAAGATTCATAATTCGGGGATCGCCATACTCTTTGAAGAATACTTTCTTTTCATCAACGAGTTGAACGTACTTCCTGAATCGTTTCCACCGCTTCACTTTCTTTTCGATACCATTTTCATAGATGGTGTATTCGACTTCTTCTGGGACTGTCTTTTTACACACCCTCATGTTTTGAGAATCAACGTATTCAATGCCCACGGGGTCATTCTTGCCGTCCCTCAGAATCTCCAAGTAACCGTTCCCTGTTTTCTCTTTGTCATCGATGACATAGCCAAGGACAATCTCGGGAGACTCATCTAAATTGAGATAACGAATGAATTCATCTAAACGGGTCCATTCAGTTTCAGCTTTAGTTTTTACCTCATTAGCAATTTCATCTGAATTTACGTCCATCTTATGTTCAGCTTCTACACCAAACCCAACGATATTCGTTTTGTAAGCATCCACGCATTGTTGCAAGATAGATGAGTATTCAGCAATTAGCTTTAACTCTTTCAAATTGTACGGGGGTTCAAGAATATCGCCATACGTGTTAGCAAAGTCATCATTATAGATTTGGTTGGTCGTAGGAGACACTGACGCCTTTATGACCCTTGCTCTCACTGTTTGTTCCGCCAAAGTCATCTCCTCCTTCCTTTTGGTCGTTCTGTTTTAGTACGCCCTTGCGCTACTTCTTTGAGGTCCGCGACTTCGTAGCCGTCAAGGCCATACCATCCTGCGGAAAATGTATGTGGGTCAATTTTGAACTCATCTGGAATGATTTTGTCTAATTTATTCATCTTATAAGTGAGGTTCTTCCATTCACGAACTGTGTTTTCACATGCGTCGGAACAGATGATTTTTTTGAATCTCTTCATTTTCTTCGTGTTCGCCAGACGGGAGCCGCCGTATTTCACAGCACCGAACATATTAAATCCTTGCTGCCTAAAATACTGAATTGTTTTCGGTTCAGCAGAGTCAGCAATAATCTTCTCGCCGCTTTCCTTAAATTCTTTCAA
Organism: Sporosarcina sp. Y838; assembly: GCF_056786515.1. Lineage (NCBI taxonomy): Bacteria > Bacillati > Bacillota > Bacilli > Caryophanales > Caryophanaceae > Sporosarcina > Sporosarcina sp. Y838. Next base: position 75,480 of record NZ_JBXCJD010000007.1, on the reverse strand, counting down.
GTCTTCTACTGTTGCATCATCAGTCTTTCCGTTTTTATAATACTCCCAATAGATATAGAGATATTGTTTTTCAAGATCAACAACCATCCTTAACACGGCATTGAATGAATCAGAGAAACCAAAGTCCATACCGACTCTGTTCATTGGCTTGTTGATTGCCGCGATTGCAGTCATCACATCATCGTGCGCCACCTCTTCGAATTGAGGGAGCACCTTAGTTCCACTAACGCCAAATTGACCTTTCCGAGCAACACGGTAAAGGTCTGGGTCGTAGTTCTTCATGTCTTCCAGTTGGTCGATGTAACTTTGTGGGAGGAATACGTTGTCGTCCGCCATTGAATGATGGTAAAGAGTGTTATTAACCACAACTGTACGCTGTTCATATAATTCACTGTCATCCAAGACGTGCTTATTGTTCTGTTCATCGATAAAGAAATGGGTGAACGTCCAGTTATCCTCGGCTACAGGGTTTGTAGAAACAATCATGTGCAAGTCTAGAGTAGGATGCCGCAATCGTCCGATTAATTCCTTGAAGCCTGAATACTTAACCTCACTGCCTTCCTCAATCCAAACAATAGAAACATTATTAATAGACTTTAGCTTGGCTGGTTTATCCATCCCTTTGAAAATGATCTTGCTGCCGTTAGGAAACCGAATCTGCATTGGGGAACTGACGCATTTAATCTTATGGTCTAGTTCCATATCGGCTATGATTTCCTCGAACAACGAAAACGTTGAGTCCCTGTGCGTATCATAGACTTCACGAACGACGAGCGCTGTCCGTTTCTCCTCAATAAGCTTTAGGATGATTTTGAGTGCAACATGATAGCTTTTACCACTACCATAACCACCAACAAGGAATTGAAAGTATTGGTCCCAATCAAACAGAAAGTCTTCAAAGTGAGGGGAGACCTCTTTTACAATCATGAATCCTCACCTTTTTCTTTACGTCTGATTAGGATTTCGATTGGATTATCATCATCGCCCTGATTCGCCTTCTGTTGAGCCAACTTCAATTTCTCTTCTTCAATACGACGCTTGAAGTGGTCCGGCACCATATCGAAGTGTTTGGTTAGGAACTCCATCGCTTTCATTCTGTCTGCCAATTTAACGACCACGCCATCACGGCCAAGCTTCACTTCTGATATGATTCCACCATCTACTACGTCAGATTCTTTAAAGTCAACGAATCCTTGTTTGTAGGTGATTGGATTGAAGTTGTCATCGAGCATTATTGCGCCTGTTTCTGGATTTCTTTCAGACTTCTCTATGCTTCCGAATTCCACGAAGTCTGTGATATCAGCAAAGGCAATCTGAATGTATTTATTCAACACGTCCATCGCATCAATGAAGATACCCTGTTGCATTTCACCTTTGAGTCGTCTGATTTCTGCAGCAACCTTAGGAATTCTTATCAACCTGCTACCTTCTACATGAGCACTGTTCCTGCTGTATCCTGCCTTGATTGCTGCCATTGTCTGGTTAAAGCTCTTAATGTAGTAAATACAAAAAAGCCTCTGCTTATCGGTTAAATCATCCGACTCTACAAAGACTTCTTTCGGTTGCATCCTTTTCGAAATGGTTGCATCCTTTTTCTTTTTAGTTGCATCTTTATTAGATGGACCTCTTACCCAAGCTTCGCGACTTTTCCTACTCTTCAAAGTTCCAAGTTTCACATCATGCTTTTCAGATAATGCAGCAAGGGTTATTTTTGTTGTTTCCCACTCTTTCTGTATCTCTTCCCAATTAGGCACATCACATCACCGTCCGCCTCCTTTATTTTCAGGAATAGAAAAAGCAACCCGAAGGATGCTCTTAAATAATTTTTATTCTGTTAATAGACTGTAAATCGCTTTGATTTGTTCTCCTGCATTACTAGTATTCTTTCCATTTGAATCTTTTTTGTTATGAAACACTATATCAGCACCATCTTTAAATTTGATTTGAATTTCAACTTCTTTGTCTTTACCTAACGTCAATTCCACATCCATAATGCTGGATGTTTTCTTATTTACTATTGTCACGCATTCAAGTTTACCATCTTCATCTTTGTTTAATTTAACAATCTTGATTTTCTCTTTTCCAATGTAGTAAAGTTTATCAGTTAACTCTTCAGCATAAAAACCTTTGGCATAAAACACGGAGTTCTCATCATTAACTTCTACTTTGTGATCATCTTTTAAATCACTAATAAATTCCCTTAAATAAGATCCTTTATATCTGTCAAATCCAATCATAGAATTTAAGTAATCTTCAAATTTCATATTTTTCACCTCCCATTGACATTATTCGCCAAGAAAGGTGTAAATCCTCTAAATCTCATAAATATCACACGTATGTATGGGGCTGGTAAGAGGGGTCATGTCGCTCGCACGCACCCCCTCTTTAATTCTCCCCCTCATATATGCAGACTTCGTATATCAAGCGTATATCATAGTTTTTTTATCCATTCTTTCTTCAATCTTATTTTTGGCTCTGCGTATGGATTGTTGGACCATGCTTTTACTAACTCCTAGCTCGTATGCAATTTCTGACATACTCTTTTTTTGTCCGATGTGGAGAATATAACACTGCCTCTCTCTCAAGGAAAAAGAAGAAAGAATATCCGCTAAAATAACCTTTTCTTCCCGAGTCATAAACAGATGCTTTTTATTAATGCTTTCTTCTTCAAGTTGCTCCGCAATATCCGGAATCAAATCAATATTTTCATATGAACGCCTCTGATAAACTGCCTTTTCATCGACCCCTCGAAAAGTTCCTGGTTGCCGTCCAGTAGTCATCCATTCGAGTGAATATGTCATACTTTCAATCATGCTGTTGAGCTGTTTCAAATCATTCATCTCAATAGGGTTTTCTCTGTCAACTTGATCCGCACGCTTCCTCAAATCCTGCCTGCCCTCGATATACTCCGGAACCATTTTATCCACCCAACTCAACATGAAATCCCCTCCTGGTTGTGAAATTCTTGATATCTAGGTACAAAAGTTGTAATCATTAAAAGGCAACAAAAAAGAGGACATCAAAACAGCGAAATGCTGCTTCAATGTCCTCTGGTTGGCCAGGGGGACGACTTAATCCTTTATAATGTCATGTATTCTCTCTATTACCTCGAGAGATTTATTGTTTGCACTTCCGTATAAAATCTCACTTCCTACTAAAGAATAGCCATAACCTGGTTGATATAAATCGCCGGATAATTCATAGTCTTCTTTGCGATAAGGTTGTTTAAAAGTCCCAATTGCAATTAGTACAATTTCACTTACTCCTTCATGCTTTAAAATGTTTCTAACAGTCTCAAAAGATGTTCCGTTTGTAACATAATCATCTAAAACACATACTTTTTTCCCTCTCAGCTTTCCTATATACTTCGGATTCAAAGTTATGGAATCAAAATGTCTTTTACATCCGATTTTAACCCTTTCGTCACGTGACATACTCGTAGATTTTTTAGATCGGCTATGTCGGATGAATAATTCGTCCCGTTTGTTGTTTTTCACTAGATATCTAGTCTGTCTTGCAATCTCATATATGTTGTTGTCATTCGCCCCCGTTGAAGAAGGCACTGTCATCCAATAATCTACATCATTAAAGTATTCCGACCCGATGATCATCGTTAGATAATGAAAATAAACAGCGTACTTATAATTCTCCGCTCCATGCTTTAAAACACCTCTATATTTGTGAATCATTTCCTCCTCTTTTTTAACTGTATAATATTTGTTAGCGTTCGATACCGCTATTAACCTTGTGTTTTCATCAATGGGAAAATCATAAAAAAGTTGTGTCTTTATATTTAATATATCAATACATTGTATTACTTGGGTGTGACTCTTCAACTTAAATCCATAAGTCTCGATTTCTTTATCTACGCTATTTACCCACTGAGGATTAATTAATAATATTTTATTATTTGCCGCAATCCAAACATCTTCTTTTACAGCCCCCAATATTAGCAGACCTTTGTTATTATTAGTGAATTTCTTCGAAAGGACGGCCCTATTCCCATATCTTATTCCGTGACCTTCTGGTAATACTTCATCTATAATTTTTTCATACTTCAATTTAGTTCTTGTTATAAGAACTAAATTGATATCAAGATTTTTGACAGAATCAATTAGTTCATATATTTCATCCCGTATTTCATCAGATTTATCAAAGAAAACATTTCTTGATATTAGAATATTAAATGCCATTTTTAACCCTCCCTTTTATTAAACTCAACTGCATTAAATTTTTGGATATAATTCACAACTTCTTTATCTAGCAAAGATTCGTCATAATAAATTTTCTTCTTAAAATTAAATCCTTGCCGCACTGTATTGAGTGTCCCACTTTTTATTTTCGCTTCGATAATTACAATTTCATCGCTCATTTTTGCTACAATTGTATTTCTGTCTAAAAAACTAGATTTATATGTGTTTTCAAAAGGTCCGATAGTAGTTAAAGCTAGTCCATTATTTTTTATTATCTGGTTGAACAACCCTTCATTCTCTGCCGGATAAATCTTATCAAAAGAAGAAGGCAAAACAGCTACCGTCATCCCTGAACTCTTGATTGTTTCCTCGTGAACAATAGTATCAATCCCTTTTGCCAAACCACTAATCGTTACCCAGCCAGACTCTACATATTCCTTCACAAATACCCTTGTTTTTTCTTCAGCGTATTCAGTTGAATTCCTCGTACCAATAACCGCGACTTTTTCTTGATTTTCTTGTAAGAGAGCCAAATTTCCGTGACAATATAAAAATAACGGTTCTTTACCTAGTGGAAATAAATAATTAGGGTAGTCGTCATCATATTTGTATAATATTTTAATACCTTTCCTTTTATATTCATTCATTTTCGTTGTGAATTTATCCATGAATTTTATTAATAAATTTATATCCAAAGACAACTTTCTCTCTTTTTCCGAATAAATATCATAGTACTTATTATGAAATGGATGACTCTTACCGTAAATTATCTCTATTATTAATTCTTCATTTTTATAAATGGTTTCTAAAGTTTTATCTGTAAAGCCGAATTGTTTTAGTAACAAAAGAGAATTTCTAGTATTATTACTCAAAACTCCTCACCTTCTTCCCTTCGCATCCGCTTCACCTTCCCGGAATGCGTCACAATCCGATATTCACCGTGTTCAGGTAGTTCTCTCACTTTCGCAACACCCTCTGAAATTACTACCACACAGTTCATTGGTAGCTCCATTATACCAATTCCCAACAATAATGCATCTGTATTAAAAGTAATGTCTTTGTTCACCAGGACCCCTCCTTGTGATAATATTAAGTCAGCTACGACGGGAGAAGTCCTGTCTTTTTTTATTGCCCGAAAATACCCGTCCCTCTACTTTTAATAACCCCTGCTTCTGCGCGATCAATGATTAGTAATGCAATGTCCAAATTCTTGCGACCTAACTTTCTAGCAATGTTAGAAAGACTTGCCCCGTCCTCCCACATCGCATAGAACTTGTCCAATTCCCGTTCCTTAAATATCGGATTTAAATTGATTCGCTCGTCATCAAAAAGATAATACATACCCCTACCTCCATTCACTCCTTCACAAATCTCTTCGCATACTGCAATTGCTGCCAAACATACGGATCATCATGATTACCGCCATCAGCCAACCAATCTGTAATGCGCGCATGAATGTCCTGCAATGCTTCAAGTGGTATATGTTCTGCTATCTTTGCTATTTCATTTATTGGATTCATTTTGTTCACTCCTCTAGTTGCTCGCCACTTTTTTACTTGCTCCTTCACACCCAGAAATATGTCTGGTAGATTATTCAGCAAAGGGGGTAATACCATGTATTCCACAAAAGATATGAAGCGCCTGTACCACGAAGAAAAATACCCCGTGAAACAAGTTGCTGAAATTTTAGGTTGTAAACCAAGTCTCGTGGCGAGCAGGTTACGCAACAATTTGAGGTATCAAAAAGAAGCAGGCAGGATTCGATCTATTCGTTTGCATTTTGGAATCGTTCCGTCGGTTCTCAAGGACAGCAAGTGGTTGGACGACTGAGCAGGGATTCCCGGCTCTTGCGCCTTATTTTCGTACTGTGTACTTTTAAAGCTCGGTTTTGTAGGCGTCAATCTGATTCCAAACCCATTCTTTGAATTCTTCCTCCTCGTCTTCTTCCGTGTAATCACTTGGTAATTCAACAATTTCCTCGAACTTAACGCCTGCCGCAAAAGTAATCGCTATACTGAATAAATGCTTTTTCAAATTTTTCACTCCTACTCTTTATGTGTCTACTGTGTATTACCAATAAGACAATTCGATTATCACTAATCAGCTGAATAAAATACGATTTTTCAGGCATATTACAGGTGACCCTTCTTTTTCAGGGAGGGAGGTGATACACCATGGAAGAAACCATTTTCAGAATAGCTCTAGCCATTTTCAAAGAGTTGTTTGGTTGTTGATTTTCTACGTGATTTTCAAAACGTCTAGCAACAAGAAGAACCCCGCCGATAGGTATGGTTCGGACTAGGAATTAAATCATAATATGGAATATAAACATACATAAAAAGTCACTTACTCAATCGCCCATACGCATAGCCTGTCACCATTAATGTCACAGCAATAACAACTACGACAATCCCTTCCGAAAACGTGATTAACGTCATTTTGGAACCACCTTCCAACCTGCCTTCAACATTCGTTTCAGCTCTTTTCCCCCAAATTGGTCAAACACCCAAGCACGTTGAATACCTTCTAAGCGTGTCAGTAACTGCCATGGTTGTTGATTCATACCTTCATCCCCTTAAAGTGATTTAAGATAATGCAGCACGTACCCGTTCCCTGATTTGACCAAGTCACACTCAATTTCAAAAGCAACATGAGGAATTGACTTCCTGCCACCGTCTCTAGCATCCTCCCAGTAGATTTGAAGGATCTTGAACGGCAACAGATATACTTCGTCTAACTTCGTAAATGAAACGAGCAGGAATGACTGTGCGCCTTTTTGATGCCATGATTTAAGCAATTCATATTGATGCTCCGAAATGTTGCCTAGCGGAAAACTTGTCCGTATAGATGTTTCCTTAGCATCAAATACAATCGCCCTACCGTCGCTAACACCTGAGTAATCAACCCACTCCGGCTTTTGTGTGTACCCAGTGACTTTCCCCCGAACGTTACTTTGTATTTGCACGGGCGTCGGGATTTTACGAATGTCCGCAACGCCCTTATTGCGATACTGTTGATTCGTCATGTCTACCAATCTCTCAAGAACTGCACCACGGTTCGCATAAGAAGAACTGTATGCTTTCCTCATCGGGCCACCTTCTTCCTGTTAAAGAAACAGAGGGGGACTAGCCCCCACCTGTTAATCAATAATGTGTACTTTTTTATCTTTAATTTCCGAAGCAAGATTCGTTTCAAGATATTCCGCGATGTTAGCCATTGCATTGAGCTCCCAAGCCCCGCCATCCGCTTCAAACAAACCGACTTGCGCACCCTCTTTTAATCTCAGAATGAATTCAGATTCGGGTTGTGCTACCTCGACAAACGTTCTGAATGGTTTTAATTCCACTGGATTAGGCACACTTTCAACTCCGACGGTTGCAATACCCGTTTTCGCCGTGACACGTTGCGTTATACCGTCATCACTCTGTGTCACTGAATTTTCCTCCATGATGGAACTAATTACTTTCAAAACACGTTCTTTATCGACGTTACTTACAAAGCACGCTTGCAGCATAACGTTGAAACTTTCACGAGACATATAACGCTCGAATGTGACATCTGGAAGCAACGCTTTTGCCCTTACATAAGTACGACGGTCGTTCACGTCATTTAGTGCATCGAACACACTAACGCTCGTCGGAGATTCCACATGAATCATTACCGGGCGTTCGTGGTCAAAGTTTGATCTCACATAATCTACTAAACCGGAAAGACTGCGTATGCTGATGGGCTCGACAGGTTGCTCCTTATCGAGTTCCGTGAGATTAATAGTTGAGTAAGTTTTCCCGTTTGCTTCCACAAGTTCAGGGCGTTTCAATCCAAGTAGGTACTGAGTAAATTCTTTTAACATATAGTTTCCTCTTTTCTGTTTTTGGTTTTTTTATTTAAAGTTAACAACTTTAGAATTCCCGGATTTATCGTTGATTTGTTGACCGCGATCATCTTTAACTTCTCCATCTTCATCGAGAAATATTTGTCCTGGAATCCCACTTTTCAATTCGGCACCTGTAACTTTACCGTTCGTGTCGTAATCAATGAGAATCGAAGTTTCGATTGCGTTAGCAGGCACTATCGTTGATTTAGCTTGAACAGATACACCTGCTAGACTTCGGTTTTCATTTCCTTTTAGCGTCACTGTCAGCGTAATCTTGCGTGCTTTCTTAGGGTCTGTGTTCGGGTCCGCTATGTTTTCAAGGATTTCACGCAAAGCGATATCGAACCGTTCCTCGATTGCTCCATTTGCGAATGTCGATAAATTCACTACTTTTTTCATATTATTTCTCCACCTTCCGTTTTTTCCTTCACTTGCTCCGCGATTGCGGATGCTACCGCTGCAACATGGATCAATTCCGTATATAAATCATCCGCATCCGAATCTTTACTAGCAATGCTGCCCTGTTGAATGGCCTGGCATCGTGACGTTGCAAGCCCCACTTTTCATTTTGTCGTTCACGTTCAATTAGCACATCCGAGTTCACTTTTCTCATGATTGTCGTTGTCGTTACTGTTTCCACTACGTAATCCCTCCAATGTTTTCCTAGCTGTTTCGCCGCCGTCCATTTCGATTTTCACAATCCTTCGTACACCTCTGAATTCACCGAGTTTGTATTTGTAATTGTTTTTGTCAGCGTAAAAACTGAGCGTTTTCTGCAACTCTTGATTTTCCAATCGTAACTTTGCGTTTTCCTGCTGCCATTTCCATTCGTGATTCACAGTACTCACCCTTTCCAAGTTTCATAGATTCAAAAAGGAAGATCGTCGTCGCTTACTTCTATCGGTCCTCCGTCAGTCGAAAACGGGTCACTCTGGGATGTTTCCGGTCGATTTTGAGTGTTTGGCGTATCATCTGGAGTATTCGTCTGTCTTGGCGCTTGTCCACGCTCTGACGAACTGCTGTGCGTGTTTTCTGCATTACTGTTACGAGGTTCGAGAAATTGAACAGAATCTGCAACAATTTCCGTTGTATAAACCCGCTTTCCGTCTTGCCCTTCAAAACTTCCAGTTTGAATTCTCCCATCCAAACCAACCAGACTTCCCTTTTTCAAGAAGTTCGCTACGTTTTCAGCCTGTTTTCTCCAAGCAACACAACTTATAAAATCTGCTTCCTGTTCTCCGACCGCATTTTTGAATGCCCTATTCACAGCAAGAGTGAAGCGTGTAACCCCGATTCCTGTTTGCGTGTATTTGAGTTCAGGATCCTTTGTAAGCCTGCCAACTAATACGACTCGGTTAATCATTCAGCCACCTCCAACTCGTCATACCAAGTCGTCCAAAACAAGATGCCAGCTATCAACAAATCAAGTTGTTCTTCGTTCGGAATCGCCTTATCCAAACAATCGCTAGAACAATACGTATTGCCGCCGATATCATGCAGGTAACCGTCAATCATCGGCGCGTTACATTCGTCACAGCTTCTGGATGGTTTAATTTCTGCTTGAGTTTCATAAACATAAAAGCTCACGATGCCACCGCCCTTTTAATCGCTAATAACCTAACAAGAGATTGATAGTCCATTTCAGACAACAGTTCACCGTTCCGACCGCTTGCAATTCTCATATCATGCAGCTGCTGAATGACATATTTCCTCTGCATTTTTCTCATGCCGTCATCTCCTTCTGTTCTTCCCAATAGCGTTCAGCCATCCGGATTTTCACTTCGAGCTCATTCATTTCGCGTTTTAATTCTTCTGGTGAATGATTGCCTGTCGCTTGCACTAGGTAAAATCCACCGCCGTTTATCCAATCATTCATTCCGATTCCCCCTGTATACGCTTTTCGTATTCCTCAACGCTTATTCCCAATGCTCTTGCCATTGCTTTACTCTTCCGATAGTTAGGTGCCAAATTCAACACGCAATTCATGTTGCCTATGATTCGCCACCACGTACGACCCTTGTCATCTAGTTTGTAAGCTATTTCACCACTCTCAAACTCTTCCGGTGTGATATTCGAGGTCATCCATATAGGCTTATTCGCTCGTTCCCTGCCGTTTATGATTTGGAAGATCCAATCCTTTTCGATATTGGAAAGCTTTTGACTACTCATAAAGTCGTCCCAGATAAGTAGGTCCGCCTCTAAGCACGCACTCATGATTTCACCGAACGATTCTTTGTTGTTAAAATTCCGAGTCGCTTGCAATCTACTAAACAAATCCTTTTCGGTAATGTAGATGACTGCATAGCCACACTTGATTAATGCATTACCACCGCTCGCCGTTATGTGACTTTTGCCGTTTCCGGTTTCGCCGAAGATGAAAACTCCTAATTTCCCACGTTCTTCAAAGTTCTCAACAGCTGAAGCAATCTCTTGATATGCCGGTGCCGTTCCGTTGCGCATTTGAAAGTTATCAAAAGTCATCGACTTGATATCTTCCATCGCGCTACTTAGTTTCAACGCCCGGTTAATCCTGATACGCTTCTCCGTTTTCTTCTGGTCATCCCAAAACTCTTTGTTCTTAGCAACTTCACAAGGGCAAGCACAATGCACCCAGCGCATATCTTTTTTAAATGGATGCTCAACTTGTGTTTGAGGCTTGTCCTTTCCGCAAATCTCGCATTGTATCGGACTAGGTTTACTTAAAGAGTCGGACATTCCCGAATTCCGAAGTATGTTTGCCATCATTTTTTCGATCAGACTCCACTCCTTTGTAAATTGGTGGTGCAACGCTTTTCACGATGCTTGGGAATTTCGGTTTATTCATTTTCAGAAGCAATGAAGTATACCGAGTTCGCAATTTAGAAGGTGACAACACATTCGCTTTTTCGAATTCGTCTTGCTGCACCCAACGCATCAATTCGCCAATTTCTTTTTTATCTCGCTTATCAAGGTCAATCATTTTTCGAATGTCATCGGACCAAGTTTGTAAGTTAGGTTCTTTTCGTTTCGGATCATTCTTCAAGATTTCCTTGTAGAAGAAATCAGCTAAAATAAATGGTGGTGATTTTTCGTCGTAAACTTGTTTAGGACTTAATTCTTTTTTATTATCATTGTTTTCATTATTAACATTATTAACCTTATTGATTGTGTTCACTTGTTGTTCATCTGTTGATCGCTTGCTGTTCACTTGTTGTTCAACACCTTGATGTTCAGCCCAGTTAGACACAGTAACCACGCTGTATTTCGTCGTTGATTTGATGTTCAACATTTGCCATTCTTCAAAATTCTTCAACCATCGCCATAGCGTTATCGCTGAAACGGCATCGTCCTTCTTTGCACCCTTATTAAACTCGTCCGCCAGCGCATTTCGACCAGTCACAAACTCTCCAATTTCAAGTTTCACCATCTGATTTCCAACTAACTGGTCATGCCCAGAATGTGATGCTTTCATCAAACAGTGGATCCAGAGTTTCAGCATATTGGCATTTGAATATATGGGGTTGTCCATTAATTTTCTGTGTAAGCTTATCCATCCTGCCACTCGACTTTCCCTCCTTCACCTACTGTTTATTTAAGGTACGAACACAAGCTTCCCTGTCTGTTCCTGCACTGCTTTCTTGAACACCGCTTCATCTGAATTCGAATCTGACAAATGCAGCAGATGAATCTCTTGAACCTTCGATAGATCATTGGCTTTCAAAAACACGAGCATGTTTTCCAATGAAAAATGACTCTTCACTACTCGTTTTCGTATAAACTCATGGATCCGTCCGCTATCTACATTTTCATTAAGTATTTTTTGAGAGTAATTGCACTCGACCATTAAATGAGTGAGCCCTTGAAACTTGTATTTGATGTAATAGGTGTCTGTAGCAAACAGAAGCTTATCCCCTGCCTCGTTAGCGAGTAGAAAGCCGAATGGTTCACTGACATCGTGCTGAACGTCAAACGGCAACACCGTCCACGTGCCGAGCTTGAATTGCTTCTTGTTCTCGACTGCTTTGATTCGATGATGATTGATCCCAATTGCTTCTTTTGTTCCGGGCGACATGTAGATATTCAATCCACGGTCTGCAACCTCATTGACGGCTTTACAATGGTCTTTGTGTTCATGTGTAACCAATACGCCTTGAATGTCTGAAGTTTTGAAATCCAGTGCCCTCTGTATGTTTTTGAACGATATCCCACACTCCAAGAGGAGGGGGGTTTTGCCGTCCGTAATCCAATAGCAATTCCCCGTACTTCCTGTTGCGAGCGTTTTGATTTCAATCATTTAGAAACCGGGTCCATTTGTGACTGCCTCTGCTTCGGGATGCACTAGAGGTTCCGAAAAGATTTCTCCTGTATCTAAATCGATATCAACTTTCGGCGTTTCGATAACCTCTGGCTGAATATCCAGTGTTTCGGTGTTTGCATTTTTCTTAATTTCATATTCTGGATTGATCTCTTTTCTCTCATTATCAAACTCATTTTCAGTGGTGCGATTAACTGTTCCAATGAATAAGTCGCTATCATCCGAAGTATTGATAAACGCTTTAGCAGCACGATTGATAACTGTTCGCTTCGACATCTCTTGCGGGTATTTGTTTTGCACTGTTGCCATGCTTGATTGCGACCATGATGTTTTGATTTCATCCATTGTCATAACCGTCAAAAACTGAACGCCGTCATCACGCTCGATGATGCAATAAGCACCTTCAATGTCGTCTTTATTTCCTGTTGCAGCCTTCCAATCGACTTTGTGCGCTTTAAAAGCTAGTTGTCCGCGGTCGTTATATTCGACATCGAATGTTTCACCTTTCCAGATAACATTGGCCCAAATATCCTTAACGCCACTCATACGTTTAACTACCGCTTGCGTACCGTGATAAGATCGTGTGAATTGCATCTTGTCGCCATAAACAATGAAGTAACCTTGATTCTTCGCTACACTCAGCGCTTGAATTGCCATGTCTTGCAATGAGAATGCGACACTCTCCATTGTTGCGCTGTCGATTAACGATGTCTTCTTTTTGAAATCTATCTCTGTTAATTTGAAGTAAGCCGCTTGAACCGCGTTAACGATTGAATAATTTTCCGGAATGTTGATTTGATTGTTTTCAACCATGCTTTGAACCTTTTCGGCAACCCTAGTTACGATTGCATTTTGCTTATTCGATTCGGCTGGTAAATTGCTTTGGTTTTGTTGTAGTTGTTTAGTCATTTAAATAGCCTCCTGGCGTTCGTTTTTTTCAATCCGTAATTGCTTATCCTGCTCGGAAACAATCAAGCTGATTAACTGTGAATCAGTGTCTGCCAATTGAGTCACCGCTTCGCTGTTGTCGACGAAGATAGGGGCTCTAATTCCGAAATGCTCCGTCAATGTATTGATGATGTCGATGCCGACGTTGATGCGTGCTGCATTGTTCAGGCCGCTTGAATATGGAATTCCATTAAAAGTAGTCTCACAGATTTCTTCAATACCGCCATTGATGTTTGTTTTAAAGAGATTGAACCGCGCATATTTGAATTTGGAGTTAATCTTTTCAGTAAGCAATTCGACTTTCGAGCGGATAAATTCTTCTGTAAGGAATAATTCACCTTCCAGTTTTTCGAATTCTGTTGCCAACTCTTTTTGCTGTTCTTCGAGTTCGGCAATACGCTTTTCTGATGCAACTACATGAGCTTGCTGTGCAATTTGTGCATTGAGTTCAGTGCGTTTAGTACGTAGGTCAGCTACTTCTTTCTCAACGCCTATAACAGCACTCTCTGCGTTTTCTTTTAGCGATTTAATTTCATCATTTACTTTTGCTTGCTCTTGTAATTTGGATTGATATTTCGGATCTTGACGTGCGTCTTTAACGGCTTCTCTGAGCGTGTCTAGTTCAGTTGTTAACTTGGATACTACTTTTTCTTTCTCCACGATTTGCAAGGACAGTGAAGACCCGATTTCTTTTGATTTCTCAATTTGCTCCACTGTTTTCGCTTTATCTTCTGAAATAGCTTTCCCGTGACTATTGATTTTTTCTAATTCAGTTGCCTTATTTAGATTAAATGCAGCAACCGCTTTTCCCTTAGCCGCTTCAAGTTCTTGTTCTGGAAGTGCTTGTCCACATGTCGGACATTCACACTCAGCTTTATGAACATATTCAAGCGCATTTTCTTTTGTCCAACGCTCACGAAGTTCTACTAGCTTTCCGTCAAACGCAACAACATCTTTTTCTAATACGTCAATTCGATGCGCTGCGTCATCTTTTTTACGGTTCAAGTTAGCGATATTAGATTGCTCTTCTTGGATTTTCGCTTGTACCTGGAATCCTTTTTCAACCGAATCTGATTCAAGGCCACGTTTGATGGATTCAAGATCCATTTCAATTTGTTTTAAATCCTGTTGCTTAGTAGTAATGGCCGAACCGTTTTTAATGTTGTTAATTTGAGTAGCGTTTGCATCGAGTTCCTTTTCAATCTCCGCAACTTCTTTTTCTATAGAAGGAACATCTAAATTTAGTTCTGGTAATGAGTTATTTATTTCATCAATCCGAACCGGTATACGGTCCAGTTCTTTATTGATTTCAGCCCGACGTGCAGCAATGACTTTCCGATGATCTTCAATCGTGCGACCTTTCAAGATGGTAGGTAGGTTTTTCAGTGCGCTGTTGAATGCCAGGACATCTTCTTCGTCGATGTCTCCGCACACTTCAAGCAATGTTGCTCTGCGGTCCTGCCATTTAAGATTTTCGTTAAAGAATGTTGGTGATGTGAGGAGTTTGAATACGTCTTCTTTTACAATGGAATCAACTTTCGATTGGTATTCACCTTTTTTGGATGGAACACCATCAATGAAATAGTTCGTTTTGTGTCCAGTAAATTCAGCGACCGGTGCACCACGTCTTTTCTTCCATTCCTCCGCATATACTTTTTTTAAGGTGAGAGGACTGCCGTCTACACGGAAAATAGCTTCAACTTCATGGTCCAGGTTGTTAATCTCCTTGCCTTCTTTTAACGTCTTGATGGCAAAGTCTGCACGATTGTTACTGTCCTTGTTAAAAAGTAACCAAACAAACGAGTCGAATAATGAGGTCTTGCCAGTAGAATTGTCACCGAACACTTTCAGGTCCTGTCCATCGGCACCGAGTTCAAACTTCTTGATTCCTTTGAAGTTTTTAAGCGTTAGATTCATCAGTTTTACTTCTTTCAATACGTTCTCCTCCTTGTCATTTATGGGGTTCTGCGCTAAAATAGCGGTAATAGAATTTCTCAGAACCCCGAACTCGCTGCTCTAACAGCGGGTTTTTTATATTATTTCTTCATACCGTATGATTTCAGCGGTCTTGCGAAGTGAGTAGATACTTTTCTCGCCCCATGCCTCTTCGAACTTCTTCATAGCTTGTAGTGCGCTATCATCTTCGGTATGGATGATGAATGGATCTTCTTCCTCCATTGATTTGACTTCCCATTCCCATGTTCTGTTCTTCATTCGTTTTCACCGCCTTCTTGCTCCAGTTGCCATGTCGCATACTGCCACATCACTCCAAGTCCAAATGCCAGGAACGGTGCAAAGTACAAAACGATTTGACCTTTTTCGGCTAATGTCAGCATGTTGATTCTCCTTTCTGTTGTAGATGGTTGAATCCCATCAAGAAGCCCGGGAAAGGATACGAGTAACCAGCTCGATTGGGAGGAAATTATTCAATGGATCCCGGACTTCTTGATAGGAGCCAAGGCTCCGTATCTGTGTTATAATGTTGTTACTAGATAGTTTCAAAGTTCGCCGACTGACACAGCCATGTCAGTTGGCTTTTTTTATTTGTTGTAAAGCTTTCGGCGACCTAACTGCTTCTTCTGCTCGGAATAGCGCCAAATCTACGTCATCTTCTATCAACTTCTTGAATGCAACCCTCAAACAAAATTCGGCAGCATGTCGTTCGTGTACTTCCTCCGAAAATACATTCATGTTGTCCCTCCTAGATTAAGAAATTTATGAATCCTGCTATCACGCCACCCGTCGTGCTTAATACGTTAGTTAAGATTGTCAAACCGTCTATGCCGCATATAAAAGCGACTAGAACATCTTGCGAATGGGTCAGTGTTGCCCATTTTTGAAATAGTCCCATCGAAGGTTCTTTTTTACTGTTTTCGAACCTAGACACATCCGCTTGTTGAATATGTAGTTCATGTGCCAATTCCTCCTGATTCAAACCAGCTCTTTCTCGACAAGCCCTTAAAATAGTTCCGTATTCCATTTCCCTCACCTCCCTTTTATGTCAAATTGACATAGGGAATCTCTTTATCTAGTTGTATAGTTAACTTGTAGGTAAGACCCCTCCTACATCCTTAAAACACTTCGCCCTACAAGCTCCGATACGCAAGGGGCTTGCCCGCCCCTCTCCGTTTTACTCAGCTAGTTTTAAATGTTGTTGACTGTTCAACGTTTTAATTTCAAGCCTTGCGCTAGTATCTGGTGACCACTCTTCGATGTACTGGATTGCTTCTTCGAATCGAACCTTCGGTAACTCTCCGTATCTAGGAATCTCAAAGTGTTTCTTGAATTCATTCCAAAAATGCGAGAAAATCACCTTACTGATTTCCTTGTAAGCTTTGGAATCTTTACCACCTAAGCAATCAACGACTTTACCGCGACCATTCTTGTTGATTCTGTATTCCTGCGCTCCATTAATCCGCATATGATCTTTCAAAAACTTCACGTCCGTTTCAACTACTTCGATACGCCCTTCTTGTTCGAGTGCTGCTTGTAATAGAAGTTTCGTGTTATTTGGATGCTCGACTTGATATGAACCCGTCTTTCTAATAGAAGGAAGCACTTCTTTTCTAATCCAACGCCTGAAATCTTTTGCTTCTTTCTTCCGGCTAGCAAAGACCATTTCATAAAGGCCACTTTCGCTTACAACATTTACTGAACCTTGACGCCCTATGTTGAACATAGACCGTTCATCGTCATCTAATCGAGACACCGCCTGCGTCGCATTCATGATTCCTAAAATGTCACAAACATCTAATGCGACAAACCATGGCTCGTTATCTTGTACCACCGTTCTCAATCCATGATTTTCATAGTTGAAAAGATTTTGTATTTGATTCATTGAAATTCCTCCTTTTGATAGGTTTCTTGTTCCCTCTTGTCGAATAGTGACAATGGAGGGAGGTGATGACATGAGTGATTTAATTAAACCTGGCACCGATAACAAACAAGCTGGCACATACAAAGAAGTTGGTCCTAAAGGTGGTCAAGTCCCAAAACCGCGAGTCGTGAAAATCGATCAAGGCGACCGCCTTCCCCCTACACAAGAACCAGGTCGCAAGTGGAAAAAACAGTAGTTCCTTATAAAAGTCGTTGTTCGCGCAACGGCTTCTATATTTGAATTTTCTTCTTGAAAAGGCACCAGCATAGACCGAATAAATTTAGCTGAATCCAAGCCTCTGCATATTTAACTCCAGACTCTTCGTATTTTGTAATGAAGTGACGTAACATCCCTCTCACCTCCTATCTAGAAGACTCACAAAAATACTAACTACCAAAGTTGTAAACCAAATCATAATTGCTCCTGCTTTTAATCCATTGAAGCAACTGATCCGTCACAATCTTTGCATGTCCAAAATCATGAGTGACTGGGAAACCTTGAATCTTCGTCGCTCGATACACTGTCGTATGACTAACTCCTAACAAGTCCGCCGCATCTTGCAATGATAGTAAGATTGGTAGTTGACGTTCTCGCATCGCTTCTCCGACAGCTTTTCTTACTTCGTCGCCAATGATTTCTTTTAAGTCTTTCGCATTTACTAAAGTGACTTCTGACATCCTTCTTCCTCCCTTCTCTTCTCCACACCCATCAATCAAAGTTCGAAGTCTTGGCGTTGGCTATTGCTGTCGCTCCCCTTCTATTGAAGGCTCGTGGCGTACTCCGCTCGTTCAAACGCTGATTGATGGATGTGAGGTACATATTTTTAAATGACTTCCGAGTTACTTGTGTGAGTTTCTTGTACTTTGTTGTCAAATAAAAAGAAGATATCCTCTTCTAAAATTTTCGATATTCGGAGCGCCGTTTCAAGTGGTGGAGATATATAACCATTCTCCCAGTTAGCGACTGATTGCTTTCCTTTATATCCAAGCGTTTTCGCCAGTTGTTCTTGGGTTAGTTTTTTCTTCTCACGAGACTTAATCAAGTTTACATTTTTCATGTCGTCACCTCCTGTGTGTGAATAACTTGTACCTTGAGTATACATACAAGATTCTTGTACGTCAACAACTAAATACAATTATCTTGTACTTTTAATTATTTCATATTCACATGATGTACAATATCCTTGTACATGTTGATGTTAGGGGGAGTCATGATGTTGACCCATAGATTAAAAAAATCCAGAACCAAAGCAAAACTAACACAAGAAGAGCTTGCAACTAAGGTTAATACTACTAAAAGCACGATTAGTAATTATGAAAACGGGCATAGTACCCCGTCAAACGATATGTTAATTCTGTTATCTGATGCTCTTGAAATTACAACTGACTACTTATTAGGGAAAACGAACAGCTTAACACCGGGCCAGGATTCTAAAATCCTGGAATTAACTCCGAAAGATGAACTCGATATAGCGAAACGCATGGGGAAAATGAAAAAAGATTTAATAGAAGGAAGTGCTGATGGAGAAGCCCTAAACTTTATGGGTGAACCTATGAGCGAAGAAGCTATTGAGTCTCTTTTGGAAGCTCTTGAACACGCCGAGCGCATAGCAACTTTAGCGAACAAAAAATATACCCCTAATAAGTTTAAAGGCAAGGAATAATCCTGAGGGGGTCAGTTGATGTGGATTAAGGAAATTGTAGTAGACTTAGTAAAAAAACACGGCACTAACGATCCGTTTAAAATTGCAGCAGCTAAGAATATTTATGTTATCGAGATGGATTTACATGAAGAAATATTTGGATTTTATAAATATATAAGAAGGAACAAATTCATTTACATAAATTCCGATTTAAGAAATAAAGATAAAATCTTCACGCTTTCTCATGAATTAGGCCATTCAGAAATCCATTCTAGACTTAGCACTCCTTTTTTAAAGAGAAAGACCTTGTTCTCTATCGATAAAATAGAAAATGAAGCTAATAGATTTGCGGTTGAACTATTACTACCCGATCAAGCGATTTATGAGCACGAAGGTGCAAATATGACTCTTAACGAGTTAGCTAGTTTATATTGCGTACCAAAAGAGGTTACGCACCTAAAGAATTTACGGAATGTTCACTAAGTTATGTTGGTGAGATTAAAGTTGTAGGAGGGTTGCTGATGGATGTATTTCTATTTATAGTGGGCGTTGTCATTATTCTCATTGCTATCGGATTATTGGTTATAAAGTTGTTTACCAGAGAACCGAAAAAGAGGATGCTGATATTACTCGCTGTCGGATTAGTGTTTTTGGTCGCTGGTCCCGCAATAGGAATGTCGAAAATGAGTCCAGAAGAGAAATTAGCAATTAAGGAAGAAGTATTAGCAGAAAATGAAGCAAAACTTGAAGAGAAACGGATTAGGAAAGAAGAGGAAAAGTTAGCAGATAGGGAAAATGCCGATGAGGTTGAAGCTGAAGAGAAACTAATCCTGGAAAAAGAAGAGTTAGAACAAAAAAATAAGGCTGAGGAACAAACTGAGGAAGAAAAATCAGCAAAAGTCACTGTAGAGAAGATAGTCAACGAAGACAAGAGTGACACCGTTCCTTTGAATTCGGAAAAAATTGTTTACGAAGTATTCAAAAGTGGTGACAACAAAATAGAAGAAACGATAACATCAATCGATTTTGATGAAGATGAAAAAGTTCTTACGGTAATCGTTAAAGGTAAAGATGGATTGTCCGACAATTCAATCGGACTTGGATTTTACGAGGATGCTACTGCTGTCTATCGCGAGTTGGCTAAAGATGAACGTATTGGCGAGGTGTGGCTGACAATCACCTTCCCGATGAAGGACAGCTACGGTAACGTTGAGAATGAAGAGGTAATGGGTACTTGGATGTCTAAAGAGACAATGGACAATATTGAGTGGAATAGCTTTAATTATCAAGACCTCTTGGATGTTGTCGATGGCAAAAGAATATATCCGCAATTTGTGCAATAAAGCGAAACGCCCACTTCCCCGGGCTTAGATTTTTTATAAAGATAGGAAAAATAAATTAAAATGAGGTGCAGAAATGGCAGTAATCGGGTTTTTTGGCTTTCTAGTGTTTTTAGGAGCTTTGTTCTATCTTGTTTACCATTTTATAAGAAAAATAAAAAACAAAGAACGTGTACTGAACAAAAAAAAATTCTATCCAGTTCTAACAGGAGGCTTTCTGCTCCTTGTTATCGGTCTCGCTTTTACTGATACGGGAGTTCAAGCGCAATTGGACGAGACGCTTGAAACAAATGCTACATTGGTTGCAGAAAACAAAGAAGCGAAATCGGCAAATTCAAAACTAGAAAAAGAAATTGAAGATTTAACCTTAAAAGTAGCTGCCATTGCTAAATCTGAACAAGAGTTAAAGGATCAGCAAGTAGTACATGAGGAAGAAAAAGAAGCTTCGGTGAAAGCAGTTACCGAGTTAGAGTCATCTAATTCGACTTTAAAAACGGAAGTCGAAAGCTTAAAAACGCAACTGGCAAACAAGAGCACAAATTCAACCGCGAGTTCATCCAGGACAAGTTCGGGTAGCTCTTCTACCCCAGCTAAAACACCAGTCACCGCACCAGCTGCTTCCGGTGGCTCTGAGTGGTTCCAAAACTGCACAGAACTTCGCACGAAGTACCCTAAAGGCGTTGCATCCACACATCCCGCCTATCAGTCCAAAATGGATCGCGATAAGGATAATTGGGCATGTGAGAGATAACTAACGATTGAATGCCCTACACAGGGCTTTTCTTTTAATTTATTAAAGGGTTGAGGAGTTATTATTTACTGAATTAATGAGTGAGATAAATACTGGTAAAGGGAGGCGTGATTCGTGTGGTTTTACCATGAAAAAAGTGTTTGATCAATATTCTAATTTTTTATTCGGACTAATAACTATGGTAGCCTTCTTGTTTACAAATTTAACAATCGAATATAGAATAATACTATTTTTATCGATGGCAACTGTATATTATATTGGACTTTCTATTTATCTTAATAATAAATACAATTCTGCCAAAGAAGAATTCGAAGAACAACAAAGGCTGTTAAAAGATCTAGAAATGAGAAATTCTTTGTATGCAGATTTTTGTAACAAGAGAAAGTTATTCAAATCACATGATTTGCCTAAAATAATAAAAATTTCGACTGAACAACATGGGTACCTTAGAGATAAATATAGAGGTAGTTTATTTTCTCCGATCATTTCGGAAATAAGAACTTCGAACATGGAAATTGAAAAGATAATAGACAAAGAAATGAGGGATTTTGATGAACAACTATACAACCTTCAAGGCAATAAAGATAATTGACGAATACAGCATAGTCATTAATGGTGGATTAAATCATAGCATTTCATTGGATGATGATATCGAAATATTTGTAGTTGGCGACGAAATTACAGATCCTTATAATGAGAGCAAATCCTTGGGTACATTAGATTTTATCAAAGAAACGTTAAAGGTGACTGAGATTTATCGAGAATTTGCTGTTTGTACGAAGATTAAGGAGATTGAGGAATATAAATCCTCAAGCATCGAAAGAATGATGAATCCGTTAGGGCTTGGTGAATCGATTCATAGACAAGTTAAAAAGAAGATAATAATCGATGAAAAAGAAATGACTGGAAGGAAAACTGCGGATAAAACAATTCGTATCGGTGACACCGCACGAATCGCCTTATCAAGCTAACTCTTTGTCCCTTAATATGATAAGAAGCGCTCCTGCATCTTCTAGTTTCGTAATATTATAAACTTTTTCATTAAAAAACAAATTGATAAATTCTTTTTTATTTTCTGTAGACAAATCTTGATAATCATTTAATAACTTATCTACTTCAATCGGTCTAACCTCAGCATCGCCACGGAAAATATTTTCTTGGAGCATGTTTAGAACGCTCATCTCAAAAACTCCTTTCATATCAGGAATGTATTTTTGATACCTATAAGTTCATTATAAGATAACGAAGAGAATAAATCGAATCTTTGTTCCGCCCTACCCAGGGCTTTTCTTTTAACCAATAAAAGAACATACATTCCCAAAAGGAGTCGTCCAGATGAAAAAAAACATTAATCTATCCGAAAAACGAGGAGAAAGAGAGCTACCTCCAAACGTAACGAGAGTGGATTCGACTAAAACAGTCCGCATCCCTATCCTTGATAGGATGTATGAAATTGACGGTGAGTTGTATTACGAAATTCAAGGTGATCCTACTCCGCGGAAATGGAAGGACTACAGCCACATGAATTTTAATTAGAATGACCCGCTTATTTAATGGAGGTGATACCTTACCCTCTGTTCCCTACCAAGGGCTTTTCTTTTAATCACTAAACCGAACATACCTTCTATTTGAAAGGGGAAATAAATATGTATTGTCGAACATTGAAAAATGGTAAGTGGTCATGCACTACAGACGCTACGCCGGACCCACTAACTGGACAACGCCGGCAAGTGACACGCCGTGGAGATACTAAAAAGGAAGCTGTGCGCAGGGCGCAACTTGCGGCTGACGAATTATCGAAAGAGCGTCAAACGACGAAAAGAATCGTGCAGGAAGTCTATGACGAGTGGTTGAATGTATATAAAGAAACCGTGAAAGCGTCGTCGGTGAAAACTAGAATGGTAGCTATGCGCCCTTTTATCGACAAGCACGGCAAACATTTGATTAGTAAACTACAAATAAATGACTTGCAAAAGTTCCTGATTGAAAGACGTGATACCGGAATATCGAAACATCACATTGCCGGCACTCGGACCGCCTTGAATTTAATGTTTGATTTTGCTTTGAAAAATGGATATGTTGAAAATAATAGTGTGAAAGATACAGTGATACCAAAAGCCAACAAAAAATCGCAACTTCTTGTAAACGCAAAAAAGAAATATCTCGAAAAAGATGAAATCCAAAACTTTTTAAATGGTACAAAGTCGTCTGGTAGAAGAAATGCCCACTCTGTGGCGCTCACAATGATTTCTACAGGCTTACGCATCGGGGAGGTGTTATCGCTCACTTGGAATGATATCGACCTGGAAAAGCGTGTCCTAGTGGTCAGTAAGACGTTGTTTGAAAAGCCTGCGGATGAAGGTGGATTTGAGTTTGCTCCACCGAAAACAGAGGACTCAAATCGGACTGTATCGTTTAACCGGGAGTTAGCAGAAGAATTGAAGAGGATGAAAGTACAGTACAACAAAGAAAAGTTGATTGGTCTACGCGATCCTAAATCACAATGGCGTGATTTAGTGTTTACTGGTCGATACCAGCAGCCGCTGCGGGCTGTGACGATTAGCAGCGTGTTTAATAAGATATACAAGGCCTATGACATTAAAGATGTGAATGGCACGCATATATTACGGCATACACACATTACGATGCTTGTTGAAGCTGGTGTGGACTTGCCTGTCATTATGGAACGTGTCGGACACTCGAATATAAACATCACATTAGAAATTTACACTCACGTCACTAAAAAGATGCAGCAACAAAGCGACGATAAAATTAATGAGTATTTCCTCCAATTTATCTAAAATGAAAATAAATGTGGTTTTAATGTGATTTTCCGTCTAGCCCAACCGCCTTTGAACGCTTGCAAACACTGCGGTTGTGCCCTTTCGGCTTTTATATGTTTGAAATAATCATCATTTCAATGAATAGAGGTGTGAACGTCTACATAATCAGCCATCCCTTTACAATAGAAGGTGGTTGTTTTTGTTAATATTCAGAAATCTTAACGACGTGTTCAGTATCCTCGGTTTCTCAATTTAGATAGTTGGGAGACCAACTTCCTTGTGAAATCCTTCTTATAATCGTCTGATAAATAAAAAAAGACAACCCTCACCATCGTGAATAGTCGCCTTTTCTAATTATTTACTTTTCATCATATTATTAATAGCTACTAAAATATCAGTATTCTGCTTAAGCAGTTCAATCTCTTTATCCGATATTTCCTCAACAACTTGGTATTGACTCTGAGTAAGATGAGCGATATCCCCCTGATCATCTTTAATTAGTACCTGATTGATATTAGCCACTCTATATACTGTGTAGACCTTTTCCATTGATAAATTGTTAAATGTGTTCATTCTATTAATCGGCATTGTATTTATATCTGTAGGGATCTGCAGAAGCCTAATTAAACCTTTCATTTCTGGCTTTATCTCAAAACCTTGAAAACTTTTTAATTGACCTTCTGAATTCATTAATTTAAGAATTTCCATTCTTCATCCCTCCATCACAAAATAGACTAAATCAGCACATTTTAAAGACCAGGATCACGCATCACGGAGTGGTCTTTTGATTTAATAAACTAAATTTAATTTTATAACCAAAAAATAATATCTGTTGGTGTATAATCTGCAAACTGACTAAAATCTTTTTCTTCCATACATTGATAAGCTTCAATAATCTCTATTGGTACTTTTCTACCGTGGGGATTCTGAATAAATGCATGTGAATTATAGGACCTTTTTAAATCCATCATATGATTAACTTTATCTATTGTAGGTTGTTCAACAAGCGTTTTATAAAAATTGTGTAAATGTCGAACAATTATAATCCCATCAATTAAATCAAAATTAACTGCTCCTGCATTCTCTTTTTTATAATAAGATTGGTCAGTTAATAAACCACTGAAATTATTTGTTAGTGCTGAAATCGGCTCATACATATAGTTGTCCCATACAATTACTAGTAATCTATAATCTTCTGGGTATTCCTTTATATAATCTGTGAATTTTTCTTGGGCACTTATCAAATAGTCTTTTATAGGATTATCTTTTGGTAAAGTTGTATTCTCCTTATTATCAAATGGGATACCTCTAGCTGGAATCTGTGTAGCTTGTTTACGATTTTGCATATGTGTTATCAACGAAGGTGATTTCACCTCAATACAGTAATGAATATTATTTAATCTAGAGCGAAATTCAGGATTCTTCCTTTTTTGTTTAGCTCCAGGTTCTGCATCAAAATATTTACGCCCATCCGTACCTACATTTGCAATATCAATAGCATGAGCCGCTACCGCTATTTCTGAAAGATTTGTAATAATTGTTTCCAATACTTTCTTATCTTTACCTTTTAAGGACAAGTTTCTTTTTATCATTTCTGCAGCATATCCAGGGGAATGTTCATCAATCTTTGCTAACGTATGACACAGTGAAAATGCTACAGGATCTTGGTGTCGAATATCTTTGAAAAAGAAATATTTAAAAAAATGTTCTTCAGTGATATCTTCTAATTTACTTTGAATTAAATAATAAATATCCATCATATTCA
This sequence comes from Sporosarcina sp. Y838, assembly GCF_056786515.1. Lineage (NCBI taxonomy): Bacteria > Bacillati > Bacillota > Bacilli > Caryophanales > Caryophanaceae > Sporosarcina > Sporosarcina sp. Y838. Next base: position 50,013 of record NZ_JBXCJD010000007.1, on the reverse strand, counting down.
TTAATCTAGTACCTCCACGATTTTTAATAAACTGATTGGTAACTTCTATATACTAATTTTAAATACTAATTCCTACTTTTAGTTTATGATCAACTATCACGTTAACTAGCCAATTATAGAAAGGTACTGGACGCACATTTGTAGGCTTGTCCTCCACAGATGACGCATTGACTTTCTTCTTAATATGATACCGCACAGCTTTATACTGCGCCCCTTTAAACACTGCTCGTAATGTACTGGATATCGTTAGCACAACCCCACTAACATCACTAATAATATTGAGCAGTACATCTTTAGCGCGTACAAAATCACGTGCATCATTTTTTTGAAGCTAATATAACTTTGTGCAGCTCATCTTTCAATTCATCTTTCATTGGTAATGAGTGCATGAAATCGAAAAGCGTTACTTGCCATTCGACGCTTTCCAGACTTGCCCCTTCCTCCCACATTTCATAAAGCTTGTCCAATTCCCGCTCCTTGATATCGGATTCAAACTAATCCGCTCGTCAGGAGGACGTGTAAATGTGTCGATAAACCTTGTAGTTATCACATTTCTAGATACCAGGTATTGTATTTGTGTTGTGTTTGATTAATAACAGATATCCAATAATCTATTATGCGGGAAAGAAATTGAATTGCATTATCTCCTGTTAATCATCATCCTGCTTTAACATTCAGCCATTCAATTTCTCATTCGATAAATCATCGTCATAGTTTCCACCACATCAACCTAATATGTTCCTTCCAAATTAGTTGTTTCAATAGTAATAATCAAAAAAGTATATAGCTAAAAACTGAGAACCATATTGAAATATAGTAGCATCTATCTTGGACGGACCATATATCACGGCTTTATCTACTCTTCAAAGTCCCAAGTTTCACATCATGTTTTTCAGCTAATGCAGCAAGCGTTATTTTTGTTGTTTCCCACTCTTTCTGAATCTCGTTCCAGTTATGCACATCACATCACCGCCACCTCCGTTATTTTTAGGCATAGAAAAATGCACCTCCGAAGAGATGCCTCATTCAGCAAACATACTACGCTTAGTCTTAAATAAAATATCTGCAGCGCCTTCATCGCCGCCATACCACTTATCAATCATTTCCGCCCTTTTAAGCATAAATAAATCTTTAACAAATTGACCTTCGACATCGCCCTCTTCGACTTGAATATAACTTTTGTAAACTGTCTTTAATTCTACATCTACCTTATTGGCAAGCAATGGCCCAAGCAAAACTTTCTGAACCAGCTTTTCTTTATCCAGTAGGTTAATATGCATATTCTCACCTCCCACTGACACTATTCGTCCCAGTGGCTGAAAATCCTCTATCAATATTTTTTTATCACCGTTCGGACCAGTGAATATAACAGGCACTACCTTCCAAAAAAAAAAATCCAGTAGATGAACCAAGATGTAACCCACGGATGACTATATATCGTATCCAACGCCATCCTCCTCTATGTATGGTGCCTATCGTAAATATCACTCGTATGTATGCGGGGCTGATAGGAGGTGTTCATCGATATGCAGACTTCGTATATCAAGCGTATATCATAGACTTTTTATCCAATCTATCTTCAACCTTGTTTTTGGCTCTACGTATGGACTGTTGGACCATGCTTTTACTGACGCCTAGCTCGTATGCTATTTCTGAAATACTCTTTTTTTGCCCAATATGGAGAATGTAGCACTGCCGTTCTCTTAACGAAAAAGAGGAAAGAATATCCCCTAAAATAACCTTTTCTTCTCGTGTCATAAACAGATGCTTTTTATTAATGCTTTCTTCTTCAAGTTGCTCTGCAATATCCGGAATCGAATCAATATTTTCATACGACCTTCGTTGATAAACAGCCTTTTCATCTACCCCTCGAAACGTACCCGGTTGCCGTCCAGTAGTCATCCATTCGAGCGAAAGTCATGCTGTCAATCATGCTGTTGAACTGCTTCAAATCATTCATTTCAATCGGATTATCCCCGTCCACTTGATCCGCGCGTTTTTTCATTTCCTGCCTGCCCTCGATATACTCCGGAACCATTTTATCCACCCAACTCAACATGAAATCCCCTCCTGGTAGTGAAATTCTCGCTATTTAGGTACAAAAGTTGTAATCATTAAAAGGCAACAAAAAAGAGGACAACAAATGACACAGCACAATGCTGTAATCAATCGTTGTCCTCTGGATTGCCAGGATGACTTAATATATTCAATTTCCTTTTCACCTTTGTTATTTCCATTTCTAACTCAGTTAAACTACTATGGATATTTCTCGATTGAAGCCCCTTATCGCCAGCGCTTGACAGGAATAAAACGATGTCTTGATGCAAATTCTCTATAAAGAACATAATTTTTTGTATATCCTTAAATATATGAGGAGGAACATAATCTGGTGGTAATTTGTCCAAATTCCCCATTTTATTAAAAAGAAAATCATTTTCTTGTTGGAGTTCAAATCCAAAATCATATGTTCCATTACTAAGAAAGCTGTTAAAGTTTTCTTTAACTAAAAAACGAATCTTCTCTGGACCGTTTGCTATCGTTTTTACGTGTCTCGTTAATGAAGCTTCAATCTTTAACGTCTTTTCCATTTCTGTTCTAAGCCATTCCGCTTTCTGGTAACCCAGTTGTTTTTCCGTAGCTTCCAATGTGGATTTACCTGCGATGGATGCTCCAAAATATGCTCCTGCCAAAGTAAAAGCCCCTAGAAATAAATTATCAAAAAACCAAACTGGCAAGAAATCTACTTCCAAAGATAGAAGCTTAAGTATTAGTGAAGTAACTATCAGAATCAACACCCCGATAACTACTTCCCTCACGTACGATTTATCTTTCAGAACTCTTCCCCTTCTTCCCTCCGCATCCTTCGAACTTTCCCCTGATGCGTAACAATCCTATATTCACCGTGCTCCGGTAGCTCCCTCACTTTAGCGATACCCTCCGAAATAACCACCACACAGTTCATTGGTAGTTCCATTATACCAATTCCTAACAATAATGCATCCGTATTAAAAGTAATATCTTTGTTCACAGGACCCCTCCTTGTGTTAATATTAAGTCAGCTACGACGGGAGGAATCCTGTCTTTTTTTATTTCCTGAAAATACCCGTACCTCTATTCTTAATCACACCCACTTCTGCGCGGTCAATGATTAGTAATGCAATGTCCAAATTCCTTCGATTCATCGCCCTAGCAATCTTAGAAAGACTTGCCCCGTCCTCCCACATCGCATAGAACTTGTCCAATTCCCGTTCCTTAAATATCGGATTCAGTTTGATCCGCTCGTCATCGAATAGATAATACATGCCCTTCCTCCGTTCACTCCCTCACAAATCTCTTCGGATACCGTAACTGCTACCAAACATACGGATCATCGTGCTTGCCTCCAATCCGCAATTCGTATGTGAATGTCCTGCAACGCTTCGAGGGGTATTTATTCAGCTACCTTTGCTATTTCTTTTATTGGATTCAAGTTGTACCTCCCGGGTATAGAAAACATCTTGTAGTAAATACTAAAAGCTAAAGACTCCTGATTAAGGAGGTGAAAAAATGAAGGGTTTTTTAATTAGATTAATCCTATTAATCATCGAAGTGTTATTAAATTTGATGCATTAACAAATCCTTTAAAGAACAATCCAAACCAAGCCATATCGACTTGGTGCGGACCAGGAGTTAAATCAAAATATAGAATATAAACATACATACATAACAAGTCATCTGCTCACCTACTCAATCGCCCATACGCATCCCGCGACAGCCTCAGTAACAGTAACACGTCCGAGATTATTACTGCGATATCTTCTGGTATTGTAATTAACATCATTTTTGTACCAATTTCCATCCTTGTTTTAATACCGCGTTAACTCTTTACTCCATAGTGGTTGATTAGACCAGACTTTGTGAGCCTCTTACCATCTATACAACAGCCTCCCGAACGTCGGTCCATCATTATCACAAATGAAAAACCGCTACAAACGCTGTTAGTGCAACGTTTGTAGCGGTTTTTGATTTCCTTAACTTCTTCTAACTAGAATTATGTCCCAGGAGGACGTATAAATGTGTCGATTAACCCTGTGGTAATCACATTCCCAAATATCTTGTGTTGTATTTGTGTTGTATTTAATTATGAACCTAGATCACCAACAAAATATTATGCGTGACAAATATCCAAGTACACCATCTACATTAACCATCATTCTGCTTTAACCAATCACTAAGAATTTCTCCTTTCGAAATATAAATTACCTTTTTCTCTATTTTTATCACATTGTGCCAGTTTACGTCTTTCCATTCCAAATGGAATTCTTATGACAAGGGATATATATTATTAACATGCCGTATGGCTTATCTTGTTTCGGTCGGGATTCTTCAGGTTACTTTCTTTACATCATCTAAGACATTTGGCAAATCGCTTATCGGTAAAAAGCCTTCTATTTTATCATACATTCTCATATTTATTTCAGTCATTTTCGTGCCTAGCATATACTCACCAATGACGATTTCAAGCAACTCAAGCACTGCTTCGAAATAAGTTTCGTTGTCCGCTTTGTACCCTTTGATGTACAAAGTAAGACTGAAATCTCCCTTTTTCTTATCTTGATAATAGGTGAAAAAGACATCATCCCGAGTCAACTCAATTCCATTTATTTTTACACCATTATTAAATTCTTGCAACTGATTGAATGCCACGATAGAAAACCTATCCAAACGTGGTGCAGCATCCACCAACCGAATTACATCCGAAAAATTTTCCTCTATACCAGCCCCGCCAATTGTGAACTCCCGTTTACCATCAATTAGTTCGACAGTACATGAAAATACTAATTGTGGATTCACCTTCATAATCATCCGATTCAACTCTACAAACAATTTCTCGATATCCTGTTCTCGAAATATATAAAGTTCATCTTCATGTCTCTCGAACCATTCCCAAAATGCGATAACTGGATCTTTCTTTTTAAATAAATTTTTAATCAAAATGATCATCTCCTGAAAATTAGATATATAAAAATATCACAATATAATATTTATTACATTATTAATCATAATTTATTTTCATCTCATACATCTGAATAGTGTACTCATTGGTTCAATTTCAGCTCATTTATTAATACAGAAACACATCGCGAAATATTGTGTTCATTTATGTAGCTGATAATTGGCAAACATCAATAATCCATATACCTCTTCCTACATGAAGAACAATGCTTACTCAAGTTCCTAAAGACATTCATCTGTTTTCTGAAAGAAAAGTTCTATTAGCTTATTTTAAATCAACATCAATGTTAATCTTTTTTCTTCACCCATTTATCCAACCACTCAATTTCCTCTTGCTGCAGGCTCTGTTCTTCCTTCGTTTCTCTATCTACTACATTGTGCCAATTTGCTTCTTCCCATTCTAAGTGGGCTTCCCACTCACGCATTACTTTAACTGCATTTTCTGTTTCTAATTGCTGTCTAGTTTGGAATGGTATTATTTTCGCCATATTTACCACCTCTTCCGATTTAATATGTTCCTTCAATAATAAAGGTTTCAACCCGAAGAATCAAAAAAGCCCAAACTATTTTAGTCTGGACAATCTTGATTTCACATCTAATTTTCGTTTCTTATATATTTCTATTCCTTCTTTCAGTAACGCACCCGTTAGCTTATGAGATAAAGAATCCTATCAACTCCACTTCGGCTCCCCAGTATAGAAGGCACTTTCGCTTGAATCACATATTTATGCTCAAAACTTCAACTTAGTAAGCTCTTTTTCAAAAACCTTTTCTGGCGGAACGAAACTATAGCCAAGATCTTTTGCGACAGCCTCATAAGTAATTTCACCGTATGCTACATTTAATCCAAGTTTCAAAGATTCATTTTCAGAGATTGCTTTGAAAACACCTTTGTTAGCAATCTCTAATGCATAAGGAACTGTTACATTCGTTAATGCAATCGTAGAGGTTCTTGGAACCGCTCCTGGCATATTTGCTACTGCGTAATGCACAATACCGTGTTTTTCATATGTTGGTTTATCATGTGTTGTAATATGGTCAACCGTCTCTACAATACCGCCTTGGTCAATCGCAACATCAACAATAACAGAACCAGGTTTCATTGCTTTTACCATCTCTTCTGTTACAAGTTTAGGTGCTTTTGCACCTGGTATTAATACCGCACCAATTAAAAGGTCAGCTTCCGCTACAGCTTCTGCAATATTTAATGGATTTGACATTAATGTCTTGATTTGGTTTCCAAAAATATCATCTATTTGGCGTAAACGATTAGCACTTGAATCTAGGAGTGTAACAACAGCACCTAACCCAATTGCAAGTTTTGCTGCATTTGTACCTACAACACCACCTCCAATAATTGTCACTTTGCCGCGGCTCACACCAGGAACACCCGCAAGAAGGATCCCTTTGCCCCCATTTGATTTTTGTAGGAACTGAGCGCCGATTTGCGCAGCCATACGACCAGCAACTTCACTCATTGGAGTGAGGAGCGGGAGGGTAGGACCAGTGGCTACTGTTTCATACGCCATTGCAATAACACCTTTATCCTTAAGAGCCTGTACTAAAGACGGTTCAGCAGCTAAGTGGAGGTAAGTGAATAGGATTAACCCTTCGCGGAAGTATCCATACTCGCTAGAAAGGGGCTCCTTCACCTTCATAATCATTTCAGCTCTAGACCATACATCCTTCACATTTTTAACGATTTCTGCACCAGCACTAGTATAATCTTCGTTTGTGAAGCTGCTTCCGATCCCTGCATCTTTCTCAACCAATACTTTGTGACCAGCATTTAAGAACGAAATAACTCCGCTTGGGGTCAAGGCAACACGATTTTCATTATTTTTAATTTCTTTTGGAACTCCTATGATCATCCCATATCCTCCCAGAATTCGTTATAAAGACAGGTTAATATCTCCTAAAATTTAATTAGATTTTCTCACCCTATCCCGATTTTTAATACTTCTGAATCTGCCTTTATTCTCCGCCAGTTTTTACCACCCTGGCGATGTTCATGTATACTCTTACTTAAATCTAGTGCCCTTGATGGAGAAACCATGATTATTAAAGTAAATAACCAAGGAACCCGACAGGAGTAAGTCGTAAAATCATTGTTTCAGATCTCAAGATGACTGTATAAATTGCATATTCAATACTGCAAAAAGTTGAGGAGTCAAATTTTCCACACAAGCGTTTTTACAGCTAATATTTACATAAAGTTTGTTTTAAGTTCTTTTATTTAAAAATTCTTGCTGAGCTCTTTCGTCACTTTCTCAAAAACGTTAGTACTATGAGGAGCTCGGACGCGAGTAGTCGGGTCTATATATGCTTTGGCATGACTAATCGCAGTAGTTGCATCACCAAATCCATTAATGATTAATTTTATTTTTCCATCATAAGTTACAATATCACCAGCAGCGTATATGCCCTCTATATTTGTTTCCATCTTTGAATTAACCACGATAGAATTCTTCTCAATATCCAATCCCCAGTTTTTGATGTGTCCTAAAGAAGAAACGAACCCATAATTCACTACTATCGCATCAACTTCTAAAGAAAACTCTTTACCTTCTTTTTCTAAAACTAACTCCGTTGCAATATTTTCATTCCCCAAAATCATATTTATAGTACAGGGAGCAAGTATATTTACTGAGGATTTTAATAATTTTTTTATACTATGTTCATGAGCCCTAAATTGATCTCTTCGGTGTATGATTGTAACTTGCTCTGCTAATGGTTCCAACATAAGAGACCAATCAACCGCTGAGTCTCCCCCACCAAACACGGCTACTTTTTTTCTGGAAAAAGCATCCAAATTATCAATATAATAGAATAGGTTCTTTCCCTCGTATTGTTCAGCGTCAACCTCTTCTAATTTTCTGGGTCGAAAAGCTCCACTACCAGCAGTGATGACAATAGATTTACTTCGGTGAATATTCCCCTTTTCCGACTCAATATAAAATGTTTGATCCTCCATTTTTCGGACACTAATAATTGTCTCATCCAAAACAATGCTGGGGTTAAATTGAAAAGCTTGTGTTTTTAAGTTTTCAATGAATTCACTTGCTTGTATTTTAGGAAAACCAGCTATATCATATATGTTTTTTTCAGGATACAAAGCACTTAATTGTCCCCCTAATTGTGGTAGACTCTCAATGATTTTTACGGACATCTCCCTCATCCCAGCATAGAATGCAGTAAATAACCCTATAGGACCAGCTCCTATTATTGTCACATCATACAATTCATTGTCGTAAAACTTTCCAGGCATTTAATTGACCTCACTTTCAGTTAACTCGCTGCATTTAATACTTTTAATAAAAACTTTTAGTATATCAACAAGCATTACTAGTGATTCAAGACTAACATATTCTTCCGTCCCATGATGTCCATGACCAGAAGGACCAAATTCCACGGCCGGGATTCCTTGTCTAGCAAAATATCGGGTATCAGCTGTCCCATCCTGACCGAATAGTTTTGGTTTTTTATTATATTTTAAATTCAATAATTGAAATAATTGTTGTACATAGATATTTTCTTTATTGACTTTGACTGGCGTATATATATTTAAAACGTGATATTGGTTAGCTCCAACAATCTTTTCAATTTCCTTTAAAATATCTTTAGGGTCCTGATCAGGCATATATCTAATGTCTAATACAAGTGTACAACTATCCGGTACTGAGTTGATCACATTACCTCCACGTATTTTTGACAGGTTGACGGAGTAATTCGGAAAATACTCTGTTGTACATTTTGTAAAACTAGCATTTTTTATTTGCCTAAACATTTCCACAGCTTTAATTATGGCATTTTCTCCCAACCAAGGTCTACTTCCGTGAGCAGCCTTGCCTAAAACATTAATTTCTAATTGAATTACTCCTTTACTCTCTATCGCGATATTTAAATCTGTTGGCTCTAGGCAAATGGCAAAGTCTCCAATAAAGCCGTTTTCCACTAGGAAAGCTGTCCCATGGTTACCACCTGTTTCTTCATCAGGACAAAATTGAAACATTACACTGACATCCAAATTCTCTCTTTCTAATGTTTTTGCCAAGACCATCATACAAGCTATGGATCCAAGCATATCGAGTGTTCCCCTTCCATATAATCGACCGTCTTCCCTATATGGGGAAAATTGTGACGGTTGACCTCTTACCACATCGACATGTCCATTAAGGATTACTGTCTTACCGCCTTCTCCAATTGTTGCGACTACCATTTTATAGTCATTATTTATGACCATTTTGGGCTGCAAACCACTTTCTTGCAGCCAATTATAAATATAATCCATGCACTCATTTACATTTTCTTTAGTACATGTTTCAAATTTAATTAATCTGGAAGTTAGCATTTCAATTTCCTCTACAACCATAAGATCACCACTTTTTCATAAATTAGCATTAATCATTATAAAACTCACCTATTTTATTGTACTTTTCTACAGAATTCTTTTTTAACCATAATGAATAGATATAGGCCCCAATGTATACTGCCAATACATAGAAGGGGATGAGCTTTACAATGATACTATCTGATTCAGCAAGAAAAGTTATATTTTGAATTAGCAGAACGATGACTATCATCTGAGTAATCCCTCCAATTACCGGTGCAACTAGAGTCCTGAGATAATCACCCGTAGTCTTTCGTCCGATTCGGTTAAAATAGCCTATAACAGCTAGGGAGACAAAAAATTGTACTGTCAGAATAGATAATGTTGCAATAATGGCCACCCATGTTCCAAGCCCTAATAGTGGTTCTGATCCCGCCATAGCAAATGCGCCGACAATTACTGTCGCAATAATTAACTGGGTTATAGAAGCAATATAAGGGGATTTGTAAACAGGATGTGTCTTTCCTAGGGATTTAGGCAAGATGCCTTCCCGACCAAATACGTAAAAATACCTTGAAGCATTATTATGAAAAGCAAAAGCACAAGCAAAAAAACCAGTGACAGCAAAGAAGTCCATGAATGTTCTGAATAATGAACCTGCGTACGTTTCCGCTAGGACAAAAAAGTATGAGCTTGTGTTTTGAACAGCTATATCATGCGCTTCTCTACCATATCCTAGAATAGACATGAAAGCTGAAAAAGTATAAAAAACACCTAGTACTATTACAGCGGTATATGTTGCTCTGGGAACGCTTTTCTTTGGATCTGCAGTCTCCTCACCATATATAGCCGTTCCTTCAAAGCCGATCCATGACCAAAAAGCGAGGAAAAATCCAATGCCAAGTGAAGGGGCAGTAGCCAATTCTATTGGATTGAATGCGTAAAATTGAACTCCTTCAGCTCCACCCTGACCTAAAATTGCAAGGTCTACAATTAATATGATTAGTAGCTCCATTATTAACGCAAAGCCAAGTATCTTTGCAGTTAAAGTAACTGTAAAATAGGCTAGTGCAAATATGATTAACAAAGCGCAGAATGAATAAAAATACCAAGGCAGTTGTAATCCAAAGTAGTTTCCAAATAATTCTGCTGAAAAAAAACCAACACCACCTAAAATCGCAGACTCAATTAATGAGTAACAGAAAAGAGAGGCAAATCCTGCCGACAGACCTAGAGATTTCCCCAAACCTTGTGAAACAAAGGTATAAAAAGCCCCTGCTGCAGTAATCCTCTTCGTCATTTCCACGTAGCCAATTGAGAAAACGAGTAAAATCAGTGTTGCTAATCCGTAGACAAGTGGCGTGGCTAACCCAGCTCCAAATGAAATAGATAATGGAATATAACCTGGAACAATCACCATAGGTGCAGCACTGGCTAAAACCATCAAGACAATGTGCATTTGACTTAAAGATCCTTTAGAAAGAGTACTACTATGTTTCTCCTCAGGACTTTCTACCCTAACTTCTCCAACCGTAGGTCTAGTGGCATCTTTCATATAATAACCCTCTCAATAATTGAATTTTCTCCATAAACACTATTCAAAACATTCTGTCAATTATTAGCATAATATTCTAAGGATACTACTATTTAGAAGCGTTAGTCTTTACATTTTTACTGCACTTCTTCTTTCTGTTAGTTTATACGCTGATTCAAATACGATTAATACTTCCCCCTTTGTCCAAGGTACAGGAGATTGAGTAATAAAAAAGTCATCCATTGATTTATCAGCTAAAGTTTCAAAGTCATCTTCCTTAATACCTACTTCCATTAGAACAGGTATTTCAATTTCTGCAAGTATCCTTTTTATAGCCCTCACAGCCCTTGATCCGTCTTTTGAAGCGTCTTCTTCTTCACCAAGCGCGTCTGCAATCCGCTCCATCAAATGTGGAATATGCCTCCTTTCACGTTCCATTGTCTCAGCTAATATAAGTGCCACGGTAAGACCATGCGGCAAATTGTACACCCCTCCAATTGCCTGTCCTAGTGAATGCTCAGCTGTACAATCAGATATGTTCATAGCCAATCCCGCCATTAAGCTTGCGCAAGCCATATTGGATCTGGCAACCTTATCTCCGCCATTATTAACGACTGCCGTCAGGGATTCACCGGAAAGTCGGATAGCCTCTAAAGCAATCGCTGTTCCAATTGGTGTTCTAACTTTTGCGACAATAGCAGCAATTGCTTGAGCAAGCGCATCTATTCCCGTAAATGCAGTGATCGATTTGGGCAATCCATATGTTAAAACTGGGTCAACAATAGCATATTGTGCTCTTATAAAAGGATGAGCTAGACCTATTTTTACATCATTGGATGTATCAGTGATAACAGCTCCGCCTGAAACTTCCGAGCCTGTTCCAGCAGTAGTAGGCACTGTAATTAAAGGAATACTCGGCTCTATATATATTTTATCTGATTGCATAAATGCAGATAACTTTTGTTTTTGAGTAATACTTAATCTTGCAGCCTTTGCGGAATCTATCACTGAACCTCCCCCGATAGCAATGACCACATCAGCATTTGAATTCTCCAATTCAGAAGCAATTTCCTCCACATTCGTGATGGTTGGTTCTCCTGGTTCCTTTACGAATTTCACTACATTCAACTCATTAATGACGGACTTTAATTCAGGAATCACCTCTTCAAGGCCCTTATCTATGACAAGAAATGCCTTTCTCAGCCCATTCGCTTTCATTATTTCCTCTAATTTACAGATCCTTCCTTCGCCGAACTCAATGTGTACAGGTAAATGATTCTTATAGCTATCTACTTTTTCCATCTATGAAACCCCCTTTATATCGAATAGTATGAACAATTACTCGTAGGCAATAAACACAGTTTTCATTTCACTGTAATTATCTAGAGCAGCGAGACCGAGTTCTCTTCCTATTCCAGACTTTTTGACTCCACCAAACGGAGCCTCTAAATGAACAGATGATATAGAATTGACTGACAGAACTCCTGTTTTTAACTTACTAATCAATCTAAATATACGTGCGTTATTATTTGTCCAAATGGAACCAGAAAGTCCATATTGGTTGTCATTGGCCAGCCTCACTGCCTCTTCTTCATCATCGAACGTAATAATGGAAGCTACAGGGCCGAAAATTTCCTCTCTAGCGACTGTCATATCGTTCGTAACATTCGTTAAAATGGCTGGTTCAAGAAAAAAACCATTTTTGTTCGTATATTCAGGGATACATCCTCCATACAAAAGTTCAGCACCTTGCTCCACGCCTTTAGTGATGTAATCTAATGAAGTTTTTCTCTGTTGGTCTGTTACTAAAGGTCCTAATACAGTATCTTTATTTTCTGGATCACCTATAACTAAGGCCTTGGTATATTGGGTAAAGTAATTCACGAACTTATCGTATATATTCTTTTGTACAAGAATCCGTGATCTTGCGCAGCAGTTTTGACCGGTATTTTCGAAAACACCATTTACTGATTCGAATGCAGCTTTTTCAATATCCGCGTCATCAAAAATGATGCTTGCAGATTTGCCTCCTAATTCTAGCGAAATATTTTTTACAGTATCAGCAGATTTCCTCATAATTTGTGCTCCAATTTCTGTGGATCCTGTAAAACTTATCTTTTCAATTAAAGGGTGCTCCGTCATCCGATTGCCTATAACAGAACCCGCTCCTGGCACAACATTGAATACACCCTCTGGAATGCCAACTTCCAGAGCCAACCTGCCAAGTTCTAAAGCAGTTAACGGAGTCAAGCTGGCTGGTTTTAACACAACCGTGTTTCCACAAGCCAATGCTGGGGCGATTTTCCATGAAGCTATGGCGAGCGGGAAGTTCCAAGGAGTGATTAATCCCACTACTCCAATTGGCTCGCGGAATGTTAAGAGTTGCCCATTCGCTTGTGTAGGTATTGTGTGGCCCATATGTTTGTCGATAGCTCCAGCATAGTAATAAAATACCTCTGCAACGGATTGTACTTCTCCAAGAGTATCTCTGATTGGTTTACCGACATTTTGTGTTTCTAACAGAGCCAAGCGATGACAATTACGTTCAATCGCTTCGGCCAATTTCCTAAGTAATCGAGCTCGATCCCTCGGCTTGACGCTCCTCCATTTCGGCAAAGCTTTTGCTGCTGCCTCTACAGCGGTATCAATCTCTTCAAGCCCGCCCTCAGGAACTGTGGCTATCAATTCTCCATTTGCGGGGTTCATTATAGTTGTCAATTTTCCGGAAGTAGACTTTTCTAATTTGCCATCAATGATTAACTCATACATTCTATACACATCCATTACATTATTTTTGTTAATCCACATTTTTCCGACCTTTTGTTTTATTTGCCTCTAAAACAAAAGCCTTAAACAAAGGCATATTAGTCTTTAAATCTTCTTCAGGATGCCATTGAATCCCTACACAGAATGGATGATCCGGATATTCTACTGCTTCTATCAATCCAATCTCATCGGATCCTGAAACAATCAATCCTACACCAAGCTGATCAATGGCTTGATGATGGGAGGATGGCACAACTGTTTCTTTCCCGTATATATTTATTAATTTAGTTTCTTCTTTAAAGAAAACTTTATGGTTATGGAAAGCGTTTTTTCTGTCTTTTCCTGTGTGCGGATTTCCAGTACCATATACATCAGGAACGTGTTGGTGAAGCGTTCCTCCTAGAGCTATATTCAGAAGCTGCATTCCACGGCAAATCCCTAGTATAGGAATCCCGTTGGTAAGAGCTTCTTTAATAAGAGCTAATTCTGTTTCGTCTCTAAGGACGTCCAGTTGATCAGTATTCGGGTGAAGTTCTTGATTGTATAAATTTGGATTTATATCATTCCCCCCAACCACTACTAAACCATCTAATGTGTTTAGTAGGACGTTAGGGTTTTCTTTGTATTCCTTGGAAGAGGGAATAACAACTGGACTGCCTCCAGCCTTAAAAATAGCGCTTACATATGTGTCTGGTATCGTAGTGGATGAAACCTCCTTCCATGTCGGTATCAGTACAGGCAGCCTGTAGCTTGTCATCCCAATTCTTGGCATGAAACCCACCCCTTTTAATAGTTATTTGTAATTTTATTAAACTCCCGGATTTTTATTGCTAATTGTAAGGGGAACCATTGTTTTTCATTTGCTAAATCAATCGATAGAATTTCTTCAATTCTTTTTAGTCTTTTATACACCGTATTTCTATGGGCATATAAATGTTCTGATATTTTTTTGATGTTCCCCGCATATTCCAAATAAATTGTTAACGTTTCTAAAAGCGCAGATTCATTTACAGCATCATAACTAACTAATTGATTTACTTTTGTTCGATAGGGATCTCTTAATTTCATATCTTCGCCAAGCCTACTCAAATACAGATAGTAGGAAATATCCTCTAACATATAGATATCACTAGCCTCGTACAAAGAAGTCCCTATTTTAAGTGCTTCACGAGCTTCTTGCATCGCTATTTCATAGTGTTGTATGTTAGTGATTAGTTCGGAGATTCCCATAGTTGTTTTATAACCATGATTTTTTTCATAGGTTTTTTGTATATTAATAAACTCTTTCTTTAAATTTTTTATGAAAAAGTTATCCGGGGCAGGGCATAAAATATTAAATTCCAAGTCACTATAAGCGAAGAGTAAGTTTGATTCGAAAGAACCAATGACTTGAGTAAGGTCCTTAAAAAAGGCATCTTTGTTTTCATCCGTCAACCCTTTACTTATACCGATATTTCCCACAATTAAAACATGAGATCCTGCAGGGTTTAAACCATATTTCCTTAAAGTGTTGGTTAAATTCGAATCCGTCAGACTGCCTCGTTCCAGGTCAAGGAAGAAATTCTTGATTTCGTTTCTTTTTTCAAATTGTTCTTCAAGAATTTTATTTTTTATAACTAACCCGGTATGATTAGCAACAACTTGCAATATGGTTTGATCTTCTAACGAAAAGGATTTTTCATCACTGAAACACTGAATATTCCCTAAATAGTCATTGCCGCTAAATATACCCAGAGAAATTTTATATTTATACAAACGATATACGTTAGTTTCCAGTTCTTTTTGCAAGTCTTGGCCCGTTATATTCTTGCTTAACACTTGGGTGTTTAGTAAAAATATATTTTTTTGGGCAATCTTTGATACATCTTCCATACTCGGATTAAAGACCCGGAAACAGCTTTTTATGATGGGCTTATGTGTAAATAGAGTATTAGACAAGACGGTTACTGATAGTTGAGCATTTAAAACGTCCCTGACCAATTCGTTAATCAATTCCAATGTATGAGAAGGCGAGAAGTCAGAAGCGCTGCTAATAGATAAAGTGGTTAGCCTCTCTAATATATAAGCTTTTTTATTAGCCATTTCATATATTTTGGCATTTTCCACTGCTCCAGCTACAAGCATTCCTATTCTTTCTGCCATTTTTATATGAGTCTTTCCGAAATGGTTCTTCTTTGCAGAGTAGATGCTCACAACGCCAATAAGTTTGTTTTGGTTAGAAATAATAGGGACACACAATAAAGACTCATAGTCTTTCTCACCCAACGAACGTGTGTAAACAAACTTTGGGTCTTCCCGTAGCTTTTCCTTTATTAAATACGGTTCACGGCTCAGAGCAACGTACCCAGTTACCCCTTGTCCCACTTCAATTTTGAGGGTATTTTTGTATGCATACGCCACACTCTTTGTAGCTGCAGATAATACCAATTCCATGTGCTCTTCATCTAATAAATAGATAAAGGAGTCGTCTGCTTCAACTGCAGATGCCGTGATTTCTACAATTCTTTCTAAAACGTTCTCTAAATTTAAGGAAGAGCCGACTGTCATGATTATATCTTCGAGAGCCTTTATCTCACTTACTAGTGGATGGTTCTTTACTATGCGCTTTTCGTGATTCAAAACTTTTCCATTAGAGATAACCATAGTCACACCCTCCCTTTTCCAATCAAACTCTCTCTAAATATCTCTTTCTCTCCCAGTCAGTCACTGACATTCTAAATTTTTCGGATTCCCACTTTCTTGTATAAATATACTGCTTCAAAAATCCATCGTTAAAATATTTCTGAGCTATTTCGCTTTTCTCCAAATTTTCAATCGCCTTGTCTAATGTCAAAGGAATGGGTGTCAGATTCTCCTGATTGTATGCATTTCCCTCTATTTCTTTAGGCAATGGAATTTGATTCTCAATACCATATAAAGAAGCAGCCATGTAAGCTGCTAATGCAAGATATGGATTTGCATCAGCTCCGGGAAGTCTATTTTCAATTCGTATAGAATTTTTATCTGTGTTCATCACTCTTAATGCAGTAGTTCTGTTATCAATTCCCCATGTCGCGTTTACGCCTGTCCAAGAACCTGTCACTAATCTGGAATAGGAATTGATTGTAGGGCAATAAAACAGAGTGAATTCGGGTATAGTTTGGAGGACACCACCGATAACATTTTCCATTAAAGATGAGATACCTTGTTTTGATTCATCCCAAAAGAGGTTGACGTCTGGATTATCAATAGACCTTATACTCTGATGGATATGCCCGCTTGATCCTGAAAGCTGATCAGAATATTTAGCCATAAAAGTTACCGTCATTCCATGCTTTGCTGCAATTTCTCTAATAGCTGTTTTGTATAGCAATACTTTATCTGCAGTGTCTAGCGGTGTGCTATGATTGACACTCATTTCGAACTGTCCCGCCCCTGCTTCATATATAAATGACTCTACAGGGATTCCATACTCTCTTAAATTGTGAACAATGTCATCAAATGTTTCTTGGACTTCTGGCTGTTCACATAGCCCATACGTGTTCATGTTTGCAGTAGCTGGAGTTAGATTCGAATAATTCTTTTCAATAATTGATTGTGGTGTTTCTTTTAATAAATAAAATTCAAGTTCATAGCCAAACGAAAATTCATATCCGATTTTTTCTGCATACTCAACCATTCTTTTAAGAACCTTCCGCGGAGCAACTTCCACTATTTCACCGTTTGCGTCACACACGTCAGCTATCATTGATGCAGAATTTCGTCCCCAAGGCTTATACCTATAAGTATCCAAGTCCGGTTTTAAGAATACGTCTGGGAACCCTTTGTCCCAAGAAGAAAACAATTCCTGCTGGCCATCGTATATTTTGTCAGTTATGTCCCAGCCAAATAAAATGTCGCATATAAATGTTCCTTTTTCTGCAACACTTTTCATAAAGTATTCTGTATTAAGAAACTTCCCCTTGTATCTACCATCCATATCAGGGATTCCTAAACTAATCATATTAACACCGTTTTTAAGGATGTCTTCTTTAATTTCTAGGAGTTTCGCTTGACTATCGGTAACTTTAGTTTTTAATAACACGTATAACCCTCCCTTTCTCATCTAACTACATTAATCCATTTCCACTGTGAATACACATGTGATTGACCGTTTAATTTATCCAACATTGTCAATATCCCGAAAAATATACTAATAAAAACAGTTGCTAATTGGAATATATTGTGGATATAACAATTAGTACCATCAATATGAAAATAGTATTCAACCACATCTTTTAAACTAGATAATGCAATATATTAGATAGATAAAAGAGGTGGAAGTCTTACTAATTGTAAATTAGAAGTCCACCTCTTTTTTATCTGTTACAAACTAGCTATTTCAGTGGGATATATCATGAGCTCCTGCTAAAATGAACTCTTCAACTTCAAAGCTATCATGAGCATTACTCATGTGTTCTTGCACTGCCTCAATTAATTTTTCTTCCGTTGGTTCCTTTGCGACAAAATTACAACCACTTTCAAAACATTCATATCCCTTCATTAACAAGTCCCCCCTTATCCTGCTGTCACGCCAACTACAAAATCAATTTCCGGATCAAGTATTTGTTCAATTAACTTATCTTCCGGAGTAATCCCCATCTCTCTACATCTATTTCTGTAATGTCTTACCTTCTGAGTTTGATACTTTTGTACATCTAATCCCGGTACTGCCTTTTGATACTCAACTAAACCGACCACGGTACCCCTAAACTCATCGAATATGTCATGAACCAAGTATTCGTATTCCGGATTTTCTTCTAACAGCAGTCTCACAGCTGTTGTCCCAAAAGTTATATGACGTCCTTCATCAGCGAGGATTCTCTTAAAGCCCTTGTCAAGGGTTCTGCAAACGTTTCCATAAATTTTTAAAGTATCAACTACTATTTCATACGACGGCATTGACAGAACTCCTTCCACAAAGGCATTGTAAAGCGTCATATATTGAATCATAGACTTCTTGATTTCTTCCTGATTATTTTCATGTACTGCATTTTTCAACTTCTCAGCGTAAAAAGGAAGCCCTTCGTGCATAACTTCTTTAATTTCAAACTGTCCGGACGGATCTTCAACCTTATCTCTTGTCACAAAATATGGTGCAACCTCTTCAGGCTCCAAAATCCCTGCAATTTCCTCGTGCCAAATCACTAAAAATTCTGCATGTTTCGCTTCTTCCATCAGGAATGTCGAAAGATACATAACCCAGTCAAATTTATTTAACGCCTGTGCTCCTTGAAGCATTGGAATTAATTCATTGGTTACGGCTTGTTCACCGGAAAGGAATCGGACAGTAACACTCAATAGCCCAGTCCTCTGTTTTTCGGTCAGAGTCTCCCAGTCCTTCTTATCTTGAGAGTAGTCCCAATCTTTTGGATTCCAAACACTTTTGATTGCTTTTTCATACTTGCGATAAATATCGCCCTTCATCATATCTCTAGTAAAGAAAAATAATTCTTCTGCTTTCATCTGTACATTTTGAGTCATGAATATTCAGCCCCCTCATAGTATTATGAATTAATTATATATTACCACTATTAAGTTGACGAGGTGCGCACTGCCCATTAATTTGCCCTTTAAATGTGCCAATTGCTTTATCCTCATCTTTCTTGGTCGCCATTATCATTTCCTGTAGAAGTTCCTGTATCAATCAGATTTAAAAAAAATCTGCGTTAGCCTGAATGTATCCCATTTCATGTTCTGGCACGTCTTCTTCATAATAAATTGCCGAGACAGGACACTGAACTACACATGCTCCGCAATCAATGCAAGTATTCGGATCAATAAAAAATTGTCGATTCCCCTTATGAATAGCATCAACAGGACAAACCTCTGCACAAATTGCTGCAGTTTCCTCAATACATGGAGAAGTAATTATGTGGGCCATTAATCTCTTTCCTTCCTATAAAAATTTTAAAAAGATTTAATATAAGAATGTATGCTCTGCACTTGTTTATCTCACCTCTCTGATATTTTCATATGTTTTCTGTTAACATCTTTTATTATATTCGGATTTTTCCATCTATTCAATGTGCGCCATGCCCTTCCTTTCGTCAATATAATGTGCAATTGTAATAAGTCCGATTAATTTGTAATTATAATACTAGGCAAATAGCGAGGATATGGAATATAGAACGCATAAACATTCGTTACTCCTCTTTCCTCGAATTACGTTTCTTTATGCCAGTGCTGCTCCACCATCTAGCTCCCTCATGGAACTCACCACTTCCTCTCAAGAATGCCCTATTGGTTATCTATGTTCTTCGAATTTTACTGAATGCTAAGAGGTTGTTCTTTCTTTATTGTTCGGCCCATCTCATTCGAATGGTGCTATGGTTTCTACAGACTTCTGATTGTTCAGCAATCCATCACTGAATAGGTTCTTAGTGTACTTTACGTATCTTTCAAACCTCCACAGGTAAGAACGTAGTCTTCCTTTTCCCCTTCGGCAGAAGGGGCTTTTTTTTGATATGCAAACTCGCCCAATCATTCACTGCCTTACATGAAATTCGTGTTCCTCAAACCGGCTTGCTACTTTCCGATTCCACGACCATAGACACCCATACGTTAAGCTTACTGTTACATATGCCATTACAGTTGAAGAATTGCACCCTATGGACTCCGCCCATGCTGGGCGCACATAAAAAAACAGACAGAAGTGTTATTTTCCTGTCTGTTTAGAGGAAATAGAAGTAGCTGACATTCTAATCACATTCCTCTATTACTATCAACGCCTTTTCTTTTTCAATTTTTGTTTAGTTTCGAATAGTATTATGTTCCCCACCTGACTAGACAAAGCATTATTGGACCTATCCCAAATATCTATGTAAGAAGTCGTTCCTCGATGACCTTATAGGATTGAGCTGTTTCTGATGATATTCAGGGATTATACTATTTGATAGTCTTTTCGATTTATCCTACCAACTATACTTTTCAACTTTACTTCGTAAATGTCTCGTCTTTTTTAAGTATCCTGACCTAATCAATTTATGCAGATCACCCGTAGGTCTACTTTTGATAATGTTCGATATATCTTCTTTCTCAAAAGGTTGACCATCATTCGAATAACCCAATTCATTTACTTTATTCGCAACCTTTTCAACACTACCTATGTATGCGTACTCCTTAATAATTTGCTCTTCCAACGTCTTCGGATGGAAGGATTCAACTAAATCAACAAATCCTTGTAGAATCTCAATTTCTTTTTTTGCTTGATCTACGGTTTTCAAGTTCTTCATCACTCCCCCTAATTCAGATTATTCTATATTTAGCACTAAAAACCCTCTTATTAATGATGCCAAATGTTCTTTACGATGAAAGTTAATAAAATATTAGAATCTCTTGATTAATAAAAAATTAAAAGCACTACCCTAAGGGCAGTGCGAATAAAGTTTTATTCTTTAGATTTCAAACGCAGTAAAACTTCCCTTATCATCGAAATCCATAACTTGGACAACTTTATCGGAAAACTGTGTCACCGTATTTGTACTACTACCTATTACAAGGGAAAGTACATTGAAGGCTTTCTCTTTTTTCTTCTTATTGAATGCTTCTAAAAATGAATCCCTTAATCTGTCTTCGCCGTCCGTAACAAACAAAACATCTGCTTGTTTAAAACGACTTTCGTTTATGACATTCATCGCCTTATCAAGAGGCAGTGCAAAGTTCGTACCTCCACTTAAGAAGGTTTGAGCAAGATTAACCATATCTGAACCTTTAATTTTCCCTTTCTCATATTTAATGATCTTTGTCCGAGTAGAGAACAAGATTAAACAAAAATCCCTTTTCTGTTTTCTCGCAATCGACATAAGAGCTAACGTAAACCCTTTTGATTGGGTATCTAGCTTGTGCATACTCCCTGACTGATCTAGACAAAGCACGATTGGACCTTTCCCCAATACCTCATGCCCTTTCTGTTCATACATCATCGTCTGTCCTTCCACAAAGCGACGTAGGAAGTCGATCTTCGTTAAGGGATGTGTGTATAAGCCCAATTCCATCGGCAACAGCCGCTCAATATCGTTGCCTAAAGTAACCCCACTTCTTTCCATTGAATCACTATGCTTGGATTTCTGCTTTCTACGGGCAATCTGTTTAAATCGACCAGCCCAATCTGCAATTTCTTTCATCTGTTTATTAGATGCAATTTTTTCAGCTAATGAAATTTGGTCCCGTAAAGGAACTTTTTTCAGTTCTGCGTCACCACTACCAGCACTCGTGCCCCCAAGTAATGATTTTAAGCTATCTTTCGTCTGTTTCGTTTCCTGCATTGCTTGTTCCATAGCTTGGGAGAAGCTATGGCTGTTATTTTCCAACGTCTGTTGAAGTTGCCCATCTAAGTCTGACATTGCTTCTTTTAATTCCTCATGTAGCTTCTCTCTACCATTTCCAACCCCATTTTGTTGTTCCTGCTTTTGAAGTTGACTTTGCATCACCTGGATTTCCTGCATCTGTTTTTGTAGGTCTTCATCCTGCTCTTTTTGGTCAACTAGCCATTGATTTGTCTTCTCCCCGAATTTCACAGTGCCGATGGCTGACGATAAATCATCCAAACGTGTGAAGCTTCTATAACTGTCGAAGGAATCATCTGACATGATTTTTTCCATCAGTGATTTGTTGACTTGAAGATCCGCGGCAACTTCCTCTTTCGTCATTTCAGGTTTCATCTTATATAAGGAAGCCCAAATGTCAGCAAGTAATGGCTCGAACGTCGGTAACTCTCCCTCATCACTTATCTTCTGAAGTCCTTGTGACATCTCATAAATTTCTCTAAAACGCCTTTTATCGAATGCGTCTGTATTTAATACAGAACGATTTTCATTTTGAATTGTATTTCTTCTCATGAAGAACACTTCCTTTCTTTATTTTAAAAGAAATGCCTAAGGAAGTCCCTAGACATTTCAACTCTTATTTCATCAATTTTTAAAACGGCATCTCTACTGTTTGCTTTTCATTTGAATTCTTAAAATCCATGGGCTCTAAAATGCTGTCCAGGATTTCTTGTTGCATCAATTTTACTTTATCGAGTATTGGTTCGATATCCATAGATCGGCCTTGATTATGTTTCTTAAGCTTATTCAAGTCATTCACCAATGCCTTCATTTTCTGGGTAGCTTCCATTCCTGCATCAGTCGAATTATCCTTCAGCATGGAATTGAACACTTCATTTGCTTCATTTTGTATGGAATCAATGGCACGAGTCACTACATCTTGTGCATGACTACGAACAATGAGCGATACGGTATCCTTTTGATCAACTGATTCCCATAGTGCATTTTCTAAGATGACAATATCATCTACTTGTACAACTTGCCTTTGGTCAATCAAAGCCTTCGCTTGAAGCACCGAAAGCGACTGTTTAAAACGTCTGTCAGAAGGACGGATTCCTTCATCGCGCAATTTATTACGAATTTTTGAAAGTGTTTCATAGACTTCATCAGGAATTGTAACCATATCAGTAAAAAACTGAAGTTGAATCAATTCTTCCATTGTCATAGATGGCATCGGTTGATTTTGACCAGTCCCCTTCATCATAGAAACAAAATTCGTTTCATCAGCAATGTAGTCTAGCTCGAACCGAAGTAGAAACCTATCAAAAAGAGCTTCAAGGCCCTCTCCTTCATCTGGGTATTCATTTGAAGCTCCAATGACTGACATCAAAGGAACCTTTACTGGCGTTCCATTATTATAGAAGATTCTTTCATTTATTAGCGTTAGCAAGCTGTTCAAAATAGCTGAATTCGCCTTGAAAATTTCATCTAGAAATACCAGATTAGCTTCTGGCATTTTAGTTGCTGTATTTCGCTTGTACACGCCTTGTTCAAGGTCTTTAAGCGATAGGGGACCAAATACCTCTTCAGGTGTACTGAACCTTGTCAGCAACCACTGGAAATATTCTGTTCCCTGTACGATTTTGGCCAACTCAACCGACAATGCCGATTTCGCAGTTCCAGCAGGTCCAATCATCAGCATGTGCTGCCTAGAGAGCAGAGCGACAAGAATTCCTTCTACTTCTTGCTCACGCTCGAAAAACTTTGCATTTAGTGCATTTTTGATTTCCATTAGCTTTGTAAAGTTAGTATTTGTCATTTTAAATAACCCCTTTGATTTTTAGTTTAAATAGAAAAGGAAGCCGGCCCCAATTGCAACCGTACTTCCCTATTAAGAATCCTCCTCAGTATTTCGATGAAAGAATAAACAATTCTTGTTCTTTTAATGAAAGCTCACGCATTTTCATCTGCAATTCCTGTTCTTTTAATTCATTTAAGCGTTCGAGCTGATGAGCAATCTTTTTAATATGTTGCACACAATCAACAACATCTCTTTCGTAGAATTTTCTCCCCATTATTGTTTGATAAAACTCAGTCATTTTAATCTCTCCATTCCAATACTTTTTAAAGATCCGCAACCATTTTTGAAACCGCAGCTCGGATTGTCATGATTTTATTTTGTAGTAAATCTGCTTCATTGGTGACAATGCTTTTGTAATTACGATAGTTCGCAATTACAGACTTCGCATTTTCAATAATCTCTTTCACTTGTCCCTTTTTCAGCCCTGTACTCGACATACAATCATGTAAAATTGATTCTAAATGGTCATTTAGCTTCGTGTTCACCATTTGTCGGTTATCGAATGTATTCACAACGGGTATCTTGAACCCCTCACTGTTCTCAAGAGAGGACGTGAAGCTTACAAGCTGATTCAACCCTTCCGTATGTGAATCAGGAACGAAGTACACACCCCCGTTTGGTCGCACCGGAGTGGGTGCTAGAGATTGAAGTATTTTACTAACCATTACTCTTACTTGCTGGGCTGAATAATGGTCTTTATAAATATTGAAATTACGCTCTGCTTCAAAGCACAACTCTTTTGCAATTTCATTCTCCGTAATAAAAGTTAGAGAACTATTCTGCTTATCTAGCGTGATTACGCCCGCCTCACTGTTGTAATCAAGACGTTTACCTGCCTGGTTTACTGTTTCCACTACAATGTTTCTTTGCACATGGCTCTTGTCCGAGAACACTTCACGTATAAGGAAGTTCTTGAATACCCCAGCATGTCCAGTAGACTTTCTAGTCACTATCTCTTTAGTACTTCTTCGGAAAGCATCGGCTGGACGAATCGCGTTCGGCATCCATTCAACAGGCAATCCTGACTGAATAAGTGCTCGCTCCAAATCATCCATTTTGATTAATTGCTTACCAACCGAGAACCACATTAAATGCCCTAGAATACCGTCTTGTTGCTTGTTTTGGACAGCCGTCATATTATCAAGATTAATCGACATACCTAACAACCCTTTCTATTTTTGTATTTTAAATAAATAAAAAAACGCATTTATACCTAGCGATTGCTAAGTAAATACGTTTTAAAATAACCCTATTTTCATATTTCAATAGATCCTCTACCATCTCCCTTCAATACCTTTTTGAATGCAAAAAACCGACATCTCCTGAATAGGAAAAATCGGTTTTAATATAGTTCACGCAATATGCGTAAGTATCACTTTTGATATGCAATGTAATTTATTGACGTGTAACACGTCTGCCTAACTTTTCCTATAAATTAGGAATATAAAGGCTGAACATTTGTGCCGAGTCTCTTTCCGCAAATGCAAAAAGTGTAACGACTTTCACTAGTGGAAGCAGTGACTTAATAATTTAAAGAATATACATATAGACTAACAAAACCGTTTGCCCATCGCAAACTTGTGGAAAATCATTGTTGCCTAATGTGAATAAAAGACAAACCACTGAACAGGATTGATCATTTCAATTTTATTCCTCACATTGCACCCCGATGATATCCGAAACCAGAATTTTGTACGTCCCAAATGGATCGTCAAATATAATACACTCAGTCCGCAAATCAATTCCTTCTATTACACCGCCCATTTCATTGACTTTTCCATCCTTCCAAGTCTTTACGAGCGTTTGGCATTTACGATTAGTCGCCACTTCGATTTCCTCTTGTATTGACTGAAGGTCCCACTCGCTTAATTCTGGACGTTCAATGTAGTGGTCCTTATCCATCCAATTTCTCAATTCAACTATATGCTCAGGTAGCATCATAGCGGTCCATTTGATATTTCCGCGATCACGAATCATTCTAATCCTCCATTACTTGTGTCCTCCAACTAACTTCGAACGTCCAATTGCCGTACCATCTTCAGTGAGTGAAACGGCCCTTAGTATTGCTGTAGAGCCGTACCTATTCCGGAGATCATCCATCACAGTGCCTAATGTTCGATTCCGCAACTTATTATGGTCGAATAAGCTTAGCTGCATTGATGTTTCGTCTTCTAAATTTGTTATCGAGATCGTGACTTTCCTTACTGGACGGCCATCGTGAAATTTATCGAATAGAGCCATGCAAGTTCGGTAAATTTTCATAGTATCATTTGTAGCTTCTTCTATTGAAATAGATCGACTGAATCCACCACCTGAAGAATGTTTGCTGTATCCTATTCCGAGATGAACGGTCCTGCCCTCTTTTTTTGCTTCTCGCGCACGCCGAGAAACATCCTCACACATTTCTAGAATAACCACAAGTACAGATTCGCGGGTTACATAATCCCTGTAAAGCGTTTGACCCTTGCCATAGCTCTTCGTTTGACCTTCCAACAGAGGTGCGCCCAACTCGGACAGGTCAATCCCCCAGGCGTGATGATAGTATTGATTTCCCATTACACCAAACTTTTTCTCGAGCCGTTCAAGCGATGTGTGCGCGAGATCGCCAACTGAGAAGATACCCATATCATTTAGAGTTTTCTCCGTCTGTCGACCAATTCCCCACATTTCACTCAACGGGGCAACAGGCCATAGCCTCGACGGTATATCCCCAAATTCCCACTTCGCAAAACCTGTTTTCTTTGCTTCCAAATCCAGTGCCAATTTTGCCAATAACATATTTGGCCCCATCCCAGCCGTTGATGGTAAATTTAGCGTTTCCAGTATTTCTGCTTGTATATCCTTAACTGTTTCCACCGGGTCACCCCAGAGCTTTTCGGTTCCCGTTAGGTCAATAAACGATTCATCGACCGAGTAGACATGTATAGCCTCTGCAGGCACGTAATTGTGAAGGATATGTGTGATTGCCATCGACATTTTGAGGAAATACGACATTTTTGGTTCAAACAAACGGATTTCGGGATGGCTAGGGATTTCAAATAATCGATTACCTGTCTTTATACGAAATTTCTTTTTCATAGCGGGACTGGCCGCAAGTACGACTGAACCTTTTTGTTGTAGGTTTCCGACGACCGCGATTGGCACAGTACGAACATCTAAATTGTGCAACGTAGCCATGCAGCTCGCATAGAAGCTCAACATATCAATACAGGCGATTTGTTTATTTGGTTGCCCCTTATATATCGGATTCATTTAACTAACTACTGTCAAAGTGCGTGGTGATGAATTAACAAAGTTTATATACCCGTTTTCCCTCAGCCTATCTAAATGACCGTGAACTGTGGATGGCGATTTGAGTCCGACTGCTGTAGCAATTTCCCTAATCGTTGGTGGATATAGGTTTTCTGCTGTGTATCTTTTAATGTATTCTAAAATATTTCTTTGACGTTCGCTCACTAAATAACAGCTCCTTTGGTATGGTGTTCTTCGGACTTCGTAAAATAAATGCTTATCAATTCCTCGGTTCTGTTTCGTAACCGTATGTTTAAATATTTCCGTCGCTCTTCGTGACCTTCGTGCATGAATAGGTACTCTGTAAACGTTCCATCATTCAGCCTTTTAATTACTTTCATTTTATTACGCTTCAAATATATATTCGTTTCTTTCATTTCATGCCTTGCAGCCTTTAGTGCACCTTCAATAATATCGACATAAGGTTTTTTCAATTTGAATGAACCAATTTCGATTTCACCACGATCCTTCTCCAATACAGTAATTATTATCGGTAAGTAAATCATGTTTTCGAAATAAGGTATTGCCTCAGATGGAATGAATCGCACGACTTAAATCACCAGGCTTTCTTTATATACGATGGGAACAAGCGCTAGCACGTTATCAATCGTAAAAGTTCTTCTGGACCCGCGAAGATGACAATAGGCTCGGAATGATACCTCACCCACCTGTAGCACCTTGATTCTACGTTTGCTTATTTCACCGTCTTTTGATATATACATCATATCTAAGACATAATTCCGATCCATCGACTTAATCAATTCAACACGCACATCTGTTCCCTCCTCTTTTAATTAGTATACGGAATGTATGTTCGTATTGCAACGGCAAATAAACACTTAACAAGAGTTACCAGAAGTGGGCTCTTTATTAAGTGTTGGATTCGCCTTGTTATTCCATTAAAGTATCCTTAACAACTAGATGTTGCATTACAGCAAGATTGTTCTTGTTTTGTTGATGCGAGGTTAACACTACATACTCCTGTTTCCGGTTAATCCAGTTCCACTTTTTTGGCCGATTCGTAATTGCCCGTCAGATATGCCATTATTGCTTTGCAAAGTTAGCACGTTAGTAACAGCCATAATTGTCACCCAGACAATCGTAGAAATCATAGGCCATTTAGCTTTAATACAACATGAATACAAACTTCAATTATCTCGCTTGGGTCATATACCAGTTGTAAGCATCCTTATCTAATGTAGCCAAAGAGTAATTATTAATCTCTTCAATTTTACAATATGGTTCACCATAGTCGGCATCACCGCATAAACAATTATTCATAACCGAAACATTTGTTAGTAAATAGACTATCCCTTCTTCACTATATAAGGCATAGGTTACCCATTCCGTTTGATGTTTCTTAATGAGCATTATTTCCTGTAATGGTATTTCATATTTCTGAGGCTTAAAAACTTGATATGGATGTTCAGGATTTTCCACTTTATTAAAATATTTCATAATTACCTCCACTCTAATTTTTTTCATAATTTTAAAAAAATCCTCTCTTCAGGAACCCCCACTATTAAACAATCCTGCCCCATTATTTTAAGTGCATCGTATCTATACCTATTTCTACCAAACCTACTAAGGTCATGAACTACTAATACATCACCAAAACGCATTTTTGCTCTCATCTCACGATAGACTGGTCGATTAAAGTGTTTTTCTGATTGCTCCTTTGTATTCCCTCAAATTAATGAAATCAAATAACCAAAAAATAACATCCCAATCCTTCCGAATGTTCAACCTCTTTTTCATTCATGACAACGATCTTCTCTTTTTTATCAGAGATATCACCATTCCCCTTTTCATTATCTGATTTAATCATCTTAAATACATTCCCATAATCCTCATGAACAGCTCCAAATGCATTCATAATCAATGCCTTCCTATCTGCATCATTCAATTATTTTCTTTTAATCTGTTAAGCATCATCGCAAATTTCATCATTTCAAGCCCACTATCACCATACGTTTCTTTCATATCTTTAAGAGTGTCTTCCGTATCGCACTCAATGCCGATTAGATTTTTCTCCATATCTTCAAATCCGACAATAATAGGTTTCAATATATCTCGATTAAATTCATTCATTGTCATTAATCCACTTCCCACCATTAAGTTTTCTAGATTATCAATTCTGGTAACAACCGTATCCAATATCTCTTTCATTTCTACCTTTTTTAAGTTTACATTCATTTTTAATAATCCCCTTTTAGTTTTATAGTTTTCACTTCTCACCTGACCTTCAAGTTTGCCCTACCATCAATTACCACATCATCAATCCAATAACTGCATAAATACCTACGACACTCAGCGTTATGCCACTCATCAACCATCGTCCTCCGAAACGTTTACCATTATCAGCCTTACGCTCATATACCCAATTCAGCAATTTAAATTTGATGTTCAATTTTCATCTCATAGTTTTTCATTTGAAATAATCTCCTTTAATATTAGTTGTTAGTTTCTGTTCAATTGTTCAAACTCATATCGATTGCTTCCTAAATCTCCTTCAAATTCACATATAAAGCGTTTTGCTAACCCGTCATATAACTTTGAACAGGCTGAGTTTGCTACCTGATACACGCCTTCTCTACAATGACTTCTAATTCATATTCAGTCAAAACTCCAATACGATCCTTCTCAGCCCTATCATCGACTCCCTCTTCTACCTTCCAGATTAGTAATTCGAGATAAAGCACTCTTAGACACATTGTTTATTTACCCTCTTTCCGTTGCATAAACTCCATTAAGCTTCATTCATTCTCTTCAATAGCGAGATAGTTTCACGGCTCTGCACTTGAGTATCTCTGTTAATTTATCCAGGACAGTAATGTAAAGCCTATCTACAGCAATATTTATGATGATGATGAAGATTCAAAATTTCTTTTTCTAACAATGAATCTCATACCACGGTCCTCACCATCTCATTCCACATGCTTCACAAAAAAGAACGTCCTCAGTAGAGGACGTTCTTGCCTATTACTTTTCAAGTTTGTTAATAAGATTTCCCCTCTGTTCTCTTGACAATCCGTGGATGCTGTTTAACCAATCATCTACCATTTTGTACATTCCTTCGGAAGTCAAACCGACTTTTTGGATATAACCTTGTTCAATACCGATATCAACTTTACCGTTAGTCGCTATATTGAACCATGGCGATTTTGCTGAATTATATTGCGATAAATCCTCTTCACCGAAAATCATAGAATCCCCTCCCCTCTATCTTCCAATATTCGACAGAAGGAAAAGAACTCCTCCTTACTACGTAGTTGAGTCCTACTGCAATCTCCCTGATTCACATAAAACAAAAGCCCTTCGAAAATTATTAAACTAAACTGCAGTTAGAAAAAAATGCGCCTCTACTTTACTTTCAATTCTTATTCAGTTACTGAGTGTTCTAACTCTAAGAATAATTTCACGAAATTGAGTCCGAACTTAGAAATCTCTAGTTGTTCTTTTGACTTAAGTTATGGTTCTTTTAATTTAGATAAACGACCTGGTTTTGATGCTGTTAACTTTTCCAAATATGAGAATATGTCTTTAAATGTTTTCGAAATTTCTTTAATATCGTCTGCGACATGAAGGTCTGTTTTTGTCGTCAACAAGCCAATTCTCAGTAGATTGCTTCGCACAGCTTCGTATTGCTCATAAGTAATACCATGTCTATCCATTACATCATAAAATGTCTCTCTTGATTCTTAATCAAAAAAATAACGAGATGAATACATTAACCTTAATACTGAAATATCAATCATTCTAAGTTCTTTTAAAACGTCAAAATAAGTTTAAAAAAATCTTCGGTTATAAAATGATTTTCAGTAATATTAACGAATCCATTAACCATATATTCAATTTTTTCTTCTTGTTGTGCGTCCATTGCTGCATCCAACATATATTGAAATAATTCATCAATTTGTTCTCTTTGTTTAAGTGTCTTGGATTCTAAATTCAAATGGACTTCATCTAACTTGGAATTCAATTCTTCGGTTACTTTTTTCATGTTTCTCTCAAAACGAGCTCGCTTAAAATTTTGAATTGCCCCTGAAAGTCCTGGAATAAATGAGCTTACGGCATCCAGAGCAAAATCTCCTGCTGCGCTAGCGAAAGATTCCTTTGCAATATTTGCTCCTGCCTCGCTTCCAACGTTTAGGAAGGTATCAAGAGCTAATTCACTACCTGTCTTTTTTTAAAATCTTACTTTCTGCTTTCACTCAAAAGTATCATCTCTCTTTGTTCAATAAACAATTCAAGTTATTTACTCATATAACAATTTAGGCGTCCAAAGCTTTAAAAATTTTAAATACTCTCTTTTTACTTTACCATTTAAATATAAGATAACACGTAAATTAATAGAGACTTATTTTGAATATGGCTTACCGTTCGCAAAAGTACACATTAACGAACAATGTGTTTCTATTCAAATACAGTGCAAAAAATAGTTCGTAAATATATATAACCACTTTTCGAACGTTCACTCGTTTATTTGCGACTTCCCGAACGGAATTGACATCACGAAGCATCCAGTAATCATAAACACGTTGATTATCATATTTAAAGTGCAATTCGTAAAATAGGCAAATAAAAAAAGCGACCTACCCACAATTGAATCTGTGGACGGGTCGCTTTCACAAGCTTATGTACATTTTATCTTCATTTCCCCATGATGGGCAGAACACCGTGGCCTCCACCTTCTCACCGAATTTAGCTTCTAGTAACTCGATCATTCCTTCAATACATTGAAACTATAAGTTTTCTGGGTTATTTCGTACGGTAATCCCCCTTTTGTTGATCCTATTTAATACTGACTCAAGTTTCTTTTTGAACAGAAAAGTCACCAGTGGCATTCGGTCCTACTAATCTACCTAATGATATTAGTGTCATAAATCACTCTTGTACTTTTCCATGATCGTTTTTTGAAAAAAATCCCACTAAAATGACCGGACCCAATACAAGTGTGAGAGAACCTCCCTTTTTTATTTTACATTTATTTTCATTCGCATGAAATGCTACCTTGAACATCCCAAATTAATCTATTCTACAAAATGAATTGTTGCTTCTCCTAACTCTGCAAATTTTGCAGTAAATGTATCGCCTGGTTCCGCAACAACGGCTGCCGATAGAGCACCGGATAAAATGACTTCTCCTTTTTTCAATGTGACACCGTATTCATGTAATTTATTCGCTAGCCAAGCTACACAAGTTGCTGGATGCCCTAACACATCTTTACCTGTTCCTTCGTTTATCACTTCTCCATTTTTCAACAGTTGCATGCTAACGCTTGGTAAATCGATCTGTTGAATATTTATTTTCGAATCTCCTAGTAGATACAACCCACAAGATGCATTATCAGCTACTGTATCTTCAAGCGTTATCTTCCAATCCTTAATACGACTATCTACAATTTCTATAGAGGGTGCAACATAATTTGTCGCCGCAAAAACTTCTTCAACTGTCACATTTGGACCACATAAATCTTCTTTTAAAACAAATGCAATTTCTCCTTCGATTTTCGGTTCGAACAAGGAGCTCAACTTGACCACCCCTTTGTTTTCTACTTCCATATTATCAAGAAGATGTCCATAATCTGGCTGATCGACTCCTAATAGTTGTTGCATCGCTAACGAAGTTAATCCTATTTTCTTACCTAAGATTTTAGCGCCCTGATCCAATTTATAATCGATTACTTTGAGCTGTGTATGATAAGCGTCATCAATTGTAAACTCTGGAAGGAGTTCGGTTATAGGAGACACCGATTGATGGAGCTTTTCCGCTTGTACTAGGTGATGATAAGCTTGATCAATAGTATTTGTATTAATTAGCATGCATAATTCCCCCTTTAGTAAAATGGAGGGGAACATAAAGGTTAGGAAATCCCCTATCTTCACCTCACTCATAAAAAATGTATCTATTCATAGAAAATAATACGTAAACTATTAATTACTTTACAGGTTGTAATAAAAAGTCTATTAAAACGTTATTGAAAGCTTCAATTTGCTCCCATTGCGGCCAGTGACCAGCATTCTCAATAACAGTAAATTCGCAATTAGGAATCATATCTCTAATTGGCTGCGCTTCCTCTACCGTTGATGTAGGGTCATGATCGGTCCACGCAAGTAAAGTTGGAATTGTGATTTCACCACACCAAGAAGGATCCCAAATATATTTCTTACGTGGCTCAACTTCTTGTAAATAGACGATATTGTGTACAGATTTTTGGTACTCAGGCTGTGTATAAATATCATAACGGCTTTTAATTAACTCATCTGTTACTTGACTCTTGTCATACATGAGCCATTCTAGTCTCGTTTTAACATTCTCATAATTCGCTTCAAGTACTGCTTTTAAAGTAGAAGCCTTTAGCGCCGCCATAACTTCTGGTTTACTATTCACATTTCCTGGTGTATTCAACACTTGTGAAATCACATATTCTGGATGTTCAGCTGAAAACCATGCAGCTACCCACCCGCCGAGTGACTCACCAGATAAGTAAACCCGGTCTAAATCCATCGCTTTAATCAAATCGAGTAGGTGTTCACTATATTTATCAATGCCATATGGATAGTCTGGCTTATCTGTGTAGCCATGACCAAGCATATCAATACAAATCACACGGAAATGTTTGCTCAACTCAGGAATATTACGTGCATAAGCTTCAATATGTCCACCTGTACCATGTAAGAGAATAAGTGGTGTGCCTTCTCCCGCTTCTAACACACGTGTTCTAACACCATTTGCATTTACATAATGTAATTTAAACTCAATATTTGCTAAATCTGTCCAGATTGTCATTTACTAAACTCCTCCTACTTAAAATTAAATTAATTGTGCCACTTTTTCATGTACATAGATTTGTTGTCGCCACTCAATCAAAATGTTTCCCACAAAGTTCAATGGTAGTCTTCTAGGTGTAATCAAATCCCCATCATCCTTCACGATGATTTCCATTTGAATCGTGTTGCCGTTTGCATTGATGACGGCTTCATACCGACCAGCGGAAGGCAGCATACAATACGCATTTGCTTGCAGTTCGACACCATCCCAATGACCTCGTATTTTGTAATAATGTCCTAATAAATGTGGCATTTCATTCACCAATCCATTAGAAATCTTACCACGAATACAGGACGAACTTATTTTTTCACCTGCATATTCTACTTTAGGTACCTTGGTGGCAGTGACCTTGCCTCCAGAATCAGCTGCTAATCGATCTAGATGACCAGCACCTTTAAAACCATACGAAAAATCAAAACCAGCGACTGCATGGACAACTCCTAGATTTACGAGATAATCATGCACGAATTGCTGAGGAGATAAGGCTGCAAACTCTTTTGTGAAATCCACAATATAAAGAGTATCTACACCAAGCTGTTCTAGCTTGCTTTGTTTTGCACAGAGTGTCATTAAATGCGGTACTTGCACCTTACCATCTGATAATACGTACTTTGGATGAGGTGTAAAGCTCATAACCGCTAATCTTTTATTCTGGCGCATAGCTTCTAGTTTCGCCGTTTCAATCACCTGACAATGTCCCGCATGAAGTCCATCAAAATAACCAAGCGCCATAATTTGCTGCGGCGAATTTCCCTGCCATTCATTTAGGTTATCTTGGTTTATATAGATTGTTTCCATACAGCCTCGCCTCACTTTCGATAGTTAGATTTTCACTGCTTCTGCCAATGTTTGATAGCTACCGTTGTAGAATAATAATGGATCTTTATCTTCTAATTCAATGGCAGTGACCTTCCCGATGAACAGCGTGTGATCTCCTTCTACATGCACCGCCGATACATCACAAGCAACTTGTGCAATAGCCCCAGGAATAACTGGTTTGTCGTCTAATAAGTCAAACGGTACCTCGTGACGCTCTTTTATTTGCCCTGCAAAAACCTTTGAAATTTCTTCTTGATCAGCAGCCAAAATGTTAACTGAAAACATTTTGCTCTCCTGAATTTTACTTAACATCCGTGCATTTTCTTTAATTGAAATGACAACAAGTTTTGGTTCTAATGAGACAGACATAAATGCATTCGCTGTCATGCCATGTACTTCATTTTCATGCTGGGTTGCAATCACTGTTACACCTGTTGCAAATTTCCCCATTGCTGCTCGAAATTTATGATTGTCCAATTCAATAACCTCCCTTCAGAGATTTTATTAGCCGCGTATTCCGCCCTAATCTAAATAGTTCTAAACCGTATGCAGCAACTGAGTCTTCGTATAATACTGTCTTATGTGTTGCGACTGATAACATATCACGGATGAATAACTCAATCTTGCCGCCTTTGTAAGCGCTCCGCCACCCAATGTTAATAATGAACATACTGCAATGTCTGTACAGATTTTGATGATATGTGTACGAATAGCAAAGAATTCTGAGCATAAAGTCTCTTCATCTGTTTGCAACTAACTTCTTTCAAAATTTGTAACCTCGACCGGAGGCTAAATTTGAATCGACGGAGAGATTAGACTCCCTGTTGATTCAACATAGAATAG
Source organism: Sporosarcina sp. Y838 (assembly GCF_056786515.1). NCBI lineage: Bacteria > Bacillati > Bacillota > Bacilli > Caryophanales > Caryophanaceae > Sporosarcina > Sporosarcina sp. Y838. Next base: position 14,455 of record NZ_JBXCJD010000007.1, on the reverse strand, counting down.
ATTGAAAATCCTCTTACCCGAATTTTCTAAGGAGAGTTTTTTAAACGAGTTATTATGTTGTTTATGCCTTTTGCAATAGTTTTATTTCTGCAGCTACTTCTAAAATCATATCTTCTTGCCCGCCGACTACTTTTCGTTTTCCAAGTTCTATCAAAATATCCCGAGAGTCCACACCAAATTTCTCTGCAGCTCTTTGCGCATGTAACATGAAGCTAGAGTATACACCTGCATACCCTAGTACTAAACTATCTTTTGTAATCTCTTGGGGTTTCTGTAAAATAGGCGCTACAATGTATTCTGCAACATCCATTAATTTATAAATGTCTATCCCCGTCTGGATATTCATTTTGTCGAGAACAGCCGCCAATACTTCTGTTTGGGTATTTCCTGCGCCTGCTCCTAAACAACGAATACTTCCATCAATTCGAGTAGCTCCCTGTTCAATGGCTACTAGTGTATTAGCTAATGCTAAAGATAAATTATTATGGGCATGGAAACCTACCTCTACATGTAAAGTATCTTTTAAAGCCTTGATTCGATCTGCCACTTGGTTTGGTAATAATGCGCCTGCGGAATCTACCACATAGACAGTATCTGCACCGTAACTTTCCATCAAACGGGCTTGCTCAACTAGTTTTTCGGTTGATGCCATATGGGACATCATCAAAAACCCAACTGCCTCCATGCCTAATTCTTTTGCAAATGTTAGATGCTGTAATGAAACATCCGCTTCTGTCACATGCGTAGCAATACGCGCTAACTTTGCCCCTAGTTCTGCAGCTTGTTTTAACTCAGCTCGCGTTCCGATTCCCGGTATTGATAATACAGCAATTTTGGCGTTCTTCGCTGTTGCAGCAGCTGCTTCAATTAGTTCCATTTCATCTGTTAATGATAGACCATACTGCAAAGAAGAACCTGCTAACCCATCTCCATGGGCTACTTCTATATAGGGTACGTTCGCATCATCAAGACCTTTCACGATGTTTACTACTTGATCTACTGTAAATTGGTGCTTAACTGCATGACTTCCATCGCGTAGTGCAACTTCGGTAATAATTACATCTTTATTCATTGTCCTTACCCCCTCTCTTAACTTTTCACCAATTTTGTCGCCCATTCTTCCGCCACTTGCACGGCTGCAGCTGTCATGATATCTAGATTTCCAGAATACGAGGGCAAATAATCGCCAGATCCTTCAACTTCAACAAACACGGTCACTTGATTTCCGTCAATGAGTGGATCTTGTTTTAAGCGATAGCCTGGCACATACTTCTGTACCTGCTTCTCCATTTCACGAATTGAATCGATGATGGTCGATTCCTCGCTTATTTCTCCATCTAATAGGCAATGAATTGTATCACGCATCATAATCGGTGGCTCTGCGGGATTTAAAATTATGATTGCCTTTCCTTTTGTTGCTCCACCAATTGTTTCTATCGCTCTAGCAGTGGTTAGTGTGAATTCGTCGATGTTGGCACGTGTACCGGGACCTGCACTTTTACTGGAAATAGTCGCAACAATTTCTGCGTATTTAACAGATTGAACACGATTGATCGCATGAACCATTGGAATCGTTGCTTGGCCACCGCATGTCACTAGATTTACATTTTCAGCAGCTAAATTCTCACCAATATTTACTGCTGGAATTACGGCTGGTCCAATAGCTGCCGGTGTCAAATCTAACACTCGTTTGCCGGCTTCTTTCAACAGCTTTGCATGATGAATATGCGCCTTTGCAGAGGTTGCATCAAAGATAAACTCCGCTAGCTCCTTCCTTTCTAAAAAACCATCTATTCCCGTAGATATTACCTCATATCCTAGTTCTTTCGCTTTGCGTAGACCGTCAGAATTTTCATCAATGCCAATAACTGTTGTCAGTTCTAAGAGATTGGAACGTCCAAGTTTAAACATCAGGTCGGTACCGATATTACCTGATCCAAGAATTGCTACTTTAACTTTTCCCACGAGCCTTCGCCCCCTTCTTTTCCTATAATTTCGTCTGTAGACAATAAAGATTTGTTTCGTTAAATATCACCAATAATAGATTTAGCCGGGCAATGCCTCTAAATGCTGTCTTATGAACGAATCAAAATGATCCGCCAATATTTTCTTCGCTCGATTAACGTCTCTCGACTCCATCGCTTCTAGTAATTGAGAATGATTCTTTAAAGAAGACTGTAAATCCCATGGGAAATGATCAAATAAATTTACTAAGTAAAAATCGTTTAAACCCCAGATTTGCAAAATATAATCTTTAATCTTTTTGGAGTGAGTCATCATGGGAATATGCTCATAAAATTCACGATTATAGTTTAAGTAAAAGTGTTTATCATATAATAGCTGTGGTGATTCGCTAATTTGTTGATAGACTTTAAACTGTCTCATCTCAAACTCTGTATGATTTAAGGCTGCAAGTTCAACTCAAAACATCTCAACAGCAGAGCGTGCATAATGACTTCTATTGCCTCTTTCTTCGAGTAACCCACAACGCGACATCAATGCTGTGGCACAATCTCGATAAACCCTTCATTTCCAATACTTTCAAAGCTTCCATTACTGGCCGTATCGACACGTCATAATTTTCATTCAATTCTTCTACTTTAATGTTTTCATCAAAACGCCAGTGGCCCATAATGAGCACTTCCTTTAACTCCTCATACACTTGAACAGATTTTAGATGCGAATTTGATTTTAATTGTTTATATACTTCCTCCATCTATGTCTACTTTCAAAATACAATCTGTTTTCATTCATAATTTTAACTAAATAATGAAAATTTCAATAAATTGCAAAATCCCAATAGAGGAAAGTATGAGATGCAGACAGTAGATTCTAGTGGGATTTTCACATTGAAATCGTTTTTTTCTAAAATAGAAAGGAGGTACTCCCCATCTTACTGGTTCATACCTCTATTTCTCACGAATTATTGCTTCACAGCGCTTTTAATCCAATCGCGATTTAGTTCTGTTGTTTCAAAGAAGCTATCTGGCGCCGCCGAACCCCACCACAAACGGCCATAGGAATCAAATTCTTCTTTTGACCAACCAATTGGCTTCGCATCAAGATCTCGACTATAGTCATTCGAATAAATTTCCATACGATGACCATCTGGGTCACGAATATATAAGAAAAATGCATTCGTTGTGCCATGACGACCTGGTCCATAGTTAATTGATTCACGATAACCCGCATCGGCAAGTAAATCCGCTGTACGAACAACACCCATAACACCATCTACGAGATAAGCCGTGTGATGAAGGGCAGGTTTAGAGGATTTTACCAAAGCAACATCATGCGTCGTTGCAGCTCGACGTGTCCATGCAGCAAACTTACCATTTTCATCTTGTACATATTCAGAAATACTGAAATCTAATGCTTGCCAGTATTCTAATGCCTTATCTACATCTGTTACACGTAAGTTCATGTGATCAATTTTAACAGGTGGAATGCCATTAAATTTTTGTAAATTTCGCATTGGCAATATAAGCTTTCCATTTTCATCTCGGTAATCAATTTGCTTTATAGAATGGTAAAATACGACTGGATGACCACTAGGCTCCGCAACTTTTAAACATGCGCCAAGACCATCATGAAGCCCCTCTTCTACATACTCATTTGGAATTCCTTGTTCATCATGCCACGTCTGCAATTCTTTTAAATACTCCGGTGAGGATACGCGTAAACCAAAGTTTGCTAGTGCCGCGTAAGAATTTTCTGTAAGAATTAATGAATATTCATCAAACTCTTCCACACCTCTTAAATATAGACTTTTACCAATCTGTTTTACTTCAATAAAACCCAGTGTATCTACATAGAAGTGTCTAGACTTTTCTAAACTTGTTACATATAATTCTGAGAACCCTAAACGTAAAATCATCAATCTCATCCTCCCAATTTTTCATCATCCAATTGCGCACTAGTATATTAGAAAAAGTAAATAGAAAGTAATATGTTCCTTTGAAACAATGTAATCGCTTTCCAATCAACTGATATATTAGTTTACAAGTAATTAATTTGTATCTTACATGAAACCAAAACAATTCGTCCATTATAATTCTGAATTTTTTCACTAATAAGTTTCGATTTAAACATAGTATTATTGAAATTCTAAATTTGATAAACCTGTCCAAATTGTCATTTAATTAACTTCTTTAAGCATATTTCTATACAATATCTACATCTGCAGCAGGAACTATTAGTCTAAAAGCTGTGCGAATCATACCTTTTTCTACAAAAATATAGCGTTCTAGGGTGTTATCTTTTTATGCTTGTTCTAATTCAAGTAATTTCTGATATTTCCCACTAAAGAACAGCAATGGCTCTCCTTCGTTTAAAACAATATCTTTTACTCTTCCAATAAATAAAGTATGATCACCTTCAACATGAGTATTTCCAACTTCACACACAATTTGTGCTAAAGCTCCAGGGATAATAGGTTGATTCGATAGACGTTCAAATTCAACTGTCTGATCCTTCAGTTGCCCGGCGAAAGCTTTAGACACCTCTTCTTGATTCGCAACTAAAATATTGACTGAAAAAGATCCCGCCTCTTCAATTTTTGGTAATATGCGAGCATTATTTTTCACTGATATGACAATTAATTTTGGATCTAAAGATACTGACATAAATGCATTAGCTGTCATACCGTGAATACCCTCACTTGTTTCTGTTAAAATCACTGTCACACCTGTTGCAAACTTCCCCATTGCATCCCTATATAAACGATCATTCATTATTTTACCTCCTGTTATTATTATTATTATAGAACTTCTGTTTCCTTCAATTTAGAAACCAAAGCTGTTTTTTCCTGTTTAGTTTTGACAAAGAATATACAAATCATTGCGATTAGCATTGGGATTGTAAACATTAAAAAGTTAGACTGCATACTTAAATTTAAAGATACTAAAACCCCACCCAATATTGGTGCTACTACCGCACCTAAGCGACCTACCCCTAGAGACCAACCCAAGCCTGTTGATTTCATATGGGCTGGATAATAACTATTCGCAAATGCATTAGCAATAATTTGAGATCCAATAGATGCTGCACCAGCAAAAACAACACAAATATAAGTAATCACAATGCTTGGATTAAAACTTAAAACAACTAACGACATTATTCCCATAAAATAAAAACAAGCTAAAACGTTTTTAGGACTATATTTATCAGATAACCAGCCTCCTAGAAGTGAGCCTACTATTCCTCCAAAGTTCATTGCTAAAAGTAGTAATATTCCCGCATTTAAAGCAAAACCTGCATTTTGCATCAATTTAGGCAACCAAGTGTTTAATCCATAAAGTACTACCAGTAGCATAAAGGTATTAGCCCAAAGCATTATTGTACTGACTGCACGTTTATCTTTAAATAAATCTAATATAGGTACTTTTCTTTCATAGGAATTTGAAAATACTAGCTGTGACTCTTTTTCGAACTTAAATTCTGGTTCTATTTTTTCTAAATGCTTTCCTAGCTTGAAGGCTTTATTTTCACGCATATAAGACTGCGGAGAGTCCGGTAAAAACTTTATCATGAAAGGTACCAGTAAAAGTGGTATACCTCCAATATAAAAGACAGACTGCCATCCAAAACTATCTATCAAATTTATTGATAATATTGAAGATAATACCCCTCCAATACCATATCCACTACACATCGCTGTGATTAGAAATGCTCTTTTCTTGGCAGGTGCGTAATCCCCCATTAGCGTAATAATATTAGGCATAACTCCACCTAATCCTAAACCTGCTATGAACCTGAATATTCCGAACATTGTAGGTGTCGTCGAGAAAGGAATAATAAGAGTAAACAAGCTAAATAAAATTACACAAAATAAAATTACCTTTTTTCGGCTAAACCTGTCTGATAAAGTCCCTAAGACTGCTGCGCCAATCATCATACCGAATGTCGCATAACTGCCTAAAGCTCCGGCTTCTACCGCTGTTAAAGACCACTCATCCATTATAGAGCTAACAACCGCTCCAAATACAACGAGATCGAAGCCATCGAATATTAGAATTACTAAACCCCACAACAGAACATTTAAATGAAACCTTGAAAACTTTGATTCATTTAAAGTTTTTCTTACATCGATTTGATACATTCAAGCACCCCTTTGTTTGAACTTATATTCTTAAACTGATGAAAAAGCGCTTACATAAAGAATATAGATTGAACTCTAATACATTAGCATCTTAGTATTAACAATCTGAGAAGGTGTATTCATGAAATAACAAATCAACTTTCGAACTAGAATTACAAGTCAAAACCTTTGATATATAAGTATTTATGCGCATTCTTTTAACAGGATGCACCGTGTAAAAGAGCTAACCTCATAATATATTACTTGTTACCTTAGTATCTTCTGTATTAATCTGATGAAGCAAACCATCAATGAGAGATAAACATTCCGACTTATCATAGTTTTTATATTGTGAGTTAATTCTTAGGAAGAATGGATCACCAGCATAATATCTTTCGTACAACTCATGACGAGATCCAAAGGCAGATACGGTCAATTCAGAGGCTATTTTAAAAATTTGGATTTTCTCTCTTGCTGAAACATCTGCACCCCTAAAATATTTTTCAATATCTTCTTTAATTGGACTATCTAATACACTCAGTGAAGCTGGCTGATACATTAGTCCTCCGGCTAAAATTAATTGCAGTATTTCTCTCACACGCGGATACCAACGATTTCCAGAGTTTCGAATTGCACTTAAAGGTCTGAAATCAGGAATGTAGATGCCTTGTTCATTTGGTTCCGCGTTTTCTTCAGCAGATATAATTGCGGATCTACATAGCTCTATATACGTTGTTATTTCACCCATTAGGTCTTGCACTTGAGGAAAAACATTGGTTTTAACTATATCAGTCGCCTTCATGGCTAGGCCAGCAACAAATTGTAGCTTTGTCATTAAACGTATTGTCGATTGATGACCTGTATAAAGACTTGTATAACTTAGAACTTCATTTATTCTTGCCGGATCTTGGTTTATAAACACCCGATCCCATGGTACTAATACATTATCAAAAACTAAAATACCATCAAGTTCATCAAACTGGCTCGCTAATGGATTATCGATTTTAGATTCTTTCACGTAGGATTCCCGAGCAATTACTCTTAAGCCGGGAGTAGACATTGGCACAGCAAACGAAATAGCATATTTATAATCTTCAGAGCCTACATTTTGATTAACGAATGGGAAAACGAGCACTTCATCTGCATAAGGGCCTGCGGTTGCCATCATTTTTGCACCCTGTACAATAATTCCCTCTTCTGTTTCTTTAACCACCCCGAGATAAGTAAATTCGTCTGGCTGCTTAGATGGCGGTTGACTACGATCTACTTGTGGGTTAATGAGTACATGTGTTAAAAATAAATCATTTTCCCGAATATAATCGAAATAATTTCTTACGTTGTTTGCATATTCACCAAAGAAATTTGCATTCGCGTACCAGCCCAATAGCATAGCACTCATAAAATCGGTTGAGCGACCCATGAAACCATATGTTGCTTTAGCCCACTCTTGATGCATTAACCTTCTTTTTTTCAAATCTTCTTTTGATCTTGGAACTAAAAATTGAGTCCCAGTCAATTCACCCGTATTTGGATTCGTATACAGCATGTGATCCTTTTTATCAGGCTCCCATTGTAAATCATAGAGTTTTGAAATTGATATTGCCGGTGGAGCAACAAGCGGATGCGTAGTCGGGTTGGTAATTTTTTCATCACCCATCCATGTTTCAGGTGGATTGTTTTTTAAACGTTCCAAGTAGTCTATACCTTTAATTGCAGTCATTATACAAGCACTCCTTTAGCAAATTCAATATGTAGCTCATTAAACTCTTTTGGTTTTTCCCATTGCGGCCAATGACCAGCATCTTTAATTACATGCATCTTGCAGTTCGGAATAAGTCCCTGAAGGTATTCCGCATCTTCAACGGTAGCTGTCGGATCGTGATCAGTCATTATGATTAAAGTTGGTGCAGTAATTTTGTGTGTCCACTCAGGCTCCCACATAAAGTTTTTGCGAACTTCCCAATCTTGTAGCACAACAATATTCTGAATTGCTTCTTTAAGTTCCGGTTGTGTATAAATCTTATATCGAGACTCCACTAATTCTTTCGTAACAAAATTCGTGTCATGAAATAAAAATTCGAGTCTTGCACGTACTGTATTATGGTTCGCTTCTAATACTGCTTTCAATGTAGATTCCTTCAACTTTTTCATAACTTCCGGTCTAGCTTTGATATTTCCCGGCGTAGTTAATAGTAACGTCTTTATATATTCTGGATGACGGGCTGCAAACCAGGCAGATACCCATCCTCCCAAGGATTCACCAGACAAATGGACTTCATCAAAAGAAAGTTCTTTAAAAACTGCTAATAAATGCTCACTATACTCATTCAATGTGTATGGATAATCGGGTTTTCCAGTATATCCGTGTCCAAGCATGTCCAAAACAATAACCCGGAAATGTTCACTTAAACTTTTAATATTTCTACCATATGCCTCAATATGTCCTCCAACACCGTGTAATAAAACCAGTGGTTCGCCTGTTCCCGCCTCGACAATTCTAGTACTTACGCCATTCGCATCAATATAGTACTGTTTAAACTCTGTCCCCGCTAACTCATTCCAAATACTCACATCATACTTAGACATTAACTTCTCCTTCTCTCGTCTATATTTTTGGTTATGTGAATTAAATTATCGTCACTTTTTCATAAAACGAATTGACTGCTACTACTCTACCTATGCATTAAATCACTGACGAGCCCTCTAAAATTCTATTCCCTATTTCAATTTAATGTGGATCCTAACGATTTCCAGGGTCTCCATCTTTCACATTCAAAGATTAAAATGATTATACGAAACTAGTATTAATCATCAGATAAATTTATTTATGCCAATTTTATTACCTCCTTGCTCAATGAAAATTTAGTTCCCAAAACAACTATGAGTTTTGTTCTCTAATAGCAAACTCCAACTTTGCTTATTGAGTGCAATATCGGATAACTTAAATACTAATATATTAGTTTTGATATGTCAATCAATTTAAAGTATTCTATCTATAGTTTGGAAAACAATAGTAAAAGCTATTGACAACGCTTTCACAATAGCTTATCTAGGTGAATAATCCTTAACATTTTTTCAAAGTAACATTTCTAAAGTAACAAATTCATTTTTAAATTCCTTATACTTTACCTTTACTGCTACATAACCATTTTCCGATACATAAGCATAGTCTAATTTTTCTAATGCCATGTGGGCGTTTTGTTCAACAAGCAAAATCGATGTCCGATCTTCGTTAAATTTATCAATGATTTCGAAAATTCTTTTCAATTTTGCTTCGAGACACTACCCGCGACTAATATATTAGTTGTAATAATCATATATTATACTATTAAAACTAATTAATCAATCTCTCCTTAATAATCTGAACATATACCGATTTTATGTTGCCTATTGTGAAAATATAATAATAAGATTTCAACAACTTGAGGGAGTCCCCTTTTGTCTCAGAGGTTTTTCGTCACTTACTCATTTCGCTATTTGGAAAGATGCTCCTTTTGTATGTTTTGGAAACCTTCAGCCATAATTTTTTAATTATATAATGATTCGATTACAAGTTGATATCAATATTCACGGATAGATATCGAAAACATTTCTTAGAATTCTAGATATAGTACTTGAACAATTTTATCCCAAACTTAACTTATTCTATAAATTTTACAGATACTTCACCTAGTTAAGTAAAATGAATTGGTAGTTGTCAAAATGCTTAGTGGCGACTCCTTGAATTCGTATCATCCAAGCCTTTAAACGATTGTGGAAGTTGTTGGCATGTTGGATGTGGTAGATACCCTTCTTAACACGTTGTTTTTGACGTTCATTTACCGTCTCGTGCTAGAATCCCTTTATTTTTTGGCGAACTTCTTGTAATCCGTGGCTGTGGCTGTACATAGCAAAGCAGGCGGGGGTTGTCCCAAAAGTCATCAAGAATGACTTTGTGGACAGTCCTTTTTCGTTTCTAAAAAATGGGTACAAAAAAAGCGTCACTTCTTGTGAAATGTAAGTTACCACACCAACATTTAGAAGGGACGACTTTTTATGTGCACTCCAAAGATTACTAATTCAAATTATAACACTGAACAAACTTCACTTTCACTTGTTTCCGACTCCAAACCGCTATTTTGCGGTTTATTCAAGATAATTGCGTACCTTTTGATAACAGTTTGGCAGAACGAGATATTCGAATGATGAGAGTAAAACAAATGATTTCAGGATCCTTCCGCACAATCGAAGGTGCTGAGCGATTTGCGCGAATCCGTGGCTTCGTTTCAACTCTCCGCAAACAGAATTTCGAAGTACTTGCCTCCCTTATTTCAAACCAATCCGGAAACTCTTCTCTTTAAGTCTACCTAAGTAGTTACCTTAAAACGTTGAATTACTCTTGTACAATCCAACGTTTTACGTATATTTAAGGAAGTTGTTCGTTCATTCTTTCCATATAGGAACGAATATGCCTTTCCATTATGTTTTTAGCCTTAATCGCATCTCTTTCTTGTATAGCCGCAATGATTTGATCATGTTCATTCAACAATTCGACAGTATTAAACTTGAATTTATCTAGTGAGTTCAAAAGATAAAAATCATTTAAATCCCATAATTGTACACATTGTCTTTGGACTCTTCTAGACCGTGCCATTAATATTACATAAACATGAAACTTTCGATTATACTCAAAATAATAAGCCTTCTCATCAAACTTTTCAAAATCTTCTTTGGCCTGTTCCTGAAAATTATAAAGAGAATTGATTTCATCAGAAGTATGGTTTTTCGCAGCTAATTCGGCCCCCAGTGCCTCAAGGGCAGAACTGAGTAAAAGTTGATCTAAAACTTCCTCTTTTGAATAATCTACTACCTTACAACCGGACTGAGGAATTATTTCAATAAATCCTTCGGTCTGCAACAATTTCAACGCATCCATTACGGGTCTTCTTGAAACATTAAACTTTTCAATTAATTCATTTACAAATATTTCTTCTCCAAAATCCCATTTACCTGTATATAATTCTTTTTTAAATTGTTCATAAACTTGCATCGATTTCATAACTGGTGCTTTTTGAAAAGCTCTATATAATTCTTCCATTCCGACGCCCTCTTTAATTGTATGATTTTTTTAATACTTTCAATACATAACTCATACCTATTTCTATCTAATATCTTAGCATATTTCAATACCATTTACTAAATTGCGAACGTTTAGTTCTGAGTACAGATCCCTTTGATACACAATCTGCACAAAAAAAGAAGATCAGTTTTCGCCGACCTTCACAATGATCTTGTAATACTTAACTTGCGATACATCGCTATTACCTTTATATCCACTTGTTTCCACATTTCATTCCTCAACACTGGGATCTTGAATTGTTTCTCCATTTCAGTCATTAAACCAGCCAGTAGAATATCTCTTCTTGGTTGATCTGCATGGATGATTCTTTCATACTCCCATTGATAATCTAAAAGTGATTTCTTGGCCATCACAATCTGCCCCCTCTAGCTACTTCTCTTTTGGCACGGATTAGTGTGCTTTTAGAAATCCCTGTAATTTCTCCTACTTGTGTATAGGAATTCACTTCCAATAGCTGTAAAGCGTGTGCTACTTGCTTTTTAGTAAATTTCTTCGGTCTACCTTCACGGAAATCAGGATTCTGCTTCGCAATGGCTTTGCCCTCTGCTAATCGTTCAACAATCATATCACGGTCAAATTCCGCAATGGCTGATAGCATTCTTAAAATTAATCTGCCCATTGATGTATCCTCTACAAGCCCCATATTTAATATGTGAACCTTGATTCCTTTTGAAAGAAGTTCCTTTATTAAATTTACTCCATCTTCTGCAGATCTTGCAAAACGGTCTAGTTTAGTGACCACTAATGTATCGCCTTTTTTCAGCAATGAAAGTAACTCTACAAATTGAGGACGGTCTGCCTTTGTTCCTGTGAACTTTTCAGAGTAGATTTTGTGGCAACCTTCACTTTCCAATGTCTGAATCTGTGCCTCTAAATCTTGTGCCACTGTACTAACCCTTGCATATCCATATTTTATAGCCTTGTTCATATGTATTAGCCCCTTTTTTGCGGTTTACTTATGGCGCCCAGTTGAGACACCGCTTGATACCTTGATACTACTGCATCGACAAAGTGGTGTCAATACTTAAAGGTTACGACACCTTTTATAATGTAAAAGAAGCCGATAAAGTGTCACTTTAAAAGATAAATTGCATCGATTTTAAGCTTTATTTTGCATAGAATCTAAAAAAACCAGTAACTTTAATACAGAGGTCACTTTGTTGTTTATGTAGAAAAACGGAAATGTCATGAATTGTGCCAATCCCTGGGAACTAAATCCGATTTAACTAGTTAAATTTTTGTTATTTGACTGTTTGTCCACCATCAATAACCAGAGAAGCACCATTAATAAAGGATGATTTATCTGAAGCTAAGAAAACTACAGTATCTGATATTTCTTCGGTTTCTCCAAATCTTCCCATTGGGGATGCACTTCCTAGTTGTTTTAACTGTTCTTCATTAATGGAGTTAAAACTGAACCAGGACATACAGCATTAATTCTAATATTTCTACCTCCGAATTCTACTGCTGCTGCTTTAGTTAATCCAATTACAGCATGTTTAGCAGTTGTGTAGGCAACATTTGGTGTCCCCTCAGGATGTCTAATGCCTGCAGCAGAAGAAATATTTACTATTGATCCTCCACCTGTTTCAAGCATATGGGGTATTAAAGCTTTCAAACCATAAAATACACCGTGTTGATCAACATTAATAGTCGTTAAATATTCATCAATTTCCAGTTCGGTAATATCTTTTGCTGGTCCAGGAATTCCAGCGTTGTTCACTAAAACGTTAATTGACCCATATAACTAAAATTTTCCGTCGTTTTTTAAATGAGAGCTGCTTATCCGATTTTGTTTTGGATGGTTTTTTATTACTTCGTCAAAAGACCAACATTGGTTTTCTTCAATAAATTGAACTGTATATCTGCTCATGTTAGAATTAAACTATTAAAATAATACGATAAGTATAGGAGAGATTTTATGACAAATGTTCCTTTAATTGTTGATAGCGATTGGTTGCATGAACGCTTGGATGATCCTCATTTACGTTTGATAGATGCATCTACTTTTTTGAGTGTGCCAGATAAGAATGATCAACCTGGATTATGGTCCGGGCAAGAGGCGTTTGATGAGGAGCATATTGAGGGTGCCGTTTTTGCGGATATTTTAAAGAATTTCTCAGACCATGAAAATCCACTCCCTATGACACTAGCAAGTCGGGATCAATTTGTAGAAGAAGTCGAAAGACTTGGTGTTGGTGAAGGAACGTATGTCGTCATTTATGACCGTGGTGCATTGGCGAATGCTGATGTCATCGCGTCTTACTGGGCATCCCGTCTTCGCTGGCAATTAAAATATGAAGGTTTTGATAACGTTGCTGTTTTAGATGGTGGACTTGTGAAATGGAAACAAGAAGGCCGTCCAGTATCGACTGAAACTACTTCTTATCCAGATGGAAAATTCACATATTCGCGCCGTCCAGAACTCGTTGTCAATAAAGAACAGGTTCGTGCTGGCATTGAAGATAATCGTGTCGTCTTAATCGATAGCCTATCACCTGACAGCTTTTCGGGAAAAACCAATACGTATGGACGTAAAGGGCATATTCCAACAAGTCATAATGTGTTTTTCGGAAGCCATTCAAATCCTGAAACACGATTACTGTTCGATGATGAAACATTACGAAAAACATTTTCTGCGATTGATGCATTAGATCCTAACAAAACCGTTATTACATATTGTGGTGGAGGGATTGCAGCAACGTGGAATGCCTTGCTATTGAATAAGCTAGGTCAAGAAAATGTAGCGATTTATGACGGTTCTTTGAATGAATGGGCACTAGATACAACTTGTCCGCTAGTCACAGAATAAATAAACGCAAAAAAGCATTAGGAGCTGTCAATGTAACCCGTTCAGTTCACTGGTAAAAAATAAAGTTCGAAATAGACCGCTAATTCGCATATGAATTAGCGGTCTTTAAAATACCTATGCATCAACTTTTAAACACAAAGCACAACTATTTCAACATCCAATTCGACGCACGTATTACACGACCTACAATAATTATTGTAAGGTGAAAATATCGTGTTAAAACTGTTGCTAATTCAGTAGTCAAATTGAAGGGAATTGAAGATGGGAGACATGGTACTTATTCAACAAAAAAACACTGAGAAAAATTAAGCGTTTTTGTTTCTTTAAGTAACTTTTTCTTCGTCCTTCTTCAACTAAACCAGCTAATAGGATGTCAATATTTTTCTTTAAAATTACTATTAATCTTATGATATACTATTTTGTGCATGACAAATAGCCCTCCAAA
>NZ_JBXCJD010000006.1:0-283874 GCF_056786515.1 Sporosarcina sp. Y838 | reverse complement strand
ACTTTGCGTCATCAATCTTAATTGAACCGCCGTATACCGAACGGTACGTACGGTGGTGTGAGAGGTCGGGAGTTAATCACTCCCTCCTACTCGATTTGAAAATGATTAATTGACATGGTTAATGATACATTCCTTCCATATTTAGCGGGATAATTTATTGGAGAGAGCGGAAACTGGGGAAGTCTTATTTACTTATTTATCCCAATTTGTTGAACGAGCTGTTCAACAGTGGTATGACTTTACCTAAAAGAATATTTGATGCAAAGACATCTATGATAAAAATAGGTTACTCGGATGATTAAAATGATTGTGTATCCATCAAACTGTAATGTAAAGAAGGAATCTTTCAGAGAGAAATGGGACAAGTGTTATTAAAGCGTAACATTGTGCGTTAGAAGCCGAATTCATTTTTTTACATTCCAAAGTTAGGAGTTATATAAAATGACAATAACTAATTTGAAAAAGTTAGAGGAAATCAGACAGGCACTCAATTCAAAGTTTTTCGAACGAGAGAAAGAAGTTGAGGGGATTCTTGTCGCTCTGCTCTCTAGACAGCATATGCTTATGATTGGACCTGCCGGGACTGCGAAATCCGCATTGTCGTTTGAGTTAGCAAAAATCGTTAAAGGAACAGAATACTTCCAGTGGTTGCTGACGAGATTCAGTACACCGGAAGAATTGTTTGGTCCTTTGTCGTTAAAAGACCTTGAGCAAGGCGTTTACAAGAGGAATACAACAACTAAAATGCCAGAAGCCAATTTAGTTTTTCTTGACGAAATATTCAAAGCAAACTCGGCAATCTTGAATAGTTTGCTGACGCTTATCAACGAACGCCTCTTCTATAATAATGGAACGCCAGTAAAGGTTCCTTTAATGTCAGTTATTGGAGCTTCAAATGAATATCCTGAAGAGGGAGAGGGGCTGGAAGCTCTTTTCGACAGGTTTCTACTTCGATTCGAGCTAGATTACATTGCCAATGAAACGAATTTTGTTTCTATGATGAAGGGGAACGGTCAAAATCAGGTCATGCCCTCCTTGACGATGGAAGAATTGATTCAACTTCAGTTTCTTACGGATATGGTTACGATACCGGATGAAGTGTATGAAACACTTTCGGAAATTCGAAATAATTTGCGTGACGAGGGGATACGCCCTTCTGACAGGCGGTTTAAGCAATCGCTATCGGTTCTTCAAGCGAAGGCGTTGATAAAACAAAGGCAAATAGTAAGGATAGATGATATTGTGATTCTTGAAAATGCCCTTTGGGAAACGGTGGATCAAAAAGATACCGTGTCTACCATTATTCGCAACCATTCACAAGATATAGTTACTCAGGCCCTCCATTCCATACAAAATGAAGCAAATGAAGTATTCTACGCCATACTGCAGGATCATTCAGCGGAAGCTGGAATGGAAGCAACTCAAAAAATGAAAGCTTTAGTGGCTGATTTGAAGAACCTACAAAGTCACAATCAAAGTCGGAAAGCTGATATCGACCTCTTACTTGATAAAGTGACCTCGATGGAACATGAAATCCTAGATAGTGTTCTAGAGCCGTGGTATTTCGATCCTCAAAATGATAAGAGAGGGTCTACTGGCACCTTTTTTAATATGTGATAAGGAGTGTTCTCTGTGAAGGGGCGTAAAAGTCACAATGATAATCGTTCAGTCTTGAATACAGACGCATTCGATAAAAGACGCTTCAAAGAAATTTTTGACTTGTCTCTGGGTCTTCAAAAGGTAAGAAATGAAGGCGCGTTGCCAATGTTCGAACCGCTACTTGCTGATATTTGGGCTTCCTTATATAAGATGAAACCTGAAATTTTGGCAGGGGACGTAGATGGTGTTCTCAAGGTGAATAAAACAATCATGGAAAGAATTATGGTGGATGAATCCTTTGTACACTACCGAAGTTTCACCCGATTGAATGATTTGTTGTCAGCTATCGGTACGGTGAAATTCGGAGAGCAGACGAATCAGTGGCTGGCTGACCAAAAAGAGGAAGATGAGGATTTTCAAAAACTGATGCAGGAAGCTCACGTAATGCAGAGGCAACTTCAAAAGCAGAATTGTCAAGCAGATATAGAAAGTGGAAGTCGGGAATCAGAAGAGAGTTTTTCAGAAGTGATGACTAATCTAAATGAAAAACTTCAGCAGATGCTTCAAAAAAACAATCATAGCTTTTCACATGCATTGGCTCAAGCCATGCAAGAAACAAGACAAGTGAAAGACAGTCTGAAATCGTTGCTTGGCGGCTGCAGTGCAGGGAGTGGTGATGCAGAATTAAAAAAGGTTCCTTTACGCGACCAACTAGCATTAGCTGAAAAAATGACTTCTGATAAAAAGATGAAAGAAATAGCGCAGTGGGCAGGCAGATTCAAACAGATAGCTCGTAAAAAGCAGAAAACCATACATAGGGAGTCTGTGGGAAGAAGGGGAGTTACGTTAGGTAATGAAATCGAGAGGTTACTCCCGATGGAATTTTGCTTATACATGCATCGAATATCGAAGAACGATTTTCTTCGTCGCTTAGTGGAAGGTGAGACCATGCAATATGAACAGAACGGGCGTGAGGTATTGGAGAAGGGTCCAATCGTACTTTGTCTAGATCAGTCAGGCAGTATGTACAAACTCGATACACAATCTAAAGGATTTATATTAGCCCTCATGTCCATTGCGAGAAAGCAGCGAAGGGATTTTTGCTTGATATTATTCTCTACTCATACAGAAATCCATAAATATGAAAAAGGAAAAATTAAAGGGTCTGATTTGGTTGGTTTGGCTCGAATTTTTTTGGGTGGAGGAACGAATTTTGCACTTCCGCTTGATCTAGCAATGAATGTAATCAACGAAAGTCGGTTTAAACAAGCCGATATCGTTTTTGTTACGGATGGTGAAGACACTTTAAGTGATTCATTTCTACTAGCATTCAACAAAAAGAAAAAAGAAAAGAATTTCAACGTGCTTTCGCTAGTGCTAGGAAGCAGTATAAAAATAGTGGAACAATTTTCAGACAAGGTTGTTCGAGTTGATGATTTTGATGAAGCAGGTAGTTTTACTGCCTTTGAAATATGAAATATGAACTAGTAGAGTTCATGTATGTCGACATCTACCCGTCTAAACGAAGCAGAATATCTACAAATCGATGTAAATGCAGAAATTCATCAGTACATTGGTAAAGGGGTGCAAGGTAAATCGTAGAATATATTGGACAATCAAGGGTTCCGTCATAATGACGTGATCCTTTTTTGGCGTTTTAAACCGAATGTCCAGAATTAAATTCATGTTAAGAGATTGTAAATTATCTAGATTATACCTGGAATATACTATTTGGAATGCTATATTTATGTTGTTGAAAACCGTTATTTAATAACAGCTTGGAGGATAAATTATTACTCAACAACTGATAAAGGAAACTTGTCCTAATAGAAGCTAGAAAGAAAGCATATGACCTCTACATAGAAATAAAAGACTAACAATAAGGAGCTAACGATGAAAAAAACTAACCCAAACAGGGGATTCAAATCACTTTTGGAAATATTCTTAGTTTCAACACGACTTGGTTTGACCTCTTTCGGTGGACCAACCGCTCATTTAGGGTATTTTCATGAAGAATACGTACGAAGAAGAAAATGGATGGATGAAAAGAGTTATGCGGATTTAGTTGCTTTAGCTCAGTTCTTACCTGGTCCGGCTAGTAGCCAAGTAGGAATCGGGATAGGTGTGATGCGAGCAGGAATACTTGGTGGAATTATATCTTTTATTGGATTTACACTCCCTTCAGTTATAGTACTTATACTTTTTGCATTACTGCTCACTGGTTTTGATGTAGGAAATGCCGGATGGATTCATGGGTTAAAAATTGTGGCAGTAGCGGTAGTTGCACATGCCATTATAGGTATGGCGAAAAATTTGACGCCTGATTTAAAAAGAAAAGCCATTGCTCTATTTGCACTAATCGGTACACTTCTTTGGCAAACAGCTTTTACTCAAGTAGGTGTGATTTTACTAGCTGCACTCTTTGGATTCATTTTGTTTAAACAACATGATGAAATTGAAGAAGCTAGTTCGAAATTTCCAATCGCTAAAAGTATTTCGGTGATTTGTCTACTGTTGTTTTTCGGATTGTTATTTCTTTTACCAGTTATCAGAGAAGTAACTGGATCTTTCTGGGTGGCTATGTTCGATAGTTTTTATCGATCGGGTGCTTTAGTTTTCGGTGGCGGTCATGTCGTTTTGCCTTTATTGGAACAAGAACTTGTTCCAACTGGCTGGATAAGCGAAGAAGCATTTTTAGCAGGCTATGGTGCAACACAAGCGGTACCCGGTCCGCTATTTACATTTGCAGCTTATTTAGGAACCGTTATGAAAGGTTGGCAGGGTGGTTTGGTTGCGACGTTTGCAGTATTCCTACCTGCTTTCCTTCTGATTTTAGGTGCATTACCATTTTGGGATAGCTTAAGAAGTAATCTTAAAATTAAAGGCGCAATAATGGGCGTAAATGCTGCAGTTATCGGGATACTAATCTCTGCTTTTTATTTCCCGATATGGACAAGTTCAATCTTAGCACCGATTGATTTTGCTTTAGCTGCAATTTTGTTCAGTATGCTTGCCTTTTGGAAGCTTCCGCCTTGGGTCATTGTAGTTACTGGAGCAATCGGGGGTTCATTATTATCTTTAATATAATATGCGGGTTCATAAACAAAAAATAGCAAAATAAAGTTCCAGTTTCTATATTAAAAAATATCAATAAAGAAAATCGTCTGTTAACTAATTGCTTAGTTAAACGGACGATTTTTTGCTGTTTGATTATGTACATCTCCGATAGTGCTCCGAAATAGCAATCGATATAACTTGTCATATAGGACAAACGTCCATGCATATCTTAAAAGGATGTCTATGAAGGGGAGAGTGGTTGTACCCGTGGTGAAGTATAAAAATAATTGGATTCCAACAAAAACACTTGAGGAAATGTCAGGGACAAATTATGATGTCCTCATTGTGGGGAGTGGCCCCGGTGGTGGAGCAACCTTACAAAGGCTTTGTGAACTATGGAAAAAAAAAGGGGCAAAAAAAATTGGGATTCTTGAAATGGGAGATAAGTTATTTCATTCCCATTCTTTAAACATTCCCACGCAAAACGTTAATACTGCCAGAGATGTACTCCTTCCTGATAATTCAACAGTTATAGGTGAGCGTTTGCCTCAATTTCCGGGAGCGAGAATGGTATATGCACTTGGGGGAAGGTCATTATTTTGGAACGCGGCGACTCCTCGGCCAATTCAAGAAGAGCTCAATAAATGGCCGATTAACACTCTGGAATTGAATGCATATTTAGGGATGGCCGAGAAATTAATGCATGTTACAACCGATTATGCGAAAGGTTCATCGATGCAAAATACGCTTTTAAAGAGGCTTCATGCGGGTGGAATACTTGAAGCCAATGATATGCCAGTTGCTTTTGACATGACACCTTCCAGGCAAGGAGAAGTCCATTCAAACCCTTGGTTCAGCTCTATCAATGCATTAGCTTCAGCCCTTTTTGATCGACCCTATGATCTCGCTGTAAATGCCTTTGTCTCTCAAGTAATTGTTGAAAATGGTAAAACAAGTGGAGTAGAAGTGTTTTCCCAGGATAAGAAAGCTCATATTATTCGGGCAAAGAATGTTGTCGTATCTGCAAGTACTTTAGAGACTCCACGTTTATTGCTTAATTCTGGAATTCAGGGACCTGCTATTGGTCGATATTTAACAGGGCATGTGTCCATCATCGCGGTTGGAACAATAAGTCGGAGTAAGTTTTCTGATAAACTCGGAAATTTATCCATTTTGAAATTTGAAACAAGCGAGTCCCCATATCAAATTCAAATATTGGGTCCAGATCAATATTTTTCGTACCAGCAATTCGAAGACAAAGTGCTAAAAGATACTCTTGGGATCGCATACGCTGCCTTTGGAAAAGTTGAGCCTCGGGCTGAGAATAGAGTGTACATTGATCCGTCTGCAAAGGATGAATTTGGTGTACCATTACAACAAGTTCAATATTCATTAAGTAATAAGGACCGTCAAGTAGCTGAACAAGTCAAACAAGGAATTATCCGATCCGCTGCTGCGATGGGCGTTACTTTAGATACTTCAACTCTAACTCTTCGTCCGCCAGGGAGTGACATGCACGAGGCTTCCACTTGCAGAATGGGTGAGGATCCAAATACTTCAGCTACAAATCGCCACGGTCAAATACATGGTGTGAAAGGTTTATTTGTAGCTGACAACAGTGTTCTTCCTTCACTGACCGCAGCTGGCCCTGTCCTCCCTAATGTAGCTTTAGCTATAAGGCTAGCGGATCATATTGTTCGTCAATCAAGTTAAATAAGTTTTTAATCTTAAAAAGGGAGTATGTCTACAAGACAGCTCCCTTTAATTTTTGTTTCAAGATATTTGATTAAGTTTAATCACTGATGACGAAATTATTTATTGTTGTTATTTTTAATATTAGCTAGTCTAATGAAGTTTACATCACGTTCATTAATTCTTCTTTGAACTTCATCGTTACCTGAATAAGTGAATAAGCCATTACCTGCTTTAGTTCCGAGGTTCCCACTTTGAACTTTTTCTTCAACAAATAGTGGGACTTTCTCTTCTTTGGATAGAACTGGTGCCAGGTTCTCTACTACGCTCTTCCAAATATCTAGTCCACCAAAATCTGCAGTTTCTAATGGTCCAATGAATGCCCATCTGAATCCAGGCCCAGCGGTGATAGCTAAGTCAATATCTTCTGCGTCCGCAATACCGTTGTCTAAAAGAAAGAATGCTTCACGGACTAAAGCAGCTTGTAGGCGATTGGCAATTAGGCCGGGAATATCTTTTTTCAAGACAATCGGTTTCTTACCGATATTTTTCAAAACTTCTACTGTACGATCAATGATATCTTGTGAAGTTTTTGGACCTTTTACGACTTCTACAAGTGGAACTAAATGTGCTGGATTGAAAAAGTGAGTAATGATTAGACGGTCTGTCTTTTGAACGCCTTCTGATAGTTGCTGAATGGAAAACGTAGACGTATTGGATGCAATAATCGTATCGTCTTCTATGACTTCCTCTAACTGCTTAAATAAGTCGAATTTAATGGTTAGATTTTCAGATACTGCTTCAGTGACAAATCGCGTTCCGCTAACCGCCTCTTTTAAATCAGTAGATGTAGATATTCGTTTTAATGTATTTTCTTTCACAGATGCTGTAATCGAATTTTCTTGGATTAACATGTCCAAGTTATCAGAGATTCGTGTCATTGCAGTTTCCAAAAACTCGTCTTTAATATCATACATATATACATTATAGCCTGCTTGTGCGTATAACTGAGCAATTCCATGACCCATTGTACCTGCGCCTAATACAGTGACTTTCTCTGCCATAATAAAAACCTCCCTCAATTAATCATTCATTTCATTACTTCCGGAAGGCTCTTTGTAAAGTCAACAAAACCGCCTTAATTAAGGTGGAAAATGGCCATTGTAAAAGTTCATGCATCATTGAAGTTAGCAGACTAGCAATGAGAAGAAGTTTTATAATCGCACATCAAAAGAATATCATACAAAAACGTAAGTTTAAACAGCACTTGAATACGGAATGGTATTCGCATTGAGAAATCACTAGAAGCTTGGAGCATACTAATCAAGAATAAAGTCGGTTCACCTGGCGCTGTGGTTAGATATTAAAAGCAACTAAATGTTTGAAAAGACAAGCCTATGGTGTCCACTAAAACCCTTTCTAACTGGGATTATGATTGGTACTCAGTAAGCCATTGCAAGTAAACGGAAAATCTGCAGACGTAATAGTTTAAATGAAAACTGGAATTCGAATTAGTCGGCTGGCCTTTCACCAATGGTTTTTCCGGTGTTTTCTACTGTCATGATTGGTCGAACAGTAATATCTCCACTTACAAGAATTTGGCAAGATAAACGCAAACAATCATCAAATAAATGATCATCAATTCCTTTATTCGCAAAGGCCTTCTTTTCCTTTTTGGTTATCTCTAAGTAATCACCTTCCAAAATCTCTACTCTGCAAGTCGTACATACAGCTTTGCCTCCGCACCGATGTAAGATATTTATACCATTATCTTCTAGTGCTAATACTAACTTTCGCCCCATTTCGACTTCAAAAGTTCTATCACCAAAAACAGTTACATCAGGCATTTTATACCTCCTCAATTAGAAAGAAAATGATAAATTTAAAATGGTCTATACTATAGGTATTCTCTAACTACACCTTCTTAAGACATGAAATAAAAGATCTTATATCGAAACGATGAAACAAGTGTTAAAAGAGTTTAGGACATTGATTACAAGAAGTACTTTTATAACCCAAAAAGCTAAATCCTGATAGAGGTTTTGTATGGTTGACGCTATTCACAGGGGAATGTTATGTTGTATAGAATAAATATCTTTATGTGAATATATTTGTTTGTCCATATGAAGAGAAAAAGATATCGATTATACGCCTGCAAAAATGGAAAACAGAGATGACGAAATAATTGAACAAACTATGCGAGATATAGTAAGTGTTGTACAATAACAGGTATCATATGAATCGAATGGTTAATATAATGAGGTATGTTACTTACAGATCAATTCACACTAAAATCCAAATTTAAATAAAAGGAATGATTTTATGCTACATGCGAAACTGGAATCGAAAGTTATTGATGTCCTAAAAGAAAAAATTCAATTGATTGAAACAGATGAAGGTGCTATCTACTTAGTAGGACCTATTAAACTGCCTGTGAATATTTTTGGAGAAACGGTTGTTTTTCAATGGTATTGCTGGCTTAATCGATGCCAAGTTACGGAAAATTATCAAGAAATCATTGACCAACTGTCATCTGCCAATTTGGCGGAGTTTCAGCAGTCAAGTGTGCTTGTATACGGGGATTTTGAAGAAGCGGATGATGCGCTGATTAGGATGCATTCAATTTGTCATACGGGAGATATATTTGGTAGTAAAAGATGCGATTGCGGTTATCAGTTGAAGCAGTCAATGAAGAATATTGTGGATCATGGGACAGGTGCATTGTTTTATTTGGCGAACCATGAAGGCCGTGGAATTGGTTTATTCAGCAAAGCAATGGCATATGTACTTCAGGAGAATGGTTACGATACAGTGGAAGCAAACGAAAGCCTTGGATTTGTCGATGATTCTAGAAATTACGAGGATGCAATTCGCGTTCTAAAGAAACTCCGATCAAAACCTGTAAAGCTTATGACGAATAATCCAAAGAAAATGGAAGCACTGCAGAATGCCGGTCTTCCTATATCTGGACGAGAACCATTATGGGGCGATAAATCAGAGTTCAATGAGAAGTATTTGCAGACAAAGATTCGACGTTCTGGGCATATGGAGGAAGAAGGGACATCTACACATGACTAACCATGAAATATACATGAATTTGGCCCTGGAGAATGCACGTGCCATGAAAGGGCAGACTGATCCGAATCCACTTGTCGGTTCAGTTATTATCAATGAAAATCGAATAGTTGGTATCGGTACACATTTGAAGGCTGGTGAACCGCATGCTGAAATCCACGCTATCCGTATGGCTGGCGAGAAGGCAAAAGGTGGAACGATTTATGTCACCCTTGAGCCATGCTCGCATTACGGGCGGACGGGCCCTTGTGCAATAGCGATCGTTGAAGCGGGAATTAAGAAAGTAGTCATTGCCACACTAGATCCGAATCCAGTTGTTGCCGGCAACGGTGTAAAGATTTTGGAAGATGCAGGAATTGAAGTGGTTGTGGGTGTATTGGAAGAGAAGTCTCGAAAGATGAATGAAGTATTTAACAAATTCATCGTCGAGCAGAAGCCATTCCTAACGATGAAAGCTGGAAGCACACTAGATGGGAAAATTGCTACGCATATAGCCGACAGCAAATGGATTACATCACCTGAGGCGAGAAACGATGTACATGTATTGCGAAATGAAAATATGGCTATTTTAGTTGGTGTAAATACCGTAATCGAGGATGATCCCGAATTGACGACGAGGATTCCGAATGGACGGAATCCGATTCGAATCATTTTAGACTCCTCGCTACGAATTCCATTAGATTCAAAGGTTATTACAGATGGGCAGGCGGAAACGTGGATTTTCACTGCAAATAAGTATAATCAAGATGCTAAGAAAAGTCTGGAAGAACAAGGAGTTTCGATTTATCCCACTTCAGGAATCAAGCAGGTAGACCCGAATGATGTCGTTCGGATTCTCGGTGAAAAGCTTGTTTCTTCTGTACTAATCGAGGGGGGAGGTTCAATTCACGCTGCTTTCCTGGAAAACCAGCTCGTCGACAAAGTGGAGATATATATCGCACCCAAACTAGTTGGAGGTGCCAATGCACCTACATTCCTTGAAGGAACAGGAATTGAGCTAATGCGTGATGCTGTCGATTTGGAAGATCTTCACATTACTCAAATAGGTAAAGATTTCAAGTTCACTGGCTATCCGAAATATACTAATAGACAAGCTGAGGGAGTTTAATATGAAATTCGGTTTTGATATTGATGATACATTGATCAATCTTAGAGAACATGCTTTTCAAATATACAATAAAAAGTTAAATCGGAATGTGAATGTAGATCTCTTTCATGCACTGGAAAAGGTTGAAATTCACGAGCTTTTTGACATGACAGCCGAACAAGGCGGCGAGATGTGGAGCAGTTCGCTAGATGAAATCTATTATACATCGTGCCCGCCGTATCCTTATGCAGTGGAAACATTGCAAAGGCTGGCTAGTGAAGGACATGACATCTATTATATAACGGCGAGGCCGAAAGAACATGGCGAGCGTACAATGGAATGGATGATTGAAAATAAGTTTCCGGTTCAAAAAGATAGATTTTATTATGGAATGAATGATGTAGACAAGGTTCATATCATTAAAGATTTAGAACTTGACTATTATTTCGATGACAAGCCTGCAGTTCTAGAGACATTGAGCGATCGGCCTCTAAACGTATTCGCGAAGAGCCAACCCTACAATACGCATTTAGATATTCAGCGAATCGTGAACTGGTCTGAACTATTCGATTTACTAATTGAAGAATAACAGCGGGTACATGACACGAATGGCACATACACTACAATTCCGTAAAACGAAAGCACAATCATATCTAGAATAGATTGGGCTTTTTCGTATTTATAATGAAGTCGCGATAACCCTCACACACCTTTCATTATTAGGGATTAAATCTGCTGTTGTTTCACTTAAATTGTGCATACAATGGAAAGAGAAAAACTTAATAGTTTAGTAGCCACATTTTTTAGGACTATAATTAATGAGGGGGAATTAATATGCAGAATGGAAAAGTGCTTTTAATAACCGGTGCCGCACAGGGAATTGGCTTTGAGATTGCGAAGGAGTTTTCAAAAGCTGGTGCCACGGTCGTTCTTACGGATATAAATGAAGATAAAGTTAAAGACGCAGCTTTATCACTTGGAAATGGAGTAGTTGGGTTAAAGTGTGATGTGACGATAGAAGAAGATTTAAAGCTAGCAATTGATCGTACAATCACCCAGTTTGGGCGCATAGATATATTAATCAATAATGCAGGTATGCAACACGTCGCGATGTTAGAGGATTTCCCAACAGAGAAATTTGAACAACTGATTAAGATAATGCTGACTGCGCCGTTTATGGCTATCAAACTAGTATTGCCGCATATGCGAAAACAAAAATTCGGAAGAATCTTCAACATGGCTTCCATCAATGGATTGGTTGGATTTGCAGGGAAAGCTGCTTATAATTCCGCGAAGCATGGTGTTATTGGCTTGACTAAAGTGGCGGCATTGGAAACAGCGGAAGATGGAATTACTGTTAATGCAATTTGTCCAGGATACGCAGATACCCCTTTAGTGCGCAATCAGCTTCAAGACTTAGCGAGTATGAGAAATGTTCCCTTTGAGTCCGTACTTGAAGAAGTGATTTATCCTTTGGTTCCACAAAAACGTCTTCTAGATGTAAAAGAAATTGCAGAACTGGTTTTATTCTTATCAGGTGAAGGCGCGAAAGGAATAACTGGGCAAGCGGTAGTACTTGATGGAGGATATACGGTTCAATGAACCTCCCACGACTGAAGTCACGGGTTTCAGGGTTGGTGCTATCGCACATTGACCACTTGAGGCTGGGAACACACAGCCGTTATACCGTTAGCAAATGCTTTCGGCACTACTTTTCTTAAGATGTTTGCTGCACCATTAACATCTGCATTTATTAATGTTTTCCTTTTTGTACGGTAAATACCGCGTTTTAATCGTTTTCCACTGAAAATGTGATTTGAATTATTCCCCGATTTGTAGGTTGGAATAATGTCTTCATCTACAAAACTTGCCTGTGATGTGTAGCTTTCTTCAGTTACAATTACTGAAATACCCTCGGCATTCGCTTTATAAGTGATTAATTCTATTAGCAGTGAGTGTGGCACTTGGACAAAGTTTTGATTATTTTTTTTCCCTAATTCGATTTTTTGTTTCCAACCCACATTTTTACCGATGACAATCGTATCAATGTTATTTCCCACCGCTATTCGCACGATATTGAAACTAACTTTATGGAAAAAGTCTTTGATTTGTCTATGTCTTGCAGAATCTAAATTCACTAACTTCTTGGAATGGAAGTTCCCTTCTTTTGATTTTTTCCCGTTACGAAGAGCCGCGTAGTAGTAAGCGCGCATTTTGTTGTACCATTGATTGATGGACTTTACTTTACCGCCTTTAAATAGGACTGGGACGTGCTCTGTATTAAAAACTAGCGCTGCAATGTTATCAAGACCTAAATCGATACTCATGCATCGTTCCATTTTGGCGGATAATTGTTTTTTCGTCTCGATTAAAAACACTAATTCAACAGTAAAACAATTGTGCTTGGGTATGATTCTCACTTGTTGAAACTTACCATTGAAATTTGCTAACTTACCAATATTTATTTTTCTTTTAGTTTTTGGGAAGCTTAAATATTTACCGTCTTTAATTTTGCAAATCTGATTCGATAGAGTTGATTCTTTCCTGCTTCCTTTTGGTAGGTAACCAGGAATAGAAGGTCTTCCTTGGTATTTGCCGGGATTCTTTTTGAACTCTTTTAAGTTTGAGAAAAAACTAGCCCAGTTTTGCACGACATTTCTAAGAACCTGTTGATTTATCTGACCTGGCAATGAATAATAGTCTTTTTGTTTAATTGTTTTAAATAGACAATCAAGAAAATTGTAACCTAAGAAGGACTTTTCTTTTGAAGGCAGCTCAAATAGATTTACCTTTATTTCTTTTTGTTCGTCTCTTGGTTTCATTTGTTCTTTTTCTAATTTTTTCAGATAAGCTTTTTGTTGATTGACATTCATTTTATTGATGTTATCAAGAATTAATTTTATTACTTCTTGTTGTAAAGGTTGTAATGCACCTTCATTGTTTAAAGTAGTATAAACTTGCCTGATAAAAAAGTTTGTCGTGTTATATAGGTTATTACTATTTAGACAAAGTTCATCGAAATAAGTATACATTTTATGGCCATTTTTAATGTTGATTTGAAAAGTTCGATATTCCTTGTTCGGCTCCATAGTTTGTCACCTACCTTATTTAAGAATATTCTACCAAATAGAATGCGTGTTCGTCTAGTGATATCACTTTAGAACAAAAAAAGAAAGCCAATTCATCCCACGACTGAAGTCACGGGTGTTCTTGGCTTAATCATAAATGGGATGTAAACTAAAATAAGCGTGTTTATAACTATTCTATGAATAAAAGGAAGAACGGCTGCTTTCTAACTTGATAACGTAATCAATATTGACATTTAAGTAGTTTATATTTATAGTGATACTACAAATTAAACTAGTCAATTTCCGTTAAGGGGAGTAGCTAATACAGTAAAGTCGTCAACACAGGACTGAATCCTCGGCTTTATTGGCGACAATCGTTGTTTGCGAGACCTTACCATTTATTTGGTGAGGTCTTTTGTTTCTTAAGAGACGCTTTAACCAAGTAATGGTTATGGCGTTTCTTTTTATTTTTATGAGCCCTATGAGCCTCCCACGACTGAGGTCACGGGTGTTCTTGGCTTAATCATAAAGTATCAGGCTGAGGATATCCTACAAAGAGTGATATTTCACTTTTGAACTCTTGCGCTTAGCCCTGGTCATTCTATAAAATTATTGGAGGTTAATATTTGACTACTTATCAAGAGCTTGTAAATACGGTCATCATTAACGAGAAAAATCAACTGGTTCGATACGATAAATCTTTAGAACACATCGGAACAGGAAGAAGTGCATTTGTATTCAGGATCAAATCATCAAATATATCAATTAAAGTGTTCTTTCCAATATATATACACATCGCAAAAGAAGAAGCCGAAATTTATAAAGTACTTCAAGATACTCCTTATTTCCCTTCGATTTATGAGACTGGATTAAATTATCTTGTCATGGACTATATTGATGGTTATACACTTTTTGAATGTTTAACACATGGAAAAGTTATAACAACCGCGCATATCGATGAAATTGATCACGCACTATCCTTGGCTTCGAATTTGGGCTTAAATCCATCTGACATTCACTTGCGCAATATTTTCATCACTTCAAATAACGAGATAAAGCTCATTGATGTGGCACGTTATAGGCAAAAGAAAGATTGTCAGCAGTGGAATAACCTGAAAAAAGCTTACCCTCAATTTTATCGCAAATGTTTCATTAGCAAGAAAATTCCTAGCTCGATCTTGAATGTCATTGCTTTCCTATATAAGAAACGATTCATCCCGTTTTTTCAACAATGAAAATCAATTCTTACCTAGCACTGGGATGAGGTGTTTGGTAGGGGAAATCGCATTACTTCACAGAGGTGCATAACACTATTTTCGTCCTGATTATCCGTGAAACAAATAACGTTTTTACAAAACACTTCGGAAATTAATGTTAAATTATAAAACGCTATGATATAGTGAGAAATGATGAAAGAAGGTGAGCGTATTGAGAAAGAAATACGGAAGACTCAGGAAAAAAGAAAACCTAATCGTCTTCCCGGGAACTTTTGAAAAGCTTGTTGAAAAAGGGCATGTTGCCGTTGAGACAGAGGACTACGAACAAGCGGTTGAAGCATTTGATCAGGCAATTGTTTATGAACCTGATAATCCGGAATTTCTAGGACCTTACGCTGTTGCCCTTTACGAAACAAAAGAATTTCGGCGAGCTAAGGAAATTGCGGCAAGGCTACTTCATAGTGGAACTGCAGATTACGTCGATGCAATGGAACTGTATTTGACAATCAGTATTCAGCTAGAGGAATATGATGAAGTCGAAATGACCATTGATGCGCTGCTTGATGAAGGAATTGTTCCGCCAAATATGCTCAACAAATTCAATTACCTACGGGAATTGAATGCTCGTTTGTCAGAACGCTATGCACTTGATGAGCCGGGTTTTAAAATGGAATCTTTCGAATTCGACGAATTCATGAAGATGGATGCTATGACACAACAGTATGCACTTGCTTCACTTGAAGGTAGTGATTTATCAGAGCTTGCTCCTTTACTGAAGGAAATAGCTGTACAGGACGACGTTGCACCACTAGCCATTACCTTCGCTTTGACACTGTTGCATCAAACAGGGGACGATGAAGAACTTGTAATCAGTAAATTTGGTTGGAAAAAGCAAGTTGTTCCTGCTAATATGACTTTGCCTGGACAAGATGCAATGACGAAAGAAGTCCTTGAAAAGATAGAACTGCAACTCTTTCAAGATCCATCCAGATTGGAAATGGCGCAGGGGCTCATCGAGAAATTCGCAATTACTGCATTCCCTTTTGGATGGGGGAATAGTAATTCGGAAGAAGTTGCGACAGCTTATGTAAACTACATAGAAAGCCTCTTTTCGGGTGAGCAGTTGCCCGAGACAGAACTGAACTTACTTATCCAGCAGATTGACAACGATTCGGACCTTTAGCAAAGTACGAAATCTGTTGAAAGATGAAGAGACTATGATATACTGAAATGGTTGTCAATGGAGTATATACGTATCAAAACATATTGGCCAAAACGATTCGGAGGTAATTAATTATGTCAGTTAAATGGGAAAAACAAGAAGGAAACAAAGGGACTCTTACAGTAGAAGTACCTGCAGAGGTAGTAACAGCAGGTCTTGATAAAGCATTTAAAAAAGTTGTGAAAACAGTACAAGCACCAGGATTCCGTAAAGGGAAAATGCCACGTCAAATGTTTGAAAAAATGTATGGTGTAGAATCACTTTACAATGAAGCACTTGATTTCATTCTTCCAGAAGCATATTCTAATGCACTTGACGAAGCGGGCGTTGAACCAATCGACCGTCCTGAAATCGATATCGAACAAATGGAAAAAGGGAAAGAGCTTATTTTCAAAGCAGTTATTGCATTGAAGCCTGAAGTTAAACTTGGCGACTATAAGGGTCTTGAAGTAACACGTCAGGATACTGAAGTTACTGATGAGGAAATCGAAGAACAACTAAAAGAACGTCAACAAGCTTTCGCAGAACTAGCTTTGAAAGAAGATGGCACTGTTGAAAACGGTGATACAGTGAAAATCGACTTTGAAGGTTCGGTTGATGGAGAACTTTTCGATGGTGGTAAAGGCGAGCAATACGATCTTGAAATCGGTTCAGGTTCATTTATCCCTGGATTTGAAGAGCAATTGATTGGCATGAAAACAGACGAAGAAAAAGATGTTGAAGTAGATTTCCCTGAAGAATATCATGCGGCAGAACTTGCGGGTAAAGCAGCTATTTTCAAAGTGAAACTTCATGAAATCAAATCTAAAGAAATTCCTGCATTAGATGACGAACTTGCAAAAGAAATTGACGAAGAAGTTGAAAGTCTTGACGCATTGCGTGCGAAGTTGAAAGAAACAACTTTGGCAGAGAAAAAAACTGCTTCCGAAACAGCACTTCGTGATGATCTTGTAGAAGCAGCAGCACGAAATATGGAAGTTGACATCCCAGAAGTGATGGTTGAATCTGAAGTTGAACGTATGATGGAAGAATTTGGACAACGTCTACAATCACAAGGAATGAATCTTGAGCTTTACTTCCAGTTCTCTGGACAAGATGAAGAAGCGCTTCGTACTCAAATGCAAGAAGACGCACAAAATCGTGTCCGTGTTTCTTTAGTACTTGAAGCAATTGGTAAAGCTGAAAGCATTGAAGTTGCAGAAGAAGATATTAATGCTGAACTCGAAAAAATGTCTGAGCAGTTCGGCATGGATATCGAGCAAATTAAAACAACGCTTGGTGGAACTAAAGTTCTTGAAAACGATCTTCGTTTCAACAAAACAGTTGAATTCTTGGTAGAAAACGCAAAGATTACTGAATAATAAAGTGAATTAAGGACAAGGTACGGAAGACCGTACCTTGTTTTTCATAGAAAGACATAATAAAATGTGTAAAGCGATGAATTCTAATTAGTTGATAAAAACCTGGGAATCTTGTAAGATTGTCACTTAAATAGGGGTGAGATTAGTGTTCAAATTTAACGATGAAAAAGATAACTTAAACTGTTCTTTTTGCGGGAAATCCCAGGAGCAGGTTCGTAAGCTAGTCGCAGGTCAAGGCGTCTATATTTGTGATGAATGTGTTGAACTTTGTGCTGAAATTGTAGAAGAGGAAGTCGGTCTTGAAGAAGGATTTGAACTTAAAGACGTTCCGAAACCAAAAGAAATACAAAGTATCCTCGATGAATACCTGATTGGACAGGATCGCGCGAAAAAATCACTTTCGGTAGCTGTCTATAACCACTATAAACGTGTTAACTCGAACAGTAAGATTGATGATGTCGAGTTATCGAAATCTAATATTGTACTCATCGGACCAACGGGTAGTGGTAAAACATTACTCGCTCAAACCCTTGCAAGAATCCTTGACGTACCTTTTGCTATTGCAGATGCTACATCATTGACTGAAGCAGGATATGTCGGTGAAGATGTAGAAAATATTTTGCTGAAGTTAATTCAGGCAGCAGATTATGATGTTGATCGTGCGGAAAAAGGAATCATCTATATTGATGAAATCGATAAAGTCGCTCGTAAATCTGAAAATGCATCTATAACACGTGATGTTTCAGGTGAAGGTGTTCAACAAGCACTACTTAAAATTCTTGAAGGAACTGTAGCGAGTGTTCCGCCACAAGGTGGTCGCAAACATCCTCATCAAGAATTCATTCAAATCGATACAACGAATATCCTCTTTATTGTCGGTGGAGCATTCGATGGAATCGAAGAAATCATCAAACGTCGTATCGGTCAAAAAGTAATTGGATTCGGTGCTGAACCCAACACAATTATTGAAGAGGAATCGTATCTTGCTAAACTGATACCTGAAGATCTTCAGCGTTTCGGTCTAATTCCAGAATTTGTTGGTCGTTTGCCTGTTCTTGCAAGTCTTGAACAGTTGAGTGAAGATACTCTTTATCAGATATTGACTCTTCCAAAAAATGCAATCGTAAAACAATATCAAAAAATGTTCGAACTGGATGATGTTGCACTTCGTTTCGAGGATGATGCCTTGCTTGAAATTGCAAAAGAGGCCATTACACGAAAAACAGGTGCCCGTGGTCTGCGTTCAATCATTGAAAATATCATGCTCGATGTAATGTATGAACTGCCTTCACTTGAAGAAGTGAAAGAGTGCATCATTACTAAAGAATCCGTGTTGGGACAATCAAATCCGATTCTCTTAACGGAAGATGGTACCCGGGTTATTCTGGATAATGAGAAAGACTCGGCGTAACGCCTGAAGGATGCAGCTGACTCCGACGAAGCGCGTGAATATGCGCTTATCGGATGTCAGCTTTTTTTCAATGTTTTACTGAACATAAAGTAGGATATACATAATTATCGGAGGTGACTACCCTATGCTGACAGATAAATTAAATAACATACCGCTTTTACCGCTTCGAGGGTTGCTTGTTTACCCTACGATGATTTTACATATTGATGTTGGAAGAGAACGCTCCGTATTCGCAATTGAACATGCAATTGCCAAAGACAATCTAATCTTCCTTGCGACACAAAAAGATATTAGCATAGAAAATCCAGAGCCCGAAGATTTGTATAAGGTAGGTACATTGGCGTCGGTAAAATCGCTGACTCAGTTACCAAATGGAACATATCGCATACTGATTGAGGGTATTGAACGTGCAGAATGGTCTAACTATGAGGAAGCAGACCTTTATCCTGTTGTTGAAGTAATCGGGTTCCCGGATGATGAGACAATAGATGCGGAATCAGAAGCATTAATGAGAACCCTGCTTACATATTTTGAAAAGTATTCGAAAATTTCGAAAAAAGTCACGGAAGAAACATATGATTCTGTAGCATCAATTATTGAACCGGGAAGACTTGCAGATACGGTTGCCTCTCATTTGCCACTCAAGCTTGCGGCAAAACAGGAAGTTCTAGAAACGACAAATATCAATAAACGTCTAGAATGGCTTACGAGCAGGCTATATAACGAGCAGGAAGTGCTCAATCTTGAAAAGAAAATAAATGAACGTGTAAGGGAAGCAATGGAACGGACGCAAAAAGAATTCTATCTACGCGAACAGATGAAGGCTATCCAGACTGAACTTGGCGATAAAGATGGAAAAGGGCTGGAAGTTGCAGACTTAACAAGTCGTATTGAAAAAGCCGGTATGACAGAAGTGGTCAAAGAAGCGGCATTGCGTGAACTGGATAGATACGAAAAGATTCCTTCTGCTGCAGCTGAAAGTGGTATTATACGGAATTATATTGAGTGGCTTGTAACATTGCCTTGGACTGATGCTTCAAAAGATCAGCTTGATATTAACCGATCTGAAGAAATCCTCAATCGTGATCATGATGGTCTTGAAAATGTAAAAGAACGTATACTGGAATATTTGGCGGTACGTCAGTTGACCAATTCATTAAGAGGTCCAATTCTTTGTCTTGAAGGTCCACCAGGAGTTGGGAAAACATCTCTTGCCAGATCCATAGCTGAATCTCTTGGTAGAAAATTTGTTCGTATTTCACTTGGTGGAGTACGTGACGAATCAGAAATTAGAGGACATAGGCGGACATATGTAGGTGCTATGCCGGGACGGATTATCCAGGCAATGAAAAAGTCCGGAAAGATTAATCCGGTGTTCCTGCTAGATGAAATCGATAAAATGTCGAATGATTTCCGTGGTGATCCATCTTCTGCTATGTTGGAAGTACTTGATCCGGAACAGAATGACAAATTCAGTGATCATTATATTGAAGAACCTTATAACTTATCAAATGTATTATTCATTGCGACAGCGAACGATTTAAGTGCGATTCCAGGACCACTCCGAGACCGTATGGAAATTATCTCAATTGCAGGTTATACTGAAATTGAGAAACGTTCGATTGCTAAAAATCATCTAATTCCAAAACAGTTAAAAGAACACGGATTGACCAAATCCCAAGTTCGCATCAGTGATCCGGCAATCCAGGACATTGTGAGATACTATACGCGTGAAGCGGGTGTGCGTGGACTAGAGCGTCAAATTGCAGGCATTTGCCGTAAAGCAGCGAAATTGATAGTTACAGGTGAGAAAAAAAGCATCACGGTTAGCCCAAAAACGCTTGAATCACTCATAGGTAAAAAGAAACACAGGTATGGTCAGGCGGAAACGGTCAATCAAATCGGCGTTGCGACAGGGCTTGCTTATACCCAAGTTGGAGGAGATACTTTGCAGATTGAGGTTTCTTTATCCCCCGGAGCAGGGAAGTTAATTTTGACGGGTAAACTTGGGGACGTAATGAAAGAATCTGCACAAACTGCACTGTCTTATGTACGTTCAAAAACAGTGGAGTTCGGAATTGATACGGAATTTCACAAAAAATGTGATATTCATATCCATGTTCCTGAAGGGGCCATTCCAAAAGACGGTCCATCGGCTGGTGTGACCATTGCAACAGCGTTAGTTTCCGCATTGACAAAACGTCCAGTTCGCCGTGAAGTTGGCATGACTGGTGAAATAACATTACGAGGCAGAGTGTTGCCAATTGGTGGATTAAAAGAAAAAACATTAAGTGCCCATCGAGCTGGCTTGACAACAATTATCTTGCCAATTGAAAATGAGCGCGACATCGAAGATATTCCGGAAAGCGTCCGGAAGGAAATGACATTCAAGCTCGTTTCTGACGCAGAAGAGGTCCTCGAAATTGCATTGGAGGAGACTTCCAAATGAAAGTCCATAACGTAGAAATGATTATGAGTGCCGTACGACCAGATCAATACCCGTCAGAAGGATATCCAGAATTTGCGCTAGCAGGACGTTCCAATGTCGGGAAATCTTCTTTTATCAACAAGATGATTGGCAGAAAGAGTCTTGCTCGAACTTCTTCGAAACCGGGTAAGACACAAACATTAAACTTTTATAAAATTGAAGAGCAACTATTTTTTGTCGATGTCCCGGGATATGGCTATGCAAAAGTATCAAAGTCATCTCGTGAAACATGGGGGAAATTTATTCAACAATATATGACAGAACGGGAACCTCTCCGTGCTGTTGTCCTAATTGTTGATTTGCGTCACGCGCCAAGTGCCGAAGATTGTAATATGTATGATTTCCTCGTGGATAACAATATGCCAGCAATCATCATTGCGACGAAGGCGGACAAGATACCAAAGGGGAAATGGGAAAAGCATAAAAAAGTAGTTCGTGAAACACTTGCTATGCGTCCATATGATGCTTTGATTGTCTTTTCATCTGAAAAGGGAATTGGCATGGAAGAAGCATGGAAAGAAATTGAGAGTAGAATGTAATTATATAAATAGTAATCTGGAGACGAGTTGAAATCGTTTTCCGGATTATTTATTTTGTACGAATAGGTATGCTTCGGATTATGATTGGCATCGTACAAAGGATATGTATATTGCACATTGATTGCTTGTCATTTCAAAGGCTGTTAGTATTAGTTTGTAATCATTATAAATAGGTTCATTAAACCGCTGGTATTCATACGTTGTTCACAATTTTAAACAGAAAAACGGACAACCGTATGGTATAATAGAAAGCGTGAAATAGAACGTGAAAGGTGTGAACACCTGATGCATACAATCATAATTGGTGTCAATCACCGGACAGCACCTGTTGAAATAAGGGAAAAGCTATCTTTTATTGAAGCAGAACTGCCACAGGCGATGCAAACACTGCAACAGCAAAAGAGTATATTAGAAAATATAATTATATCCACATGTAACCGTACTGAAATATACGCAGTTGTCGATCAGTTACATACAGGTCGTTATTATGTGAAGAATTTCCTGGCTGAATGGTTCGATATTCCACTTGAAACATTCTCGTCGCACCTGGTCATCATGGAAAATGACGGGGCAGTTGAGCATTTAATGCGTGTTTCGGCAGGCATAGATTCCATGGTTCTTGGCGAGACACAAATATTAGGCCAAGTAAGGGATAGTTTCCTTATGGGCCAAACAACGGGAACGACGGGTACTGTTTTCAATGAACTATTTAAGCAAGCAGTTACACTTGCTAAAAAAGCGCATACTGACACCGCAATTGGTGATAATGCAGTGTCGGTATCCTATGCAGCTGTAGAACTTGGTAAGAAAATTTTTGGCACATTGGATCAGAAGCATGTAGCCATTCTTGGTGCAGGTGAGATGGGCGAACTCGCTTTAAAGAACTTGCATGGTAGTGGTGCAAGCAAAGTGACAGTTGTCAATAGAACACTTTCAAAAGCAGAACTGCTTGCCGATAAATTCGGTGGAGTTGCAAAATCGATGGCAGAGCTTCAATGCACCTTACTTGAAGCGGATGTACTGATTAGTTCAACTGGTGCAAGTGACTTCGTAATCGACTTGGAACTCATGCAATTAGTAGTACGGTTGCGTAAAGGAAGACCGATATTTATGGTTGATATTGCTGTTCCGCGCGATTTAGATCCGCGTATCGGTGATTTACCGAATGTCTTTCTTTATGATATCGATGATTTACAAGGTATTGTCGAGGCGAATCTTGCAGAAAGAAAGCATGCAGCTGAGGAAATCGGTTTAATGATTGAACAAGAAATTGTCGTTTTCAAAGAATGGGTTGCTACACTTGGAGTTGTCCCTGTCATTTCGGCACTTCGTCAAAAAGCACATATTATTCAAACAGAAACGATGGCGAGCATTGAAAACAAGATGCCCAATTTGACGGAACGCGAAAAGAAAGTGTTGAACAAACATACGAAATCGATTGTCAATCAGTTATTGAAAGATCCAATTTTACAGGT
Organism: Sporosarcina sp. Y838; assembly: GCF_056786515.1. Classification (NCBI taxonomy): domain Bacteria; kingdom Bacillati; phylum Bacillota; class Bacilli; order Caryophanales; family Caryophanaceae; genus Sporosarcina; species Sporosarcina sp. Y838. The sequence goes on along the minus strand of NZ_JBXCJD010000006.1, from coordinate 260,583 downwards.
GAAAGAATTATCTATGGATCCGAAATCGAACGAAAAGTTAGAGCTATTCCAGCAAATTTTCGGTATCGGTGAGGATGTAGTGAAGGAGAAAGAAATGCTTGCAAGACAAGCAGTAGAACGGTTAAAAGTCAGAGCGGAAAGAAATGCGATGGCACAACCGAATTTGACATTTTGAGCATTTGTCAAAGGGGCGTTTCCGCATCAGTGTGATACACTATAGATGCGGAAACGCCCTTATTGGTTCGGAAAGGCAGAGAAGTGATCATGGCAGATATGATGATGACGAGGCTGCATGAAGTAATGGTTGTCCTTTACGCGGTTAGCCTCGTTTTTTATTTTATAGATTATTTAAATAAGGATACCTTTGCACATCGATGCGCTTTTTGGATTTTATCCGTTGTCTATTTTCTGCAAAGTTTTTTCCTAGTGATGTATATTATCGAAATGAAAAGATTTCCGGTACTGACTCTCTTTGAAGGCATCTTTTTTTACGCATGGCTTTTGATTACATTATCGATTGTCCTGCACCTATTTTACAAAGTGAGTCACGCTGTGTTTTTCTTGAATGTCATCGGTTTTATATTCATGACGATTCATACGTTTGCACCTGTACAAATTGAACAATCAGCGATAGGGGAAGCACTCATTTCTGAACTTCTTATTATCCATATAACCTTTGCAATTTTATCGTATGCCGCATTTGCAATGTCTTTTGTTTTTTCGATTCTCTATCTCCTTGTCTATAAGGTTTTAAAAGAAAAGAAATGGACGAAACAATTTGGCAGGCTACCGTCCCTTCATCAAGCAGAGATAGGAATGAAAGCCGCTCTTTACACGGGAATACCAATTCTTTTTGTTAGCCTAGTTCTAGGCATGCAGTGGGCGACTGTTGCCCTAGACACGTGGTCCGTATTCGATATAAAAATATTGGGTTCATTTTTCTTGCTTGCCATTTATGGTTCTGTATTATTCTTGAAGCGGAGTGGCAAGCTTACAGGAAATGACTTTGCGTGGGCAAATGTATTTGCGTTTCTCTTTGTTATTATTAATTTTTTCCTAGCGAGCAAATTATCTGAATTCCATTCCTGGATTTAAATATTGATCCCTTAATGGATTTTAATAGTGAATTATTTATTTGAAAGGTTGGTTTTATGAAAATGAGAAAAATAATTGTAGGTTCAAGAAGAAGTAAACTTGCTTTAACACAGACAAACTGGTTCATTGAACAAATGAAAGCAGCTGGTGCACCATTTGAGTTTGAAGTGAAAGAAATCGTTACGAAAGGCGATCAAATCCTTGACGTCATGTTGTCTAAAGTCGGTGGGAAAGGTCTTTTCGTCAAAGAAATTGAGCAAGCATTGTACGATAAAGAAATCGATTTTGCAGTACATAGTATGAAAGACATGCCGGCAGTTTTACCGGAAGGACTTGTTATCGGTTGTATCCCTCCGCGTGAAGATGCACGTGATGCCTTCATTTCAAAAGATCATGTGAAATTCATGGACTTGCCGGTAGGAGCGATTGTTGGAACATCTAGTTTACGTAGAAGTTCACAGTTGCTTTTACTACGTCCCGACCTGGATATTCAATGGATTCGTGGCAATATCGACACACGTTTGAAAAAAATGGTTGACGGCGAATACGACGCGATTCTTCTAGCAGCCGCTGGTATGAAACGGATGGGGTGGAGTGAAGATATCACCACGGAATATATGTCTGTTGAGGATTGTATTCCTGCAGTAGGGCAGGGAGCACTTGCAATTGAATGCCGTATTGATGATGAAGAACTACTAGCCGAACTAGCCAAACTAACTGATGAGAAAACGTGGAAAGAAGTAGAAGCAGAGCGTACTTTCCTTACTGAAATGGATGGCTCATGCCAAGTTCCGATTGCAGGTTTTGCGCAATACAATGGCAGTGAGGTTGAACTGACTGGTTATATTGCTTCTCCCGACGCTATACAAGTATTCAAAAGTACATTTACGAGTAAAGATCCTATTGAAGCTGGCAAGGAAGTTGCAAAAACTTTACGTGCTGAAGGAGCTTCTGAGGTGATTGAGAAAGTGAAGGCGGATATGGATGCGTAACGGTAAACCACTGTTAGCTGAAACAGTCGTCTTCACAGGAACGCCGAAATCAGAAGATGTATTCGAACTGGTGAAGCTCTATGGAGGTACGCCAGTTTCATTGCCGCTCATTCAAGTGGCAGAGTTGGTGGAACAGACAGATGAGCTCCGTTTGAACGCATGTCCGACTTACGACTGGTTGATATTCACCAGTCAAAGTGCGGTTACGGCTTTTGGAGCCAAGCTCATTCGACACAATTTTTCACCAGAAGCAATTCCAGCTAAAATAGCGGCGGTCGGTATTCGTACTGCGGATGCACTTAGGAAAATTGGCTTTACGGTCGATTTCATTCCAACGGTTTTCAGTGCGGATACATTCGTTAAGGAATTTAATCCTGTTGAAACAGATATTCGACGCATCTTATTTCTCCGTGGATCGATTGCTGGAGTGACCATCAAAGAAGAATTGCCTTTTGAAGTGGATGAGTGGACTGTTTATACAACAGAGCGTGCAAATGATTCCATTGATTCACTTGTTGCTTTGTTGCAGAAAAAACAGCAATTGAACGTGTTGTTCGCAAGTCCTTCGGCAGTGGCAGTTTTTGCGGAAGAAGTTGTGCCGCGTACAGGCTGGAATGGCTATACAATCGGTGCTATCGGTCATGTGACGGAGAGTGCGCTAGTAGAAGTTGGCGCACCTGTCCATGTTAGGCCAGATACATACACACTTAAAGATCTCGTTGAGAAATTGGCGGGGCGAAAGGAAGGGTAATTATGGATACATTACAATTCAGACGCAACAGACGTCTTCGTGCATCAAGCACATTACGATCTATGGTAAAGGAAACTGTTCTGAAAAAAGAGGATTTCATTTATCCGATTTTTGTTATCGACGGTGAGGATATCAATAATCCGATTGCTTCAATGCCGGGTGTTTTCCAGAAATCACTTGATCACTTTGCAATTGAACTCGATGAAGTCGTCTCACTAGGTATTCCTTCAATTATTTTGTTCGGTATCCCAGCAACGAAAGACGATGTGGGCTCAGAAGCTTATTCCGCTGAAGGAATTGTTCAAAAAGCAATCCGTCTTGCGAAAGAACGTTATCCTGACCTTGTCGTTATCGCAGATACGTGTCTTTGCGAGTTTACTGACCATGGTCACTGTGGTGTGGTTGAAGGAGAGAAAGTATTGAACGATCCTTCTCTAGATTTATTGGCGCGGACAGCTGTAAGCCAAGCAGAAGCCGGTGCTGATATTATCGCCCCCTCAAATATGATGGACGGTTTTGTTGTGGCTATACGCCGAGGACTTGATGCAGCCGGTTTTTCAGAAATACCGATCATGTCCTATGCGGTGAAATATTCTTCCGCTTATTACGGTCCGTTCCGTGATGCAGCAGATTCTACACCACAGTTTGGTGACCGTAAAACGTATCAAATGGATCCCGCAAACCGAATGGAAGCATTACGAGAAGCGGAATCAGATGTATTGGAAGGTGCCGATTTCCTCATTGTCAAACCGGCATTGTCTTATCTTGATATCGTACGCGACGTAAAAAACACCTTTTTATTGCCAATCGTGGCTTACAATGTAAGTGGCGAGTACGCAATGGTAAAGGCTGCTGCTCAAAACGGCTGGATTGACGAAAAACAGATTGTTTTAGAAACGTTAACGAGTATGAAGCGTGCAGGTGCGGATATTATTATGACGTACCATGCGAAAGATGCTGCGCGCTGGCTGGAGGAGAAATAAATGGGTAGAAATTACGGGAAGTCAAAACAAGCATTTGAAGAAGCAGTAAATCTAATGCCGGGCGGAGTTAACTCACCTGTCCGTGCTTTCAAATCCGTCAATATGGATCCTATTTTCATGGAAAGTGGAAAAGGCGCAATCATTACGGATATCGATGGCAATGACTACATTGACTATGTCTTGTCTTGGGGTCCTCTTATTCATGGTCACTCTGACAGTGACGTCGTCGATGGTATCAAGCGTGTAGCGGAAACTGGAGCTAGCTTCGGTGCTCCAACATTAGCTGAGAATGAACTTGCGAAACTAGTTATCGAGCGCGTTCCATCTATCGAGATGATTCGTATGGTTTCATCAGGTACAGAGGCCACAATGAGTGCATTGCGTTTAGCGCGTGGCTACACAGGACGTAATAAAATTTTGAAATTCGAAGGTTGCTACCATGGCCACGCCGATTCACTGCTCATTAAAGCGGGTTCAGGTGTTGCGACACTGGGTCTTCCAGATAGCCCAGGCGTTCCAGAGTCGGTTGCTAAAAACACGATTACTGTGCCATATAATGATCTTGAAAGCATTAAAGTCGCGATTGCAGAATTCGGCGACGATCTAGCTGCAATCATTGTGGAACCCGTCGCAGGTAATATGGGCGTTGTTCCTCCTGAACCAGGCTTCCTTGAAGGATTGCGTGAACTGACTGAACAAAACGGCACACTTCTTATATTCGATGAAGTCATGACAGGCTTCCGTGTCGGTTACAATTGTGCACAAGGGTATTTCGGTGTTACACCTGATATCACATGTCTTGGAAAAGTAATTGGCGGTGGGTTACCTGTAGGTGCGTATGGTGGAAAACGTGAAATTCTAGAAAATATGGCTCCCGCGGGGACGATTTACCAAGCAGGCACTTTATCAGGAAATCCGCTTGCAATGACTGCCGGTATTGAAACGTTGAAAAAACTGACACCCGAATCATATGATCATTTCATGAAACTAGGCGATCAGCTGGAGGCCGGTTTCCGTGCCGCAGCAGAAAAATACAATATTCCACACACAGTGAACCGTGCTGGATCGATGATTGGCTTTTTCTTCACAAATGAAAAAGTGTCTGACTACGAAAAAGCGAAAACATCCGATCTTGCATTATTCGCTGATTATTATCGCTTAATGGCGGAAGAAGGCATCTTCCTACCGCCATCCCAGTTTGAAGGCATGTTCCTATCGACTGCGCATACCGAAGAGCATATCGCGACAACGGTTGAAGCATTCCATACTGTATTTGCCAAATTGAAGCAATAAGAAGTATTTTACTTTACTACGTCTGATGATTAACTAAAATAACCAGTAAATAACTTGATCACACACTAGGTACTACTTGTATCTGTGCTTTTGGTTCGCTTTGAATTGAACAAGTTCTATACGCTTATCGAGATGTCTAAGTAAGTAGGGGATGCGACTTTGTCGCATCCCCTACATGCCCCTCGGTAAAAGTGTCGTGATTAATTCGCCGAAAGCGGGCCGGAAATAGTCCGGTGAAAATGGTGGTTTTCAAGCCCTTCTTTCCAGTGTTTTGTAAATTAAATAAAAATCCCCTGACTTGTTAAATGGTCAGGGGATTTTTCGTTCACTCAATATATTCTTCTATCAAGACGCTGTCGCGCATACAATTGTTTGTGAAGGAATAGAAGGAGGGAACGTATATGGAGATAAAACAGTGGCCAATGCAGGAAGACTTTTACTTCCCTGAACATGCGGGCATACCTACAGGGGGTCAATCAGTCACGGTAACTCCAAGATATACCGAAGAAAGAACGGAAGATGCAGTCCGATTGACAGGCATTTACCACATTGCGGCGAATGTTGAATTTGATGATGGGGTCCTGCGTTCAGCAGAACTCGATGATTCGTATATTCTCATTGATGATGTTGAGTTGGATGGCAAAGAGGGTTACTTTGAATACGCAGTCCCACTCAATATTGATCTACCTCCCGAAACAGAGAGCACGTTGAACGTAGTAACGACCCAAGCGACGGGAAAATCTGACGGACAAGGTACTTACGGTATTGTCTGGCATGTGGAGTGTTCGTACACAAAAGCGGTCGCGCAAGTGGAGGAGCCTGAAGTGGAAGTAAATGTAGTAGTGGCAACTCCAATCGCAACAATAGAAAGCACTTCATTCACAGAGGCGGACGAAGTGCTCTCATTCATTATGGAGCTAACAGATGGGGTATCGACAACTGTATTCCGTTCAAATGATGTTTTTGTAAAGAGCGAAAGCTAATCCACAGAGAAGACACAATAGTAGAAAATCACCGGTTGTTGGAACGAGTAATAATCGTATCAATTGAAAAACACAAAGTGGGATAATAATTCCTTTGCAGTAAAATCGGGTTTTCCGAAGCCAAGGCGGTAGAAGATAAGGGTTATATGATCTTCGCATAACACAATCCTTTCGTAATTTACTTGACGTTTCATGAGCAGTTCCGTTACAATTATGGTAATTGTATAGAGATGCGATGATTGGGATAGTACGTGAATTGATTGGACTAAAGAGAGGGTTCCGGTGGTGAAAGGGCCTGTCGATTATTTGCTGAATGTAACCCGTGAGCAGTTTCCGTGAATAAGCTGTTTTCAGCATGAAAACACCTAACAGTAGCGGAAGCCGGTTTGAAGCCGTTATCGAAGTTTGAGGTGCACTGTACTTTTGTGTGCACGAATAAAGGTGGTACCGCGAACAGCTCCTTCGTCCTTTAAGGCGATAGGAGTTTTTTTGTGTCCAGTTTTATGCACCAACTACTTTTCTTTTTAAAAATAAGGAGGAACCAACATGACAAATGAAAACACGTCGATGCCGACGAAATACGATCCGAAGACCATAGAAGCAGGTCGCCATGACTGGTGGCTAAAAGGTAAATATTTTGAAGCACAACCTAAGAGCGATAAAAAACCTTACACAATCGTTATTCCACCGCCGAATGTTACAGGTAAACTACACCTTGGCCACGCATGGGATACAACGCTACAAGATATATTGACACGCATGAAGCGGATGCAAGGCTATGATGCTCTATGGCTTCCGGGAATGGACCATGCTGGAATTGCAACACAAGCGCGCGTTGAAGCAAAACTTCGTGAAGAGGGAACGACACGCTATGATTTAGGGCGTGAGAAATTTCTTGAAGAAACATGGAAATGGAAAGACGAATATGCAGGACATATCCGTGAACAATGGGCAAAACTTGGTTTGGGGCTTGATTACACACGTGAACGATTTACTTTGGATGAAGGACTTTCGAAAGCGGTACAGGAAGTTTTCGTTAAACTCTACAACAAAGGGTTAATTTACCGCGGTGAATATATTATAAACTGGGATCCCGCTACGAAAACGGCTATATCTGATATCGAAGTCATCCACAAAGACATTCAGGGTGCTTTCTATCATATGCGTTACCCATTGGCAGACGGAACGGGCAGTATAGAAATTGCAACAACTCGACCTGAAACAATGCTTGGAGATACTGCGGTTGCAGTTCATCCTGAAGATGAGCGTTATAAACATTTAATCGGTAAAACGGTTAAACTGCCGATTGTCGGTCGCGAAATTCCAATTATTGCAGATGATTACGTGGATATGGAATTCGGAAGTGGCGCGGTTAAAATTACACCTGCACATGACCCGAATGACTTTGAAATCGGTAACCGTCACAATCTCCCACGTGTTCTCGTGATGAATGAAGATGGTTCGATGAATAAGCTTGCCGGCAAATACGAAGGAATGGATCGCTTCGAATGCCGTAAAGAAATCGTCAAAGACCTGCAGGAGATGGGTGTTCTATTTAACATTGAAGAACATAATCATTCTGTCGGTCATTCCGAGCGTAGTGGTGCAGTCGTTGAACCGTATTTATCGACACAATGGTTCGTAAAAATGCAGCCACTTTCTGATGAAGCGATCAAGCTACAAGATACGGAAGGCAAAGTAAACTTTGTACCGGACCGTTTCGAAAAAACGTATTTAACATGGATGGAAAATGTCCATGACTGGTGTATTTCCCGTCAATTATGGTGGGGTCACCGCATTCCAGCTTGGTACCACAACGAAACTGGCGAAATATATGTCGGTCAAGAAGCGCCGGCTGACAGTGAAAACTGGAGTCAGGACAATGATGTACTCGATACATGGTTCTCATCTGCGCTTTGGCCGTTCTCAACAATGGGCTGGCCGGATCTCGACAACGAAGAATTTAAACGTTATTACCCAACAGATGCACTTGTAACAGGCTACGACATCATTTTCTTCTGGGTATCACGGATGATTTTCCAAGGAATCGAGTTCACAGAACAGCGACCATTTAAAGATGTCTTAATTCACGGGCTCGTTCGGGCTGAAGATGGCCGTAAAATGTCTAAATCTCTTGGCAACGGCGTTGACCCGATGGATGTTATCGACAAATACGGTGCGGATGCACTGCGCTACTTCTTATCAACAGGTTCTTCACCAGGACAGGATCTACGCTACTCAACTGAAAAAGTTGAATCCGTCTGGAACTTTGCCAATAAAATTTGGAATGCATCCCGTTTCGCACTCATGAATATGGATGGCATGACATACGATGAAATTGATTTAACGGGTGAAAAATCTGTAGCGGACGCATGGATTTTAACACGGTTGAATGAAACAATCGACCAAGTGACGAAGTTAGCAGACCGCTATGAGTTCGGTGAAGTCGGCCGCGCACTCTATAACTTCATCTGGGATGATTTCTGTGACTGGTACATCGAAATGGCGAAACTGCCATTATACGGTGAAGACGAAACAGCGAAGAAAATGACGCGCTCGATTCTTGCCTATGTGCTCGATAACACGATGCGTCTATTACATCCGTTCATGCCTTTCATCACAGAAGAAATTTGGCAGAACCTACCCCATGAAGGTGAATCAATCACAGTCGCGGCGTGGCCGATTGCGGCTGAAGCTCTAACTGATAAAGCACGTGCAACGGATATGAAACTGTTGATGGACATTATCCGTGCTGTACGTAATATCCGTGCAGAAGTAAACACGCCACTCAGCAAAAAGGTTCCACTCTATATTTCAGCTAAAGACGATGCGACTGTAGCCGTGTTAGAAGCAAACCGCAGCTACATCGAACGTTTCTGTAACCCTGAGACATTGACACTCGGCAACGGCATTACAGCACCAGGTAAATCGATGTCAGCGGTAGTAACAGGAGCAGAACTGTTCTTGCCACTTGAAGGGCTGCTCAACATCGATGAAGAACTTGAGCGTCTAACAAAAGAGCTTGCGAAATGGCAAAGCGAAGTAAAACGCGTCCAAGGCAAACTCTCCAACGAACGCTTCATGTCAAAAGCGCCTGAAGCAGTTGTTGAAGAAGAGAGAGCTAAGGAAAGTGACTATCTAGAAAAGTACGCGGCAGTTGAACGTCGTATGCAGGAATTGAAGGAAATCTAATAAACATGAAATACCCCATCACAATTTTGATTGTGGTGGGGTGTTTTTTATAGGGTTAATTTTGATTGCTAATAACAGGATGTGGTAAAATAGATGTATATAAGAGAGTAGTATAGTTGTGTTTTTCTAATCATATAGGTTTTAGGGATTAGTAGAGTTCGTTTTATGCAAATATCAACTAACAGATTTACTAATAACAAATGAAGGGGGAGTGTCTGTGAAAAAGCAATTTCAAAATGATAATGGAATGACATTGGTTGAAATACTAGCGGCGCTCGTCATTCTTGGTATCGTATTTATAGGATTTATGACGGTATTCCCACAAATGACATTACTCAATGCTAAAACAAAAGATAAGTTAGAAACGATGAACTTAGCCAAGCAGGAGCTGGTTAAATTGCAGGGGTCGAACAATCAGTTATTTGATAAAGCAATTCCCGAAACAACAACTGTTTATGAACGTTATATATACGATGATAACGGCTATAGATTTGAAGTTGACTACTACATACAACCGGATTTAGAAGGGAGTAGTTATATAGCAGGTACTAAAAGCTTAAATAAAGTTCATATTAAAGTAAAAAAGCAAGGTGCCAGTAAACAAGATCGGATAATTAGTGAAACGTATGGGTATTTCACCCAGTAGGAAGTCATATAAAATAAGGGTGATAAGAATTGAAGGGGAATAATGGAAGAGGATTGACCCTTGTTGAAGTATTAGTAACGATGGTGCTCGTTTCAGCGGTGGTTATCCTGATTTGGACAGGTGTTCTTATAAGCATGAGGTACAATGTTGCGGAAACTAAGAAACTTCGTCTTCAACAAGAAGCGAATTATATCATAGCTGAGGTCCAACGAATTCACCGTTCTTGTGATAAATATGATTTAACAATCAGTAAGAATGAAATATCAATGAAAAATTGCATACTGGCATCCTCGATTTCAAAACCTGATATTACTATTGCAAATACATATCAATATGAATCGACAATTGAATTCAACGGGAAAACGATTGCAAGTAAAGGAAATGAATCAAACATTAATTTCACGCTCACCGTAAAGGACATCGAAAATGATAAATTATTTGTTAAAGTACCAACAACAATTTCCCGTTACAAGATAACGCAATGAGAGGATGGAGGGGAGTTATGAAATCGCTTAAAAATGAACAGGGCTATGCTTTACTAATCGTCTTATTCTTTGTCGTTTTCATAATGATTGTCAGTGCTTTATTTATGCGGGGATCGATTAGTAATGCGAAACAAGAAAGAATTGTCGATAATGTTAATCTTGCATATAACGCCGCGGAGATGGGTGTCGATTACTACGTCCACAAGATAGGGAATGTTGAAAAAACATTACAGAAAGAAATTAAAGACCTTGTCAAACTTGAATTAGATACATACTATTCATGCTTTGGGGATAAAAATACTAAGTCCCCTGGTTGTAATACCATTAAGACAATCGATGAAATTAAGTCAACTGCAAATGCCAAATACTTCAATGAACTGCCTTCCAGAATAGCATTGACAATTGGAAATCAGAAAAAAATGAATATCACTGACAACTCAAGAACATATGAATTGTTGAATCTGGATTCAACTCGTATTAATGATACTATACAAATTGAATTAAACATTAAAGGCACCTCATCCGCGGAGAATAGCAAGTCTTTGAAAGCGAATATCAATTATAAACTAAAAGGTTTTGTAGAGGCGAATGAACAATCCAGCCAAAATGGTCAAGTGACGAACCCGGCCGATATTTTCAGTTCCTTTTCTTTGGATAAATATTATAAAAAAGAAGCTGGATGTAGTGCTAAAAATGGTCATTGTCAATCCGGTAAATTTTATTCGGAAGGTAAAAAAACAGCGAATAATCCAAATAACCAAAGTGGATTAATCTGGGTTCATAACGGCTTATTACAAGCGGGTAATATGAACAGTATGGCATTCACTTTAATCGTGAAGTCTCTTAATGGAAAAAACATGAATAACATGAATGGCAATTTAGTACTCCTTGGAGGTAAGAATCGTTCCGGGGAAATCACATCAGGAATATCCATGAAATTCGACCCAAAAGGCAAAGTGTGCATTAATATTGATGGGTATCCGAAAGAACATATCGAAAAAATAAATTTTGATAAAGCGAATCAGGTTATATTTTACTCGAGCGTTTCTAATCCTATTTGGCCGAATAATGCCAGTGGCAGTCCCAAACGATCAGGGTCACTAAGTAATTTTGTGAAAGAGTGTACAGGAATAGAGATTACCGCTCCACCCTTCCAAAGTGGGATTCAATATCAGGTCAAGCTCGATTCGGTTGATGTCTTAGTAGATGTAAATTATTAGAATGAATTTTTCATTAAAGGGTTATGAAATGGATGTATATCCATTTCATAACCCTTCTTTAACATGTTTCATTATCACTTCTGCAATCGATCCATCATGCGTCACATACAACGACCTGGCCCCGACAGGATCCTCAATCTCATTCAACATCCACCTACCATCTGGCAATAACAAAAAATCTATCCCCACATAATCACTTTTTATTGCATTTGCAATTGTTACGGCATCTTTTACCTGCCAACTGGATAGTGTATACTTTTCAACTGACCCGCCAAGCGTGTAATTTGATTTAAATGATTCGTTTCCAGTCCGTTTTACAGCACCGACTACATCTTTGCCAATCATAAATACCCGTACATCTCGCGCTCCGGATTCGATAAACGGTTGTACAATTAGTTTGCGGTCAGGAAACTGACGGAAAAACGATGTAGCATCAGCTTCTGACGTACAAAGAAATACTTCACTACCTCCATGACCATCAACCGTTTTCAACACACAAGGATACGTACTGATTTCATCAATGGACCGAATCCTTAACGTTGGGACTGAAGGTATTCCGAGCAGGGTAGCTAGTTCAAATGTCTGTAGTTTATCGTTCGCAATTCGGTTCACTGCTGCACGGTTGAATAACCGAAAACCTCCTGCTTCGAATTTTTCAGCCAATTCGGTATTACGATCCCGAAAAAGGATGAATTCTGCATCGGCATCAGGTTGTCCGTCTTCAATTAGTAAGCGGAGTTCAATTCCGATTTTTTTCGATTCATTCATTAAATCATCAATGAACGCATGGTTCCTAACCGATTCGGCCTCTGTGTAAAACACATAGCCCTTCATGCAAGCTTCCTCAATATGTACGCAATCATCGCATCTGCAACATTAATGCCCGTGACGTTGTAGATATTACGTATGTGGGCGGCTGCATTCACTTCACAGACAAGCGGCTCTTCGTTGTCACCGAACAATAAGTCGACACCTGCAAACTCCGCTCCGACTGCGTGGGCAGCTTGTAACGCTAACGCTTTTTGTTGGTCTGTAAGTTCGATGACTGTTGCAACACCACCGTTTGTAATATTCGCCCGGAAATCAGTTTCGGAATGGCGGTACATGGCTGCGACAATCTCACCGCCAACAATATTCACGCGAATATCCCGTCCTCTGCTGTTTGCGATGAACTGCTGAAATATATAGTCGATGCCACGCAATTCATCTGTCTTGTCATAAAACTGCTCCTCCGTTTCAATCAAATACACCTTCATGCCAAATGAACCATGGCCTTCTTTAATAATCATCGGTAAGCCAAGCGTTTTCAACACTTGTTCATAGTAACCTGAATCTATGATTGTGAAATTTGGATATACTTTTGGTGCAATAATCGTCACTGGCATTGGAACACCTTGTTTCGATAGTTTAAGGTATTGTTTCGCTTTGTTATCACACGTTTCAATCACATCCGGATCGTTAAAAACAGGAATCCCGGCGTATTTGAGAAACGTTGCGAGCAGAATATCTTTATCCAAAAAAACAACAAAATCCGGCCGATTGGCCAGATTTGTATCTAAATTCATCATCACTTCATAATTCTTCTTAATTTCAGTACTTACACCCGCGCGTTCAGCCGCTTCTTTCAGCAGTTCAGCCTGATCTATAAATTTTTCACTTGTCAAACTACCATTATAAATTACCCAACAACTTAACATTATGTACCTCCGGAAATGATATACTTTTTCTATCTAGATTCTAACATACGGAGGGATAGTTTTGATTCCAAAGATGAATGTATATAAAAATCGATGGGCAATTGACAGCGAAGATTCTATTAAACCTGGATTAATGGCGATGCAAGATGCGCTTGCAAAAATGGGCAATCCAGAAAAACAATTACAAATCATTCATGTAGCGGGTACGAATGGCAAGGGTTCGACGATTGCTTTTATGGAAGCAATTTTAAGGGAACATGGTTTGTCGGTGGGTGTGTTTTCATCGCCTGCGATTATCGATCTACATGATCAAATACGAATGAATGGTAAATCGATTTCTGAAGAAGAACTGGATATATCATTTCGCGCAATGAAAAAAGCGGGATTAAGCGGACTTTTGACTGACTTTGAATTACTTACTGTCGCTGCATTTGTCACATTTAGTCGATTATCACCTGATTATATTCTGCTAGAAACGGGGATGGGGGGCTTACTAGACAGTACGAATGTTGTGACGCCACGTGTTTCTGTCATTACATCTATTGCGCTCGATCATACTGCATTTCTAGGGGCGACTCTTGCGGAAGTAGCAAGCCATAAAGGCGGCATTATTAAAGAAGGTGTTCCAGTTGTACTAGGGCCTTTGCCTGACGAGGCGCTAAGTGTAGTACAAGATATCTCGAAAAAGGTAGGAAGTCTTTCATTCTATTATGGAAAACAGTTTGCGATGGATCAAGATAAATTTAGTGGGATCAATAGATTTCAATTGGCTGGGCGGAAGATGAAAGGAGCACATCAAGGCGTCAATGCGGCAGTTGCGATTGAATCACTGTTAGTTGCGGGTATTTCACTTACGGAGAAATTGGTGGCTAAAGCGGTTGCAACAGCTCAACTTGCATACCGATTTCAAGAAGTCGTTCCTGGTGTATTCATGGATGGTGCGCATAACCCAGCTGCCGCAAAAGTTCTAACGGATACGATTCGCTCTGAATTTCCGGGAGAAAAAGTAGATTTTGTTATCGGAATGCTAAAAGGCAAAGATATCGAGAAGACGCTTGATGAGCTAATTCCTGTGGCGGCCTCTTTCACATTTCTGACTTTCCCCCATCCGCAGGCGGCAACCGGTGAAGAGTTAATGGAATATTGCCATCACAAAGTTAAAAAGGTGACAAATAGCGGTAGTGATACTATAATACCATTATCGAGAAACAGTGTGAAGCTAATAGTCACAGGGTCGCTTTATTTGATAACAAGCCTAATGAACTAGTTTTTGGATTTGACATTGCATTCAACTTGGACGGTAGTGACAAATATGAAAAAATGTTGAAATTTCAATTGATTCTTTCTTTTCTAACTAATTGACTGTAGGGGTGTGTACTGTAATGAAGGTTATTAATAGTTCCACCATACGTTATTTCGTTCTTTGGTTAGTTATCGTTCCACCGGGCTTGGTCTATATTTTATGGAATTACCCGCCAAACCAGGTAGAGTGGTCAATTGTAGCAACGTTCACTGTACTGGGATTTTTCACGGTGTATTATCCAATTTTGAGAAATGGCACCCCTGTATTTCTGGTTATGTGGGTGACGGTGCCTGCGTTCTTAATGTACGGACTCTTTGTTGAAATAATCCTTATGCAAATTTCAATCATAGCAATTATCCTAACATTACCTAGTAAATTGCCTGTGATCCAGCGTTTTTATTTTAATTCGGTACTCTTTTTTATTTTATCAATCATTGCGTCCTCGGTGTTTCACTTCTTTGGTGGGAAGATAGGTTCTGTTGAGTTTTGGCCAATTATTTTGGCTGTCTTCGTCTATCAATTAGTACATACAATCGTTAACGATATCTTGCTTAAAATATATGCGACATTCAAAAGAATTAAATCACCGTTCTATTCAAAAGATATATGGTTCAATTACGCTTTAATTCTGGTCATACTTCCATTGTCGCTTACGTTATATTATTTATTGCAGTTAGTCGGAATGGGTGCATTCGTCTTACTGGCGGTACCCTTTTTCTTTATAACGCTCGTGATACGTCTTTACAATAATTCCGAAAAAGTCAACAGTAATTTACAACAAGTGGGAGATATCGGTCATGGATTATCGGACTTAGTAACGGAAAAAGACGTCATTGACCAGTTCGTAAGGAAAGTTTCAGACATGTTCGATGCGGATCAGGTATATCTTTTTGATAATAAAGAAGGTTGGCTTGAACTGATCCGTTCCTACGAAAATAATAAGTTTGTAACGCTAGATTTTGCACTGTTATCCTCGGGACAAGGGATTGCTGGGTCGGTTCTCCAGCTTAACAAAGCTGTTATCTATTCGCAGCGGAAGGAATGGGAAACAATTTCGAAAGACTATGTTCCTGATGATATGCAAAGTGTTCTATGTGTCCCTATTTCGCGGAATCAGGTAATTGAAGCGGTATTACTATTATCTTCAGAGAAAAAATCTTCATTTAATGAATATCAACTAAACATTCTCGACTTACTCTGTTCTTATTTTACTGTTTCAGTGGAGAAAGTACGGTATTTGCAGGAAGCGCTCTCAAAGAGTGAACGCTGTGCGCTCACCAAACTTTATAACTATAAGTATTTAGAAGATAGGTTAGGCTATGAAATGGACAGGTTAAATGATAAGGAAATCGATGACCTTTCTGTAGTTATGCTCGATATCGATCACTTTAAAAAAGTGAATGATACGTATGGACATCAGAGCGGTAATGATATTCTAACGATGTTGGCCAGAAAACTAGAGGACTCGCTACCTACAGGTGGGACTGTAGGACGCTACGGGGGAGAGGAATTTGTTTTCATTTTACCTGGCATGAAGAAAGCAGAAGCGCTCGAATTCGCAGAAAATCTACGTACTGCAATTGGTGGTTATGGATTTATGATTATCCAGGACTTAGCCGAAGATAAGAACCCAATGAAAGTGAATATCACATCCAGTATCGGTGTTTCTTCTGCCCCAGTAGATACAGACGACGCAATGACGCTGTTGCGAAATGCTGACCGTGCACTATATTTGGGAGCGAAGCATGCAGGTCGTAATCGGGTTGCGGAATATGTCAAATGAGTAGATTGAGGAGGATTAAGTAGAATGACGATAACAAAAAAGCAATATTCTATAATATTTATTCTTTGGTTAATCGTTGTTCCATTAGGCTTTTTCCTGGCGCGCAATTTTTATAATTCAAATGAAGTCAACTGGTTGAATCTGTTGATATTATTCGCACTATTAGTAATAACGATGATGGTACCTTTGAAGTTGAATAAAATGTCAGTTTCATTGGAGCGGTGGATTACATTCACTGTTTTTTTCCAATACGGTGTATTTGCGGAATTATTATTTACACAAATCGCGATGTTTCTACTACTATTTACTAGAAAGTCAGATTTACCTCCTATTTATCGATTTCTCGTGAATTCGTTGATCTTTACACCTGTTTCATTACTAAGTGCAACGATTTTTCATTATGCGGGAGGCATAATTGGTTCGCTGGATTTCATGATTATTTGTTTCTTGGGGCTTTTATATGCTGTGAGTTATTCTGTTTTGAATAGCATAATTATGCAAGTGTATTTAGCTTTTGAAACCGGAACGTTTTCAATTATAGAAAAGTATATTGCATGGGATTTTGTTTCAACAATGCTGGTACTCCCTTTTAGTATTGGACTATACTTTTTAAGTGACCATTTTGGAAATAAAGCTGTTCTCCTGATTGGCGTCCCTTTTATTCTCGTTTTATTTATAGCAAAAAAGTACAATCAATCCGATAACTTGAATGATAAACTTTCTTCAGCAAGTATCATCGGTCACGAACTAGCCCAACAACTTGGTTTCGAAGATGTGATCAGGACGTTCATCAGCAAACTGAAAGATATTGTTCCGTATGAAAGTGCATATGTCATTGACTTAAGAGCAGGAAAACAGCTAATTACACTGATGGGTTCTGAAGACGGCCTCATTTCAAAAAACGTTTATGAACTTGAATTTACATCTGAAAAATCAAGTGATGATGGATTGGAAATGGATAATCCAAAAATATACTCCAATAAAAAAGAAGCAATGGTACTTAAAAACTTCAAGTTTTCCAAAGATGTGGAAAGTGTTATGACTGCTCCAATCAAACGGCAAATGAAGACGGAAGGATTTCTGATCTTAACGTCAAAAAAGAAGAATATGTTCCAAGCACTTGAAATGAAAATTATTGATGTGTTAACGGGTTATTTTGCAATCTCGTTAGTCAAAGCACGTTATTATGAGAAAACAATCGAGCAAAGCGAACGTTGCGGATTAACCAAATTGTATAACTACCGCTACCTGGAAGAAAAGTTGGACGAAGAGATGATACGTTTCCACATTGGGGAAAGTAGTACATTGTCCTTGATCATGTTGGATATCGATCATTTCAAATCTATCAATGATACATATGGTCATCAGTGTGGGAATGACCTGCTTATTGCGCTTGCGGATTTGCTTAAATCCTATGTAACTGAAGGGGTTACCCTAGCGCGTTTCGGCGGTGAAGAATTCGTTTTTGCACTTCCGAATTTCAACAAAAATGAGACAATTGAGCTTGCGGAAAGGATTCGAAATGAAGTGGAGCTGTCCGTGTTTCGGATCATTCCTGATTTGTTGGAAAAACGTGAACCAATTGATGTGCAAATGACAGTCAGCCTCGGCGTTGCCTCTGTACCGGAAGATTCGGGGGATGCAAAAGAGCTTCTGCGTCATGCGGATCGAGCACTTTATATTGGAGGCAAGCAGGCTGGTAGAAATAAGGTTGGGATTTACGATAGGGAACGAGTGAATAACTACTAAACCTATCCATATCAGATCAGCAAAAATCGAACAAACAAACATATATTGATTAAGAGTAGAGAAGCAGAGATGCTTCTTTTTTATTTTCACGGGCTTTAATCCTGTCTGGATGATTTTTCCGTGACAAATCTTGTCGTATCTATGATAATAGTAGTATATATATCCTTAACTATAAAAATAGTTCAATTTTTAAGTCAACTAAAACTGAATGCAATTAGACATGAATTAGTAATAGGTTAGGAGAGAAATAATGGTAAAGTATATCATTCTACTTGTGGGTGCACTAATTGTCTTTCCTGTATTAATTTATTTCGTACGGCGTAAAAGTCTTAGCAATTGGATTATCTCTAGCACTATTGCTGGGTTATTAATATCAATAGTAGGGCTCATCATGCAAGAGAAATTCAATCCGCTTTATGTGTTGCTTGCAATGTTTGGACTTGCGTTTGCACTATCCGTTTTGTTGGACAAGCGATTTAAAAAGGATAGAGCAGTCAAATTAAAACAACAACCAGAAAAAGATAATTTACCCGTAACTGTTAAATCGAACGGAGACGGTAGGAATAGTGAATCGGCTGCATCATTGGAAGATAAGGATATATTCTCCATACAACCAATTGAGGATGACTTGAGTAGATGGACGACAGCGGACCCGGGGGAAAGCGAGACTCGGAAAAATGAAATTCACGACAGAAAGGGGGGTTCAGGTGGGGAATAAAGGGTTTTTAAATACGTTTATCGTAGTCATAGCAGCGACGCTCATTTTTTATGGATTTTCTTCTATTGGTGCGCTCGCAATTACCAATACCTCTTCAAAAAACTTTGGTGATCAAACCTATATTGGACCTTTCGATGTTTCGAGCCAAAAAGAAAAGGCTGTCAGAGAAGAGCTGTTAGCCGATTATGCTGCACTTCAAGAAGAATTTGCGGTCAATTTGACTTATCAGGATGTCACTATAGAACTGCCAAAAGAAGTGGTTGTATTTGATATAGAAAAAACGATTCAACAATCGAGTTCTGGTAAAGAGAACCCGATTATTGCGACCGTATCGGTTGAAGGATTAGAGACGGTGCTTAGACAACAATTTACAGCTATTAACTTTACGGATGATAGTATACAGTCAATCGCAACTGGTATTGAACGAGAACTTGGGACAGGCATTATGCCGCTGACTGTTCATATTACGGATTACTCCGATTTTACGGAAACTGAAGTAGCAGTAGCTACTATGTCTGCTTTAGAGCAATCGACTTCTTTCAGAAATCTAATGGCTGCACTGAACGGCATAGAAATTGCACCTTTTTCTACCTTTTCTTTACTCGATTTTATTCAAACGAATGAAACAGGACCCGTTTCGGATGAGGAATTATCTGCACTAGCAACTGCACTTTATATGACGATTTTACAAACGAATTTTGTAGTAGATGAACGGAATATCAGTACAATATTTCCGTCATCTACAGACCCGGGTTTCGAAGCAGCCATTAACAAGCAACTTGGTTTGAATTTCATTTTCACGAATCCAAATAAAACAACTTTTACCCTTGTGATTACATCCGCTAGCGACACGATTCATTCATCCATTACAGGCATGCCTTTCAGTTATTCTTATCAGCCGTATATTGGAAATAGTGAATCGTATGAGCCGAAAACAGTTAAGCAGTACAGTGCTTTTGTACCGAGCGGGGCAATCCGAATAGTGGATGAAGGTCAAAAAGGGATGGAAGTGAACGTCCATCGAACCATTTCATATGAAGGAGTAGTACTCGTGGATGAGGAAATTACATCTGACTTTTATGCGCCGCTGCCTAAAATTGAAATCCATCCATTAATAAAAGAGACAACACAGTCTTCGGGAACTGGCAACCAAGATTCAGAGGATGGAACTACTAATGGTGGAACAGTTGATTCGCAAGGGAATCTTGTCCCATCTACTCCTTCTACTACGCAAGATTCCGAGGAACAATCAAAATCTCCGTCCCATCTAGAATCGAAGCAAGAACAGGACGAGAGTGATAGTCAAACGGATACTGACGTTCAGTATGATAAAGGTGGAAATATCATTAAATAAGCGTTCGTACGAATGGGGGGGACAGCATGACAACTGCGCGCAAAAGACTTGGTGACTTACTTGTCGAGTCCGGTCTAATTACAGTTCAACAACTGCAAACGACATTGGATGAAAAACCCGGCGATCAGAAACTGGGGGATGCTTTGCTGCAACATGGTTTTATTACCGAGCAGCAACTGATTGAAGTATTGGAGTTTCAGCTAGGAATACCGCACGTTAATCTATATAGGTATCCGTTTGATCCAAAACTATTTAATGTCGTTCCGAAAGATTTTGCGAAACGAAATTTAATTGTCCCATTGAAAGCTGAAGAAGATAAGCTATTCGTGGCGATGTCTGATCCAATGGATTACATAACGTTAGATGATTTGCGGTTGTCCACGGGTTTTTATATTGAAACGGCGATTGCTTCAAAAGATGATATTATGCGTACAATTTCCAAGTATTACGATGAAGAGTCTTTTGATGAACTTTTCTTGGAACAGACGTCTGAGCAAAGAGAACAGCAAGATGAGTTGACGGATTTGGATTCGCCGATTGTCAGGCTTGTTAATCAGCTAATGTCGGCAGCTATTACTCAAAAGGCAAGTGATATCCATTTCGACCCACAGGAACATCAGGTTGCAATCCGTTTCCGAGTAGATGGCATGTTGAAATCAGAACGTTTTTTACCGAAGCATATGCAGGCAATGGTTAGTGCGCGTATTAAAATCATGGCGAATCTCGATATAACGGAGCATCGGATACCACAAGATGGCCGCATTAAGACGAATGTGGATTTCCGTCCAATCGATCTTCGGGTTTCGACATTACCGACGATTTATGGTGAGAAAATCGTTATGCGCATCCTCGATCTCAGCAGTTCGTTAAACGATTTGACGAAACTTGGCTTCAACCGGCTGAATTTGGAACGCTTTCTGAAACAAATTGAAAAACCGAGTGGCATCGTTCTTATATCAGGACCAACTGGATCGGGTAAATCATCGACACTCTATGCGGCGCTCAATAAATTGAACACAGAAGAAGTGAATATCATTACGGTTGAAGATCCAGTCGAGTATCAGCTTGAAGGGGTAAACCAAATACAAGTAAACCCGAACGTCGGATTAACATTCGCTGCTGGACTTAGATCGATATTAAGGCAAGATCCTGATATCGTCATGGTTGGAGAAATTCGTGACCGGGAAACGGTTGAAATAGCAATTCGTGCTTCGTTAACCGGACACTTAGTGCTCAGTACCATTCATACGAATGATTCAATTGCTACAATTACAAGAATGCTAGATATGGGCGTTGAACCGTTTCTTGTGACTACATCGCTGAATGCGGTGATTGCCCAACGACTGATTCGCCGTGTGTGCCGAGACTGCGGAAAAGAAATGGAAGCGACAAGTCGTGAAGTAGAAATTTTTGCGAAGCGTGGACTTGGAATAGAAAAAGTGATGAGGGGTGCGGGCTGCGGAGTCTGTAATATGACTGGGTATCGTGGGCGAATTGCGATTCATGAAGTACTTGTATTGGACGATGAGATGCGGGATATAATCAATAATGGCGGTTCCTCGGCGAGACTGCGAGAAATTGCAACCCGGAATAAGACAGTGTTTTTATTGGATGATGGTTTGTTGAAGGTAAAACAAGGGATTACGACGACAGAAGAAGTGTTGCGCGTCGCTTTGATTGAATAGGGGGCACTGATATGAAGGAAAAGATAGATGAGTTGTTGAAGATAGCGTTTGAATTTAATGCATCTGACGTCCATCTTACAGTAGGCGTGCCACCGGTATTCAGGGTTCATGGTGATTTAAAGCGGTACGGCGATTTGATGATCGATAATCATTTTACTGAAACGGTTGCACAATTGACGATTCCACATAAGATGTATGCGGATTTTATGGAACAAGGTCAAATCGATTATTCGTATGAAGTACCGGAAGTTGCTCGGTTTCGTGTCAATGCATTTCAGCAGCGCGGTTCCGTATCGCTTGCTTTCCGAACAATTCCTACGAAAATACCTTCAATAGAAGACTTGCAATTGCCTGATACATTGAAGAAGTTGGCAGAGACTCATCAAGGACTAATCCTTGTGACAGGACCTACGGGATCAGGTAAATCAACGACGCTCGCGGCAATGATTAAATATATGAATGATACGATGCGAAAACACATCATTACACTGGAAGATCCAATTGAGTATATGCATTCGCATGGGTTGTCGATCATTGATCAGCGAGAGGTTGGCTTCGATACGCAATCATTTACTTCAGGCGTAAGAGCTGCATTGCGGCAAGATCCGGATGTCATTCTTGTCGGTGAGATGCGGGACCTGGAAACCATTTCAACAGCAATAACTGCTGCAGAAACGGGCCATTTAGTTCTTGCGACACTGCATACATGGAGCGCGGCATCTACAATCGACCGGATTATTGACGTATTTCCACATGAACAACAGTCTCAAATACGCGTGCAACTTGCAGGGGTGCTTACAGCTGTCATTTCACAGCGCTTACTCCAGACAGCTGACCGGAAAGGGAGAAGGGCGGCAACGGAAGTGATGATCAATAATCCGGCGATCGCCAACCTAATACGTACTGAGAAGGTCCATCAGATTCCATCCATCATTCAAACGAACCGCGCGGCGGGTATGCATATGATGGCATCTTCTGTTCGTACGTTTCTTGACAAAGAGATCATTTCCTATGATACCGCCGTGCCATACCTGGAAGGTGATGAGTAACAATGGCCCGTTTTAAGTATGAAGGCCGCGATGCCAAATCAATTCGTTCGGGTGTAATTGTTGCAGCCGATAAACGTGAAGCGGCAATAAAGCTGAAAAGCCAGGGGATTCGAGTAACGAACATGACTGTCCAGGCTGAAACAGCACTGACAAAAGACATTGTCATTGGGAAACCAGTTAAACGGGAGCAGTTGATCATGTTCCTCCGCCAATTTTCAACGCTTCTTCGGGCAGGCGTAACAATTATAGATGCAATAAGAATTCTAGCATTACAAGTAGATTCAAAACCATTCCAAAAGATTCTCGTTTCGGTGAATGATGATTTACGTGGAGGCGGTTCCTTATCCGGGGCGTTTCTAAAACATCCAAAAGCATTCGAGCCAATCGTCGTTAATATGGTGCGGGCTGGAGAGATGTCAGGGACAATCGATGATTCTCTTGACCGCCTTGCTGACCATTTTGAGAAATCACATCAGTTGAGGCAAAAAGTTGTCTCCGCCATGTCTTACCCTCTCATCGTAGCGGTGCTGGCAATAGGTGTTGTTATCTTCTTGCTGACAACAATTGTTCCTATGTTTGTGGACATGTTTGCTAGTTTCGGAGGTGAGTTGCCGTGGATAACACGTTTCGTTATGAATGCAAGCACATTTGTGACCTCGTTCTGGTACTTACTCGTTTTATTTGCGGTGATTGTTGTGGCTGGTATTTGGATGATGAAGAATAATAAAGAAGGAAAATTAATACTGGACACATTTCTATTAAGGCTACCGATTTTCGGTGACATCATGAAAAAATCCGTCCTTGCAACAATGACACGGACGTTGAGTTCGTTGTTTGCAAGCTCCGTTCCGATTTTACAGGCGATGTCTATGACAGAAAAGATTGTTGAAAATGAAGTCATTTCGAGAGTGATTGCGAAATCTCGGGAGTCCCTAGAGCGGGGCGGGTCGTTAACAGAACCGATGAACGGGCACTGGGCATTTCCACCTTTAATTCCTCATATGATTGCGATTGGGGAGCAAACGGGCTCGTTGGATGCGATGTTGTCGAAAGTTGCAGATTTCTATGAGAAAGAAGTGGAAGCTGCAACAGATCGGTTGAAAGCGTTGATTGAACCCTTGATGATCGTTTTATTAGCCGGATTAGTAGGGACTATAGTCCTTGCAATTATGATGCCGATGTTTGAGATGTTTAATAATGTAGATGGAATGTAGGGGTTAGTTTGGTGAATTGGTAAAAAAGACATAGTGTTATTGTGATTTACTAGTTTCATATTGTGTTAAATAAGGTATAATTAAGGCGAAGTGAACGAGATGATGCAAAGGGAGGAATTACACATGAAGAAGTTTTTGCAGAAACGATTGAATAATGAAAAAGGGTTGACGCTCGTCGAGTTATTGGCGGTTATTGTTATTTTGGGGATTATTGCGGCGATTGCGATACCGGCGATTGGCGGGTTAATTGACAATTCTAGAGTAAAAGCAATAAAAGCCGATGCTCAAAATATTCTTTCTGCAGGTAATCTGTATTTTGTCGAAAATTCAGATGAAACCAGCGTAACCCTAGAACAATTAGAAACTGGAAAATTCATTGATGATGCAGGTTCATTCAAGGGTGTATCAGGTGTTAAAGTTGATAAGGTAGCAGGAGGAAACACGTTTACGGGGACAGGTATAAACGGTAAAAAACAGTTAGTGATAACTGGTGCGACCATAACGGGCATTACTGCAATTGCTAATAGTGCAGCTACAGATGTTGTTGTACCTTAATTATTAATAATTATATTGCTTAGGAGCTGTTCCAATGCCCATGTCCATATTCAAACGCCGCAAGCGTATCGAATCCATGATAATTGAAGAAGATGCAGTCCGGTTTGTCCGGCTGAAATCGACCGAACCGCTCGTCATTGATATAGCGGAGGAAGTTTTGCTTCCTCCGAATGTCGTTGTCGAGGGGAAGATTGTTGATTCGGAAACGCTTGCGACGATTTTGGACGGGGCTGTCGGACAGTGGGGAATCTCCAAACGATCCGTCCAATTCCTCGCCCCGGATCAATATGTTATTATCCGCAAAGTTCCCTACCCCATGGATGTCATGATAGACGAACTGAAAGGCTATTTCTTCATTGAAATCGGTTCAACGCTTTATCTTCCTTTCGATGATCCTGTCTTTGATATAGTTCCATACATACCGAACACCGAAACGAACGAAGCGATACTCATTGCTTCAAAAGAAGCTGTTTTAGAACGTTATGAAGCCGTTTTAAAAGAAGTGAAACTCGATCCCGTGAAAGCCGATATTACACCTCTTGCCTTGTATCGGCTTGCCTACAAACAGCACTCGTTTACGGGAAAAGAGCATATTTTGATGGCTGATTTAAAAAACGGTAAATTGACTGTCTCTATTTTCCATGAACATTACCCGCTTTTCATGCGACCTGTCGATGTGGAAAACTCAACGGATTTATCTGTTGTAAGTGAACTTTCTGTTGATACGAGCATCGTCACACCGTCAACCATTGTGATGGAACTTGAAAAACTCAGCAATTTTTACCGCTATAATATGTGGAATGGTACAGCTTCCATCACACATCTTCTTGTAAACGGCGAGTACAGCCGGATGGAAGAATTGCTCACCACTATCAGGGGAAGTCTGGATATCAAAACGGATTTATTGGTAAAGCAGCCTTTACAGCTGGCGAACGGTGAGAAAATCCCAGCGCGTTTCAACCAAGTAATTGGGTTGGCATTGAAAGAGGTGTAGACATGTTAGTCGATATAAATCTGTTACCTGAAAAAGAGACGGAGCGGTCGCAGCTTCTAGTCGGAGCCCTGGCAATCCTTGGTGCAGCTGTTTTAGTGTGGCTTGTCATACTTATGCTGTCGAATAGTCTTGATAAGGAAAGCGCAATGCTTGAAAATCAGCTTGTTGCGCTTCAAGCGAGTCAAGAAGAAATTCGTGCTGAACTTCAACAATCCGAATCGGGCGATGCGAAAAAAGTACTTGCCACTACTGTAGGCTGGGCGGAAGAATACCAGTTTGATACCGTTCCACTGCTCCATGAACTTATCGATTTATTGCCGAAACGCGGTTTTTTTCAAACGTTTGACTTTACAGGTCCCAATTTGGCGGTGGTTACTGTCCAGTTTGACACAAAATCGGATAGTGCTTATTATTTCACCCGCTTGAAATCGTCACCGACTGTTTCAGAAATCCATCTAGATTCAGTGATCATTGATGAGGTATCTGATGAAGAAACTGATGACTCTACAGGAGTCCTACCACGTTACCTTGCGACGTATTCCATTCAGTTCGTTGATAATCGTGTTGTGGCTGAAGGGACAGCTGAAGAAACAACTGAAGGGCTTGATGAAGAGCTGATTTCGGATGAGGGGGATGAATCGAATGACTAGTTTGACCAAACGTCAAAAAGAGATGACATTGGTCGTCCTATCCGTAATCCTATTCCTTTCACTTTGTGCTTATTCCTATTTCTTAGTCTATGCACCTGCAAAAGAAACAAATGATCAAGTAAAGTTGACGACATCCAATGAACGGGATGTATTATTTGCGCTCCTTAAGCAGTCTGCTTCCGCAGGTCAGACGGATACCGCCAGTTCTCAGCCGTTGCAACGTAAAGTGCCTACGAAGCCATTGGAAGATGCTGTCGTCCTTCAAATCGGCAAAGCGGAAACAAAGTCAGGCACTTCAGTACAAGGGATAACGTTTACGCAAGGAGAATTCGTTATTGAGAATCCACCTGAACTGGTTGAAAACGTTAGCCAACTGTTAACTGAAGTTGTTCTCCAATCGGACTCATACATAGGAATAGAAAAATTTGTCGATGAGATAGAGAAAATGGATCGTATTTTCATCATAGATATTATTAACTTCAATGTACCAGAGGAGATTCGCAATGAAGAACTAGAAAAAGAGTTTATTGAAATGACGGTGTCGTTTTCCGCATTTTATCGTCCCGATTTGATAGATTTACAAATCGAGGCACCCAAAACGAATGCTCCGCCAGCAAGTGGGAAGATAGATCCAACACCTTATAATGATGGTGCGGAAGCAGGGGAACCTGAATGAGTATCCTATATTCAATCCTGTTCTTCGTTTATGGCATCGTCTTTGGCTCTTTCTTTAATGTGGTCGGGTTACGTGTACCTAAAAAAGAATCTATCGTATCACCGCCTTCCCATTGCAAGACCTGTGACCGCAACCTAGGGCCTCTAGACCTTGTCCCGGTCTTTTCTTACCTGTTCTTGAAAGGCAAGTGCAGGAAATGCGGTTCGAAAATAAGTCCGATTTATCCGTTTATGGAATTTGTGACGGGTTTTCTATTTGCGTTGTCATTTCACATGCTCGGTTTCAGGGCGGAACTTGTTATAGCGATTTTGCTCGTGTCACTTCTTGTCATCATTTCAGTGTCCGATATCGTGTACATGCTCATTCCTGATAAAGTGCTGTTGCCATTCGCTGTCGTGTTCTTCGTTACCCGGTTGTTCATCCCATTGACGCCGTGGTGGGATAGCTTGTTAGGAGCGCTAGTGGGCTTCGGAGTCCTCTATCTTATCGCGGTTGTGTCGAAAGGGGGTATGGGTGGTGGAGATATCAAGTTATTCTTCGTTCTTGGTCTCGTTCTCGGTACTGTAAATACACTTGTGACGCTATTTCTCGCTGCCCTTATTGGTTCTATCGTTGGAATTATACTTTTAAAGATAACTGGAAAAGGACGAAAGACACCTATTCCATTTGGACCTTCGATTGCGATCGCGGCAATCATCTCCTATTTCTGGGGAGCCGATTTTGTCAATTGGTATGGAAGTCTGTTTAGTTAAGTCGATAAGTTTATTGGAGCAAGGCGACAAGCGTCTTGTTCTTTTTCACGTCCATTCTGATACCGTTGTATTAAAAGGGTAAGCGCCAAGTCGTTTACGCTAGATGAAAACGGGGTGGTCAGCAATGAAATTCGGTAAACGCTATTCGAAAGTGACAATTTTTATGGCGATGATTCACGGCGTTCTCATAGGTGTTGTAGCTGTTGCAGTAATTGGTTTACTTCTAATGGGGACTAAAGGGAAGGATGTCAGCAACGCGCTAGAAAAAGAAGTACCTGCATCTGGACCTCCGCCTGTTGAAAATTCCGCGTCTCCTACGGAAAAGCCATTGCAATTATTCGCAAAGCAGCATGGCGCTTTCTCTTCAGCAGAGTCCGCGAACCTCTTTATGGCGGAAGACCCGGCACTCTCTAAAGCAGTGGTTATCAAAGGGAGCGATACTTTTTTCGTCTGGACGGCGGTCGGATTGACGGAAGATGAAATTGATTCAAATGCAGCTGAAGGCACATTCAAGAAAGCTTTTACGGCGGAGACATCAGCTTGCGGTGCCATTGGAGCGGGGAAATTACGCGAAGTTCTTACACAAACAGAAATGGCCAAAATTAAAAAATTGGAGGAAGGGCAAGGCGATGGAAATCAGGACACAAAAACAAAAGACTTTTATAAGAATATAACCACTATTACAACGTTTACGAATGATTTACGCATTATGAGACTCCACCTTCTTTCTGAATATACACAGGCAAACAAGTGTGTCAAAATTACGTTTTAATGGCCGAAATGAACCCGAATTTAAGTTGTTAGGATTATAAGAAAATTTTCAGATCTCTATAATTCCCGTATGATTGACAAAAGGGGGAAAAAAAGATGAGATTTGAATCTGTTAAGCCGGTCATTCTAGCTTCAGCATCACCGCGCAGGAAGGAAATCCTTGAATTACTTGGCTTTCCTTTCACAATAATACCTAGCAATGTTTCTGAAGATCTGGAACTGGAAAACAGTGACTTTCAGGAATATGCACAAAAGCTTGCGGCAAAGAAAGCATGGGCTGTTGCTGATCATGAACCCGATTCCATTGTTATCGGGGCGGATACAATCGTAGTACATGAAGGAAAGGTCTATCCAAAGCCTGAGAGTAAAGAGCAGGCGAAAGCATTTTTAAAAGCGTTTTCCGGTAATACGCATACAGTTATCACGGGTGTCGGTTTATGTATGGATGGTGCTATACGGACGTTCGCTGTTGAGACGAAAGTTACTTTTCGTGAACTCGATAATCCATTGATTGATGCTTATGTAGAATCAGGTGATCCAATGGACAAGGCTGGTGGATACGGCATCCAAACCGCGGGGGCTTTGCTCGTCGAAAAAATTGAAGGCGATTACTATAATGTGATGGGTTTACCTATTTCAAAATTGACGGAAACGATGCGGAAGTTTGCTTTCATCGCTTTAAAGGATGGTGACCTATCCAGTGACAATTGATCTGGAACCAAAAATGATGATTCGAGATGTACACATTGCGGACAGGCCACGTGAACGTCTAATCAGACAAGGTGCTGAAAGTTTATCCAACCAAGAGCTGATTGCAATTCTACTCCGTACGGGAACTAAGGAAGAATCTGTCTTGGTTCTTGCAAATAGAATCCTCTCCTCATTCGATAAAATCCAAGACTTGAAATACGCAACAATTGAAGAAATGATGCAAGTGAAAGGGGTCGGCCAAGCAAAGGCCGTCCAGCTTCTTGCTGCAGCGGAAATTGGTAAGCGTCTATACCGCAAGCATTCAGAGGGACGCTACACAATAACTTCACCAGAAGACGCAGCTGCTTATTTAATGACAGATATGTCTTCGCTCAACCAAGAGCATTTCGTAGTGCTTTTTTTAAATGTCAAAAATGAAGTCCTTCATAAGCAAACTATATTCATAGGAAGCTTGAATTCTTCGATAGTACATCCACGCGAAATATTTCGTGAAGCCGTAAAACGTTCTGCTGCCTCGATAATTGTGGCACATAATCATCCAAGTGGTAACCCTTCGCCCTCTCCAGAAGACATCGAAGTGACCAAGAGATTAATAGAGGCAGGCTCCATTATGGGCATAGAAATGCTCGATCACGTCATCATCGGAGACCACCAGTTTTTAAGTTTAAAAGAGAAGGGGTATATGTGAATATATTCTGAAATTATCGGTCGAATGGCACGATATTCAAATGAGGATACATGTTACGCTGTGAATTTGTTCTTCTATCCGTTATACTATGGTGTATGATTTCATGAATGCCGTAATACACGGTTTAGCAGAAAGGAAGAACACAATTGTTTGGATTTGGATCAAGAGATGTCGGGATTGACCTCGGCACAGCAAATACATTAGTTTTCATTAAAGGAAAAGGTATTGTCCTTAGAGAGCCTTCAGTAGTAGCGAAAAATACACATACAGGTGAAATTGTCGCAGTCGGTAGCGCCGCAAGAAACATGATCGGTCGTACGCCTGGATCTATCGTGGCAACGCGTCCTATGAAAGACGGCGTCATCGCTGATTTTGAAATAACGACAGCGATGATTGAACATTATATGAAAGAAGCAACGAAGACAGCAGGCGGAGCATGGAAGAAGCCTAATGTCCTAATTTGTGTGCCTTACGGGATTACTTCCGTTGAACAACGCGCAGTTATAGATGCTTCACGTCAAGCTGGTGCAAAAGAAGCATTCACAATTGAAGAACCATTTGCAGCTGCAATCGGTGCAAATCTTCCGGTTTGGGAACCTACTGGTAGTATGGTCGTCGATATAGGTGGCGGAACAACTGAAGTCGCTGTAATTTCTCTTGGCGGCATCGTAACGAGCGAATCAATTCGTGTCGGTGGCGACACTATGGATGGCGCGATCATTAGCTATATTCGCAAAATATATAATCTTACAATCGGTGAACGTACTGCGGAAGCCATTAAAATTGAAATCGGCTCTGCAAAAGTAACAGAAGAAACACAAAAGATGGAAATACGCGGACGTGACCTACTGACGGGTCTTCCGAAAACGATTGATATCTCTTCAGATGAAATCGCAGAAGCACTGCGTGAATCAATTTCACAAATCATTGATGGTGTGAAGAAAACGCTTGAAACGACGCCTCCAGAATTATCTTCCGATGTTATGGAACGTGGAATTGTCTTAACAGGTGGTGGTGCGTTGCTTCAGAATCT
Source organism: Sporosarcina sp. Y838 (assembly GCF_056786515.1). Classification (NCBI taxonomy): domain Bacteria; kingdom Bacillati; phylum Bacillota; class Bacilli; order Caryophanales; family Caryophanaceae; genus Sporosarcina; species Sporosarcina sp. Y838. The sequence goes on along the minus strand of NZ_JBXCJD010000006.1, from coordinate 229,561 downwards.
TGATAAAGTCATTTCTGATGAAACACAAATGCCTGTATTCATAGCTGAAGATCCACTTGATTGTGTTGCAATCGGGACGGGTAAAGCACTCGATAATTTTGAACTGATCAAAAAAATGCAAGGAAGATAAGTGAGGGAGGACATCGGCAATGCCGCGATTTTTTTCAAATAAACGATTGATTTTATTGCTCGTGGGCATTATCGTCCTAGTTGCATTAATTTCATTCTCCCTCAAAGACCGGCAGAACGCCTCCCTTCCAGAACAAGTTGTGAAAGACGTCGTCGGTTTTGGGCAATCTTTATTCTCCAAACCGGCGCACTACATAACGAACGTAATTGGGAATATTGATGGGATTTTGAATACATATGAAGAAAACAAGCATTTAAAAGTTAGATTGAGTGAATACGCTTCTGAACAAGCAGGTCTTATGGATATTAAGACTGAAAACAAACGCCTGCTCGATATTATTGATCAAAAAGATGATTTGCATGACTTTGAATCGATACATGCAACAGTCATTTCCCGGAATCCTGATCAGTGGGAAGAAAAAATTATCATTGATAAAGGCGAAAGAAACGGCATTGAAAAGAATATGGCTGTCATTACAGCTGACGGTCTGATCGGCAAAGTTATTCTAGTAACAGATTTCACTTCAACGGTGGAACTATTGTCGACAGAAAATCGCAATTTTCGTGTTGCTGCTGTCATTTCAGGCGAAAGTATTTTTGGACTTATCGAAGGGTATGACCGGGAACGAAGTGAACTCATCATGAAACGAATTGACTCGAGTATTGAAGTTAAAATCGGACAAAAAGTCATCTCCTCAGGACTTGGCGGTATTTTTCCGAAAGGTCTTTTAATTGGGGAAGTTACGGAAGTATCGACAGATGATTATGGATTAACGAAGTTGGCATATATCCGACCTGCGGCAGACTTTTCAATGTTGGATCACGTAATCATTGCGAAGCGTTCTTCAATTACGGTTGAGGGAACGGATGGCGATGGCACTGCAGATATTGAGGGGGAGGAAGGATCATGATCCGGTCCGTCATCCCTCTAATTGCCGTGCTGTTGTTTTTTCTTGAGCCTGTATTTACGCTGTTTTCCCCAGTTGAAATTGGAGGGGAAACATACACGCTTGTCCCGCGATTTGTCATCGTTTATCTAGTCTTTATAGCAGTCTATTACGGCCGTAAGCGTGGGCTGATTTACGGATTTATACTTGGACTCTTGTATGATATGTACCATATTGATATTATTGGACTATACGCATTTTTATATCCATTAATTTGTTACATCGCAAGCTTGATTATTCGTCAAATCCACCGTCATATTGTTACGGTGATGTTCCTCTCTTTATTCCTAATTATGATTCTCGAACTATTATCATACTTTTATGCCAGTCTACTTTCACTAACAACTATTGGACTGGATGAATTCATATCAGGCAGGCTTATACCGACAATTATCGCTAATTCATTTTTCGTTGGTATGTTTGGTTGGTTATTCAAAAACCTTATTTACAAAAGGGTAGTTTAGCTACGTGGCGAAACTTTGTAAAAGAAAATGCGGGGTGACGCAATTGACGAAACAGCAATATGTAACGATAAAAGGGACAAAAGACGGTCTTGTTCTTCGGCTAGACGACAAATGTGCTTATTCGGACATGATTGCCGAGCTCCGTAGAAAAGTAGATGAAGACGGATTGGAAGGGCTTGCTGAAGTTCAGGTCCATACAGGCAGGCGCTATTGCGATGAAGAAGAATTGAAAGAAATCATGAACACCATTCATGGCTCACCGAATTTACGTGTATCGAAAATCCAAAGTGATGTTATTACGATGGATGAATGTAACAGAAAAGTGCTTGAAAACCAATCCGAAACCTATGTCGGCATTGTACGGTCAGGTCAGGTCGTTACAGCTGAAGGGGATTTAGTTGTCATTGGTGATGTGAATCCCAATGGTCGAGTTGTTGCTGCTGGCAGTATTTATATTCTAGGCAGGTTGAAAGGAATCGCTCACGCAGGTTCAACTGGCAATTCAAATGCTGTCATCGCGGCATCATGGCTCGAGGCGACGCATCTCATGATTGCGGACAAAATGGAAACGATGACTGATGAATTGACGATATTGTCGGAACAGCCCGAAATGGAATGTGCTTATTTGCATCCGAACGGCTTCATCGCCATTGATCGTCTGCAGGAACTCCGAATTCTTCGGCCTGGTCTGTCATCATTCAAAGGAGGAAGCTAGTGTGGGAGAAGCAATCGTAATAACATCTGGTAAAGGCGGCGTCGGTAAAACGACCACATCGGCAAACCTTGGAACCGCATTGGCCCTTCAAGGAAAAAAAGTATGTCTCATTGACACCGACATCGGTCTCCGAAACCTTGACGTCATTCTTGGCCTTGAAAATCGTATAATCTATGATCTTGTGGATGTCATCGAAGGCCGTTGTAAAGTACAACAGGCACTTGTGAAAGACAAACGCTTTGAAAACGGACTCTTTTTATTACCGGCTGCACAGACTGTTGATAAAAATGCGGTCAACCCCGAACAGATGAAAACACTAATCACCGAACTAAAACGAGATTATGATTATATATTAATAGATTGCCCGGCTGGGATTGAACAAGGGTTCAAAAATGCCATCGCCGGTGCTGACCGTGCTATCGTCGTAACAACACCTGAAATCTCAGCTGTACGGGACGCTGATCGTATCATCGGCCTGCTTGAGCAGGAGGACATCGAACCCCCGAAACTGATCATCAATCGTATCAAAAGACATCTTATGAACAACGGAGATGCGCTTGACGTCAATGATATTACGACACACTTGTCGATTGATTTGCTCGGTATTATCCTGGATGACGAAAGTGTTATCTCCTCTTCGAACAAAGGAGAACCTGTCGTGATGGATCCATCGAACCCGGCCTCCGTCGGCTATCGCAACATTGCACGCCGTATTCTCGGAGAATCTGTTCCGCTCATGTCAATCGACACCGGAAAACCTGGATTCTTTGGAAAACTGAAAGCTCTATTTTCAAAATAACACATGAAACCCCCAACACGCTTTGAGTGTTGGGGGTTTCATGTGTTATTAAGGTTAATTATGAGGGGGGGCTGTGGTCACATATATTTACCCGAAATCATGGAAATCTTACCACACCCAAAATATTCACAGCGCAGGCGTCATATACTAAAAAAAACGGGTGGTGTGACCTTTTGAAATGGAAAACGAAATGGATGGTAGCAATTGTCCTGACGCTAGGCATTTTGGGTGTGGCGAAGCTTGAAGATACTGGTGTTATCAAACAACCTGTAACGCAATATGTCACGTCAGGGAAAGATTTTGTGGCGATGAAGAAATGGGTGGCAACGATCATTAAAGATTCGGGGCCAGACAAAATTGCTGTTATGGGAGATCCGCAACAGCTAGACCCTTTATCTGCTTACGAATCAATGCAGCCCTATAAAGATGGAGTGATTGTGTCCTATACACAACCAATGGCGATTGACGCAATTGATAATGGACTTGTCATATTCACTGGCTTCACCCGCGAATCAGGTAAGACCGTCACAGTGCTGTATGAAGGTGGAGATGAAGTGACGTATGGGTTTGTCGGGGAATTTTTTAAACTGCCGTATACTGCCGTGAAAAAAGGGGACACGCTGGCTCGGATGGATGAGGGAGCAATTTACCTCAAGGTGAAGCAAGATGGTGTGAGAATCGAAGCTTCCCTCTTACCTGCATATCTTTCGGGCGGGAAAAAATGAAACTCAGGCTTCATCCAGTTCTCCTGCCTTTTTTCTTGTTTTTAATAATAACAGGTAATATTTCCGTATATGCAATTATCTTTATATCACTGCTTATTCATGAGGCGGGGCATCTGGTCGCGGCGTATTTTACAGGCATGCGAATTCGATCTTGTACGATCATGCCTTATGGCGGTGAGATCGTTTTCTTGAACCGTCATGAAGCTTCTAAAAATGATCGTATTATCGTCGCGCTCAGTGGTCCACTCGCAACTCTGGTAGTTTTTTTAGTGGCTATATGGATTCCGTTTCCCGGTGACGACCTGGTCATACAGGTTCAGGTAGCACTTCTTTTACTCAATCTACTTCCTGTTCTTCCTCTTGACGGTGGACAGGCAATCTGCGCACTGCTTGAGACTGAAGGATCAATTTATCGTACTAGGTCAATCTTTCTTCTACATTCCATTCTATTCATTTCCGCGGGAATCATCCTGTTAACTTCAGGATTACCTAAAACGTTGCCTTACATTCTTCTCGCGCTATTTCTTCTAATTCAGAACATCTCCGTTTTTCGTTTCCGAAAATATGAAAAAGCATTTGCAGAAATTAAATTAAATAGATTGACATAAAAAAAAATACGTGGTAATATTCAAATGTTAATGTTTGTAGCACCCGTGCTACAACCGCACTGATAAGGTACAAGTATCCGTAGGATCACCTTTGAAGGCGAGTCTGTATTTATAAGAGGAGGTGCAAGTATGTACGCAATTATTGAAACTGGTGGAAAACAAATCAAAGTTGAAAAAGGCCAGGAAATCTACATTGAAAAAGTAGCTGGTGAAGCTGACGAAGTCGTCACTTTCGACAAAGTTCTTTTCGTAGGTGGAGAAGACGTGAAAGTAGGCATTCCATTCGTGGAAGGTGCTACAGTTACAGGAACTGTTGTTAAACAGGGCCGTGCTAAAAAAATCACTGTTTTCAAATACAAGAAAAGAAAGAACTACCACAGAAAACAAGGTCATCGTCAGCCATACACGAAAATCGTCATTGACGGTATCAACCTGTAAGCCGGCATGATTAAAATCATCATAAACAAGAACCAATCTACTGGTCGTATAAACTCTTTTGAGATGACGGGCCACGCTGATTTCGCGGAACATGGAAAAGACCTTGTCTGTGCCGGAGCATCTGCAGTATCGTTTGGTGCTGTTAATGCCATCATTGCACTAACAGGCAATACCCCTGAGATTCTACAAGGATCGGACGGCGGTTATTTGAAAGTCATTTTTCCGGAAAGTGAAAAAAACGATCACGATACACAGTTGATTGTAAAGGCGATGATTGTTTCATTGCAGACGATTGAGAATGACTATGGGCAACATATAAAAATTATCCTTAAATAGTAGGAGGTGGCATACATGCTACGTTTAGATCTCCAGTTTTTCGCATCGAAAAAAGGGGTAGGTTCTACACGGAACGGTCGTGACTCTCACTCGAAACGTCTTGGCGCAAAACGCGCGGACGGACAGTTTGTTTCTGGCGGCTCAATCCTTTATCGTCAGCGCGGAACGAAAATTCATCCAGGTGAAAACGTCGGTCGCGGTGGTGACGATACTCTTTTCGCAAAAGTTGACGGCGTCGTTCGTTTCGAACGTTATGGTCGTGACAAAAAGAAAGTTAGCGTATACCCTGAAGTTCAGGAAGCATAATATACGTACGACAGAAAGGACTGCATACAAATGTGCAGTCCTTTTTCTCTTTTCAAACGCTAAAAAAGTGTTCATCTCTAATGCCTGTTGCGTATAAGCGAACGCCTAGCGCATTTCTAGGTAACAGATGCTATACTATATACATGAAAATTGTTGGCGGTGAATGAAAATGGGGAACAAAGAGCTAACCACGGCGCAAGCGCTAAAATTTGCAAGACATGATTTTTTAAATGAACTCCAATTAATCTTGCTCTATATCGACCTCGATAAACTACCCGAAGCAAGACAGAAAATTATGGATACAACAGAACAGATGCGTCAGATAGCGATGTTGGAAAGGCTTGGAATGCCTGCTGTTGAAAGGTGGCTAGCTGAATTCAATTGGCTCTACGTTTCCTATTCCACTACATTGACGTCCACCATTATTTCTGGCAGACGTGAAGCAGAGGATGAATCAGTTGTAGCCTATTTGGAAAACGTATTCAGTGTAGGAGAGAAAACACTGGACCCGACCTCCGAGTATAAGACGGAAATTGATGTCCAAGCCAATTTAACAAGCTGGTCAATTACAATCAATGTCCAGGGGAATATGGAACACAAAGTTCCAGCACCAAAAGCGACTGGAAACTTTACTGTTCACGAAACACTTTTACACAATCAATGGACGTTCACAATCAGTGGACAATAGGAGGAAAATACATGTTTGTCGATCACGTTAAGATTTATGTTAAAGGCGGTGACGGTGGTGATGGAATGGTTGCCTTTCGTCGCGAGAAATACATCGCCTATGGTGGACCCGCAGGTGGTGATGGAGGAAAAGGGGCTAACGTCGTTTTCATCGTAGATGAAGGATTGCGTACACTGATGGATTTCCGTTACCAACGTCATTTCAAGGCGCCACGCGGTGAGCATGGTGGTAGTAAAAACATGCATGGCAAAAATGCAGAAGACATAGTTGTCAAAGTTCCGCCTGGCACGATTGTGACGGATGCTGAAGACGGTACAATTATCGCTGACCTTGTTGAACACGGCCAGACAGCAGTCATTGCTAAAGGTGGTCGTGGAGGACGCGGTAACAGCCGATTTGCTACATCTTCAAATCCTGCACCAGAACTGTCTGAAAAAGGAGAACCTGGTGTCAATCGCGAAATTAATCTAGAGCTGAAAGTTCTTGCGGACGCGGGTCTTGTTGGGTTCCCGAGTGTAGGGAAATCGACGTTATTGTCTGTCGTTTCAGCGGCGAAACCTAAAATTGCGGATTATCATTTTACTACACTTGTTCCGAATTTAGGAATGGTTGAAACAGATGATCACCGTGGATTCGTATTGGCTGATCTTCCGGGCTTAATTGAGGGGGCACACCAAGGTGTTGGTCTAGGTCATCAGTTCCTTCGTCATATTGAACGGACACGAGTTATTATCCATGTTATCGATATGTCCGGGCTTGAAGGACGCGACCCATATGAGGACTTCTTAACAATCAATGAAGAACTAGAGCAGTATAACTTGCGATTAACAGAACGCCCACAAATTATTGTTGCAAATAAAATGGACATGCCTGAATCGGAAGATAATCTCAAAGCATTCAAGCAAAAATTGAACGATGAAGATGCAATGATTTTCCCGATTTCTGCACTCACTCGAAGCGGTCTGGACGAACTTCTTCATGCTGTTGTCGATTTACTTGAAGTTACTTCAGAATTCCCGATGCATGAAATTGAAGATGAAGATAAAGAAACATCTGTTCTTTATAAACATGAAGCGGAAGCACCTGAGTTTGAAATTTCACGTGATGACGATGGAGCATTCATCTTGTCTGGTTATACAATTGAACGCCTGTTTGTAATGACGGACTTTAACTTTGACCAATCGGTCCGTAAATTCTCAAGACAATTGCGTGGAATGGGTGTAGATGATGCACTTCGTGAACGCGGTGCGAAAGACGGAGATACCGTACGACTTCTTGATTTTGAATTTGAATTCATGGATTAACTACTTGGTTTATGATTCGATGCAATTACAAAATGTGTGGTGCACACGGAGGGGGACATCCTATGAAGCGGTTGGGGGAAGGTCAGTTTTACCTTGTACGGGAAGACGTACTGACAGAATCGATGCTGAAAATGCTTGAAGCGAAAAGGCTTTTGGCAAGCGGAGAGGAATCAACGATACAAGATGCTACAAAAAAGGTAGGCCTGTCCCGAAGTGCATTTTACAAATACCGTGATACTGTGTACCCGTTTGAATCAATTGCACGCGAGCGTATCCTGACGATTTTCATTCAGCTCGAAGATCGGAAGGGGTCGCTTTCGACATTATTGCAAATTGTCTCGGAGGCGAAATGTAACGTCTTGACAATTCACCAGACAATACCGGTCCAGGCTCGGGCTAATATTACCTTGTCGCTGGACGTGACAGAAATGACTATAAAAATGGAAGAGTTCCTGCAACGGTTGAAATCACCTGACTTTGTTGATTCAGTTATTTTAATCAGTTCAGGTGCACTCTGATGGGGGAATCATAGGATGGAAAATGGAAAATATACACCAAGTGTTGCCTATTTAGGACCAGAAGCATCATTCACACATGTTGCAGCAAACAATCTATTTGGATCGTCGGGACTGATTCCGTTTCCGACGATACCGGATTGCATTGAAGCAGTGGTGGAAGGGCGTGTTGCCTATGCGCTTGTCCCGCTTGAAAACGCATTGGAAGGGTCCGTACCGATGACGATTGACTATTTGTTTCATGGCAAAGATCTCTTCATCAATGCCGAAACATCAATTGCAGTTAAACAGCATCTCATGGTTAATAAAGCTCAAATTCCATTTATTAATGAACTGGAATCCATTAATTCTCATCCTCATGCTCTTGCTCAATGTCATAAGTACTTACAATATCATTACCGCCGTGTCCCGTTGATCCAGACAACGTCAACAGCAGCTGCCGCCAAATATATTTCCGAGAACCCGGGAGAAAAAATCGCTGCAATCGGAAACGAGTTATCAGCCGAAAAATACGGTCTACATATCGCAGAAGAAAATATACATGATTTTCATTTTAATCATACACGGTTTGTCATAGTATCATTGCGAAAAGGTTTATTGGAAATGGAAGGCCATTCCGAAAAAATTAAAACAACATTAATGGTGAAACTGCCTGAAGATGATCGTTCAGGGGTACTACATCAGGTACTATCCGTTTTTGCATGGCGCAGGCTCAATTTGAGTAAAATTGAATCAAGGCCGATGAAGACAGGGCTTGGAAACTATTTCTTTATCATTGATGTAATGGAATCTGATGAACATCCAATGATGAAGGGCGCATTGGAAGAACTTGCTGCACTAAACTGTTCTGTCAATTCGTTCGGATCTTATTATACATACGACCAACTGCCGACACGTCATTTAAAATGACAGTGCCGGTTTTTTTGTTTTCAAGCCTTATGCCTGTCGCATCTACCCAGGACGTTTCCGCTTTTCATGATGTCTAGCTTCAACGTCCAGATGCTCGGGTCATAAGTCGGTCTGACATTGCGGAAAAGACACCGCTCCGCCATTCCGCCTTATGCCTGTCGCATCTACCGGAACGTTTCAGCTTTTCATTTGAATAAACAACCCATTCCAGCATATACATGGTTAGAGAGGACATCTCGTCAAAAATGAGCGTCACACAGACGGGCGTCCGTTCATACGATGAGTTGATGGAAGGGGGAATTTTTTAAGTGGAAGTCCATATTGTGGTAAAAGGGGATACGCTGTGGAAGATAGCGCGTCAATACGGTATCCCGTTCGAAGATTTAAAGCGGGTGAATGCGCATCTCGCCAATCCGGATTATATTGTGCCTGGGATGAAAATATTCCTACCCAAAAAACACCATAATGCAGGACAGCAAGGAACTAAAGGTGATAAAAAAGAACATGTTAAGCAACCTGAAAAAGGGAAGGGGCAAGTGCCTCCGCCACCAAAAAAAGAAGTAAAGCCGGCGCCGCCAGCACCCGTACCGTTGCCGAAAGCACCAACTCCGGTACCCATACCGATAACATTACCTCCAACGCAAATGGAATCGCCGTTAATAGCGCCACCAGCGCCGCCAGCTCAAATGCCGGCACCTACTCCAGTACCGATGCCAATGCCGACGCAAACGCAGACGCAGACGCAAATGCAAATGCAGATGCCAATGCCAATGCCAATGCCAATGCCAATGCCGGAGCAAATGCCGATGCCGATGCCAGCACCAACGCAAACGCAAACGCAAATGCAAACGCAAACGCAAACGCAAATGCCGATGCCGATGCCAATGCCAATGCCAATGCCAATGCCAATGCCAATGCCTGTACAGCCGTGTCAGATGCCTACATTCGTACAGCCAATTATAGGGATTCCGTGTGGCTGGATGCCAATCCATGATGCGGATTGTTATCCGTTCATGCATTCAGGTCAAATTCAAGCGATGCAATGTCCGGAGGTACCAATGCACCATGCTACTCCGCCAATGCAAATGCCATTACCATCAACACAGTTTCCGATGCCTGAACTGGAATCACCAATCCTCCCCGTTCAGCAACCTATAATGGAGTTAGAAGAAAGTCCTCTTATTGAGGGATGGGAATTAATTGAATCACCAGAGTTTATGACCACAGAATCACCTGGTTTTGTCATGCCGCACGCTGCTATGTGCCCAGATGAGCAGCCAGTTGCACCCGCATTAATGTTTGACGAATCACCAGAATTTGACCTACAGCCACCTGTTCCGTGTCCTCCTGAGCAAAGCTATATACCGCAGTTAATTTCACCAGCGGCTGAAACACAATGGAATCCTGCACAATTCGGTTATCCCATGCAACAGCCGAGTCCACCGCCTGGATGCGGATGTGGGTGCCCAGGATGTAACGAACAGCAACAGCACCATCATCACCACCAACAACTACCATGTCACCAGCCAATGATGCTTCCGCTTTATTACGGGCAGCCATGTGGATGTCCTACATGCATGCAACAAGCACCGCATAGCGGAATGGCTCAGCCTTATAACGGACCGAACTGGTATGGAGCGTATTGAAAGGCCTGTGGGGCCGGACGGGAAATTAGAAAAAATAAAAGATAATGTGTGGAAGTTGGAAAAAGACGGTAATCGATTTTCGGTGAAACGTTACCATTCCAGCTCCACTGCCATGAAAGTACATCGTATACATCAGGCACTCCGATCTGTATCGTTTCCACATGTTGTAGATGTTATTAAGCAAGAAAATCAGCTGACGTTTGTTCAACCTTGGTTGGATGGCGCAAAAGCAGTTAATTTTAAGAAAAGAGCAGATCGTACAGATTCGCTTGCTGCTCTTCATGCTCTTCATGAAACGAATGCACAACTCGACTGGCATGCCTCACCTTATTTACATCCGTACCCCCTCATCGCGAAGTGGGAAGATCGGATAAGTCGATTCCGCGAAATTGGCGGAGCATGTGAGGCATATATTGGAAAAGGCTTTGTCGATGAAATCTTGTTTTATGCTTTAAACGCGATTAGCGCTGTAAAGAAAACCTATAAAGACAACTTGGATGGAACGTTGCTTCATGGGGATGTCGTCCATCATAATATTCTTCGTGATAGAAAAGGGAGTATTCGTTTTATCGATTTCGATTTGGCAAGCACTGGTCCAGCGGGTACTGAAATTGCCCTTTGGATACATCGTGTGCTTCCCCAAATCGGATATGATATTGATTTTTTATTTGATGAACAACCTTCACTGCAAAAGCTCGATCATGCATCAAAGACGTTGCTTCTTTTTCCAAATGAACTGCTCCGCGAATGGCTGCACTTCTTTTCCCTGACACCGTCAGCTAGGGAGAGGCAAGCGAAACAGCTAATCCCTTTTACAAAATCCGCACTCTCTCATTGGCCGAAATTATGGTATGATATAGAGCGGATTAACATATAGGGGGTAATGTCAGGTGGCAGGGCATTCGAAGTGGAAAAACATACAAAATCGTAAAGGTGCACAAGATGCAAAACGCGGTAAGGTGTTTCAAAAGATGTCGAAAGAGATTTTTGTGGCGGCAAAAACAGGTGGTCCGGATGTGGATTCGAACGCAGCTCTTCGCCTGGCTATTGAAAAAGCAAAAAGCGTCAATGTTCCGAATGATGTCATTAAACGTGCGGTGGATAAAGCAAGTGGGTCGGGTGCAGATGAAAACTATGAAGAAGTCATCTATGAGGGATACGGCCCCGGTGGAGTGGCTGTTCTCGTTTACTGTTTAACAGAAAATCGTAATCGGACTGCTCCGAATGTTCGGGTAGGTTTCAGTAAAAATGGCGGTAATCTTGGTGAAGCGGGTTCAGTAGGTTACCTGTTTGTTCGCAAGGGACGTCTTTTCATTGAACGGACGAACAGCACTGATGAAGATGCCGTCATGATGGCTGCGCTTGAAGCTGGGGCTGATGATATCGATTCAACGGAAGATGGCTTTGAGATCATCACACAACCATCAGATTTTTTAACAGTAAAAGAAACACTTGAATCGGAAGGAATCAATTTTATTTCTGCAGAAATTGAGATGATTCCTTCTATGTATACCGCTTTAAGCGGAGAAGATGAAGAACAGTTTGAAAAAATGCTAGAAGTCCTTGAAGATAACGACGACGTTCAAGACGTTTACCATAATGCAGAATTGAAAGATTAATTTTGATTCATAGTAATATCCATCCACTAAGCAAGATTGGTGGATGGATATTTTTTTTAGAGTGATTGAATTATATACACTAGCGTCGTTCCATAGTGTACAATTTCAATGAAGAATGTAAATTGATGAAAGTCAGGAAGGAAGTTTGGCTTGATAGAAACAATATTATTAAATTTCTTGTTTTTACTATTTCCGGTTTTAACGGCCTTAATTTTCTTTGAAGATAAGTTAACGAATTCCAATAAATACATACTCGTTTCGCTTTCGGCTGTTTCCCTCATATTTTGCATGGCATTCCCTATTAAATTAGATCAAGGATACATCATAGATTTGAGATATATTCCGTTTATAATTGTAGCTCTTTACGGTGGGTATAAGATGGTTTTTCCACTATACCTCGTTTTAAATGCTTACCGGTTTATCATCGGTGGAGAGGGAATTTATCAATCACTCATTTTCTCCACTCTCATTTTTCTAGTGATTCCTTTATTGCATAGTTATTTCATACGTCAGTCCTCACATAAAAGAGTTTTTTGTGCAACAGTTACCGGTGTATCAGTATTTTCTTTTTATTTTTTTACATTAAGTTTTGTTTTCCCAAAGCTAACCGTTGAGTATTGGACATTAGTGCTCTTTTATATAACCACTCACCTCGTTGTGGTATTCATTATCGTGTCTATTGTCGAAAAAATTATTACTAATATTAAAAAGCGGGAATTGTATTTGCGTTCAGAAAGACTGAATGACATAAGTGATTTATCGGCTAGCATAGCCCACGAAATTAGAAATCCTTTAACTGTTACGAATGGCTTCCTGCAGCTGTTAAACGAATCGAAAACAATTACATCCAATGAAAGAGCATATATAGATTTTTCTATAAAAGAATTGAATCGGGCAGAACAGATAGTTAGTGATTTTCTAATGTTTTCGAAACCACAAGGAGAAAGTATGGTTTTATCTGATTTTAGAAAAGAAGTTGAATACGTGGAAAACATTATGCATCCTTACGCCAAGATGAACCAAGTAGATATCCAAGTACATTTTACCAATACATTAAAAAGGAATTATGATTCAAATCAAATTCAACAATGCCTCATTAATTTATTCAAAAACGGGATTGAGTCGATGCAACAAAATGGGGGAACGCTTCAAGTCGATATATCGGAATACAAAAAGAATATACTGATCACTGTTAAAGACAGCGGAATTGGTATGTCGAAACAAGGAATTTCTCAATTGGGAATACCCTATTATTCTACAAAAGAAAAGGGGACAGGCCTAGGAATGCTAATGGTTTATAGTACAATTAGGCATTTGAATGGGGAAATCAAGGTGGAAAGCAGTGTCGGAAAAGGAACCACTTTTCTGATTACCATACCCGTATAACTTCATTGATTAAAAACGAGGTACTTGCTATGATATATGTAATCTGCTAAAAACGACTGTACAACCGGTGGCCGCCGACAAAGCGGCCATCTTTTCTTTTGCAAAACGACTCCTGTTAAAGGTAGAAGGTGCGTTCGTATGGTATAATTGGTTAATATATATAGGGGGAGAGAAGTTTGTACGACTACATAAAAGGGCAGGTCACACGTGTGACTCCTGAACATATCACACTTGAACAAGGTGGAATTGGTTGGCTTATTGCAACGCCGAATCCATACGCTTTTCATAAAACTGAAGATATTCAGCAAGTGTTCACTTATTTGCATGTTCGTGAAGACATCCAACTGCTCCTTGGCTTCAAAACACTTGAACAGCGGGAGTTATTTAAAAAGCTAATTACCGTTTCGGGTATCGGACCTAAAGGGGCCCTTGCAATACTCGCAAGCGGTATTCCATCACAAGTTATTGGTGCCATCGAACGTGAAGACGAGACTTTCCTAATTCAATTTCCCGGAGTGGGGAAAAAGACTGCTCGACAGATGATTCTAGATCTGAAAGGTAAATTGTATGATTTATTTAATGCAATGGACATGCCCGAGGATGATGTCACACTACTGACGATGGCGGAGAATGGAGCACTTGATGAAGCGTTACTCGCATTGGAAGCACTGGGTTACTCACAGCGCGAACTGACAAAAATAAAATCAAAATTAGAACAAGAAGAGCATGATACTGAGGGTTATATGAAGTTGGCACTTCGGTTACTTCTGAAACAGACTTAAATTTTTATCAATGAGAGAAAGGAGGGTGGACAATGGAGGAACGTGTTATTTCGGGAGAAGTATCGGATTTCGATGAGCGCTTTGAACAATCGCTCAGACCACAATTTCTAAGTCAGTATATCGGACAGGAAAAAGTGAAGGAAAATCTCAGTATTTTCATTGAAGCGGCAAGAGGCCGAAGCGAAAGTTTAGACCATGTCTTATTATATGGACCGCCTGGTTTAGGGAAAACGACGCTCGCAACCGTTATTGCCAATGAAATGGGCGTCAATATTCGAATGACTAGCGGACCTGCTATTGAACGCCCTGGTGATCTAGCGGCAGTCGTTTCATCCCTTGAGCCAGGGGATGTGCTATTCATCGATGAAATACATAGGTTGAATCGCGCGATTGAAGAGGTGCTATATCCCGCAATGGAAGACTTTTGTCTAGATATCGTTGTTGGGAAAGGGCCATCTGCACGGTCAATTAGGCTTGATTTGCCGCCATTCACTCTGATTGGTGCAACAACACGTGCCGGAGCATTGTCTGCGCCTTTGCGCGACAGATTTGGTGTTCCGCTCCGACTTGAGTATTATGATGTTGAACCACTTAAAGAAATCGTCATTCGTAGTGCAGGTCTATTTGAAGTTTCAATAGACGGTCTGGCAGCTGTCGAAATCGCCCGCAGGTCTCGCGGTACCCCGAGAATTGCGAATCGACTGTTGCGTCGTGTACGCGATTACGCACAAGTCAGGGGTAACGGCAGCATTACTTTAGATATGGCGAATGAAGCACTCGAAATGCTTCAGGTCGATTCCAGGGGGCTTGACCACATCGATCATAAGTTACTGGCAGGAATGATTGAGCGCTTCAGAGGGGGACCCGTAGGCATCGACACGATATCAGCAAGTATTGGTGAAGAATCCGTGACGATAGAGGATGTCTATGAACCGTATCTGCTGCAAATAGGTTTTATTCAGCGTACACCACGCGGACGTGTTGCAACTCGTCTTGCTTATGAACATTTCGGATATTCGATTCCGGAGCATCATGAATTTTAACTTACTTATAAAGGGAGAATATATGTAGATGGATGTAAATGAATTCGATTTCGAACTACCAGATAACTTGATAGCGCAAACACCGCTACTAGACCGCACAGCAAGCCGCCTGATGGTTCTCGACAGTGAAACTGGGGAAGTGGAGCATCGTCATTTCCGGGACCTTCTTGATGAACTCGAAGCTGGAGACATGCTCGTTCTGAATGACACGCGCGTACTGCCTGCAAGGTTAATGGGTGTTAAAGAAGAAACTGGAGCCATGATTGAAGTTTTACTCCTGAAACAAACAGGAGATGATGAGTGGGAAACACTTGTAAAACCCGCGAAACGTGTGAAGCTTGGAACAATTGTCACATTTGGTGACGGACGTTTAACTGCAACATGCACCGGCGTTATGGAAACGGGCGGACGGGCATTTAAATTCCGTTACGAAGGTATTTTTTATGAAATTCTAGATGCCCTTGGCGAAATGCCTTTACCTCCTTATATTACTGAAAAGCTTGATGATCAGGCACGCTATCAAACGGTGTTTGCGAAAGAACGGGGATCCGCCGCGGCACCGACGGCAGGACTTCATTTCACGGATGAAATTCTGGATAGCATTAGGAATAAAGGAGTGAACATTGCATTTATCACGCTGCATGTTGGTTTAGGCACATTCCGTCCCGTCAGTGCAGATACGATTGAGGAACATACAATGCATTCCGAATATTATCATGTGACCGAACAAGCAGCGGATGCCATTAACCAGGTAAAAGAGTCTGGAGGACGTGTCATAGCGGTCGGTACGACATCTGCTAGAACTTTGGAGACCATAGCATCAGCTAATCATGGTAAAATCGTATCTTCAAGCGGGTGGACATCTATTTTTATATTCCCGGGATATCAATTCAGTATTTTAGATGGCCTTGTAACTAATTTCCATTTACCTAAGTCTACATTAATCATGCTAATTTCAGCTTTATCAACGAAGGACCATATACTTGCAGCATACAAACGAGCGGTTGCGGAGAAATATCGCTTCTTTAGCTTTGGAGATGCAATGTTCATCAAACCGTCACAAAGGAAGGAACTATAAAATGCCAGCAGTCACATATGAACATATAAAAACATGTAAACAGACCGGGGCTCGTCTTGGAATCGTCCATACACCGCACGGATCATTTGAAACACCAGCATTCATGCCTGTGGGTACGCAGGCAACCGTTAAGACAATGTCTCCTGAAGAACTGAAGGAAGTCGGAGCGGGTATTATTTTGAGTAACACATACCATCTATGGCTACGTCCAGGGCAGGATATCGTCGAAGAAGCAGGGGGTCTCCATAAGTTCATGAATTGGGATAGACCGATTCTAACTGATTCAGGCGGCTACCAGGTGTTTTCATTGAGCGAATTCCGCAAGATTAAGGAAGAAGGCGTCCATTTTAGACACCATTTAAATGGCAGTAAACTCTTTCTAAGTCCCGAAAAAGCAATGGAAATCCAAAATTCACTAGGTGCAGATATCATGATGGCATTCGATGAATGTCCACCATTCCCGGCTACACGTGAGTATATGAAAGCAAGCGTTGAACGAACGTCCAGATGGGCTGAAAGGTGTCTAGGGGCACATGCACGTCCAAATGACCAGGCGCTGTTCGGAATTGTGCAAGGGGGCGAATTTGAGGATCTGCGCGCGCAAAGTGCAAAAGACCTAGTGTCACTTGATTTCCCGGGTTATGCAATTGGAGGACTTTCCGTTGGCGAGCCAAAGGATATCATGAACCGTATTCTGGAACACACGACACCTCTTCTGCCATCGGACAAGCCACGTTACCTGATGGGTGTAGGTTCTCCTGATTCACTCATTGACGGCGCAATCCGCGGTATTGATATGTTCGACTGTGTCCTACCAACACGCATAGCGAGAAACGGTACGCTCATGACGAGTGAAGGGCGTTTGAACATCCGTAATGCGAAATTTGAAAGGGATTTCCGTCCACTTGATGAAAATTGCAGCTGTCATGTATGTAAAACCTACAGTCGGGCTTATATTAGGCATCTGATCAGAGCAGATGAAACATTCGGTATCAGGCTGACTTCTTATCATAACCTTCATTTTCTTCTTAATTTAATGGAGCAAGTAAGGGAAGCAATTCGCCAAGATCGTCTCGGAGATTTCCGTGAAGAGTTTTTTGAAAGCTACGGATTTAATAAACCGAATGCAAAAAACTTTTAAATCTTGTATAATTAATCTTGATTGAAAGGGGGCTATTTATATGAGTGGAGGATTAGTACAATTATTACCATTCGTTGCGATGTTCGCAGTGATGTGGTTTTTGTTAATCAGACCAGCACAGAAGAAACAAAAAGCGACGAAACAAATGCAATCAGATTTGAAACGTGGAGATAAGGTCATCACAATCGGTGGAATTCACGGTACAATTGACGCTGTAGATGATTCATCGGTTTTCCTAAAAGTATCTGAAGGCACTACGTTGCAGTTCGACAGACAAGCAGTAGGTCGAGTAACGACTTCAATTTAATCACACCGAAGTTTAAGTGTTTTTTTAAAAAAACAAAGAAGCGATTATTTGACGGGCATTTTCCCGTTCAGATAATCGCTTCTTTTTACATAGTTTTCATGTATATTTGTACAAGCATAAAGGGCAAGCTGTCTTAAAAAGGGAGGATCTTTATGTCTGAATTTCTGACCATCGTTTTTCGAACGGTGTTCCTTTATATACTCATTTTGATCATCTTGCGTATCATGGGAAAAAGGGAAGTCGGCGAGTTAGGCGTTATCGACGTAGTTGTCTTCATAATTATGGCTGAAGTTGCAGCAGTTGCTCTAGAATCCCCCGATGCAAAACTGAGTCACTCCGTTCTCCCAATGATTATTCTTTTAATTATCCAACTTGTTTCTTCTTACTTTTCATTGAAAAGTAAGAGATTCAGAGACATTGTTGATGGTGAGCCGACACTTATTATTAGACATGGGCAAATATTGGAACAGGAAATGAGGAAACAACGTTACAATCTTGATGATTTGTTTCAGCAACTTCGCGAGCAGCAAATTGGTTCCGTTCACGAGGTCTCGTTTGCTTATTTAGAGCCTTCAGGGAATCTGTCTGTTTTTATACATGACGATATCCAACCAGTGCTTTCCCTTATTTCTGATGGTGTAATTCAGACTAGACATTTAGAGCTCATCGGAAAAACAGATGCATGGCTTTTAGAGGGACTTAAGCAGCTCGGTGTGAATGATGTTGATAAAATCTTTTACTGTTCATACGAAAATGAACAACTGAAGTTTCAACTAAAAGTCGAGTATCAATAACTTTTCAAAAGTCTCTTGAATAAGAATAAATCACTCTTCTTAACTTGACCCGTTAAAATTAGAATTACAAGTAAAAAGAGGGTTGTGATTGCACATTCCGTTATTAAACCAAAATCCCCAATCGGAATAAAGATTGGCCGCATAATGCAAGTCATGATGAATGAAGCATAAGGCAAGGCAAACATAGTGAAACCGGTAGCAGTTGATTTGTTTTTACGTAGCGTCGCGATATGTAGAAATGAAGTGATTAGTACACCGAATCCTATGGCAAGGACAGCTCCTGTTACCTGTAACCCTGGCTGGGATGCAAGAATGAACATGACTGCCAATTTCGCAATGCCACCGTATACGGAGTTCATCATTCCTGCTTTGGCATCCCCTGTTGCTTGTAAAATGGAGTAAAGAGGGCCTTGAATATAATAAAAGAAAAAAACTGGAGCTAGAAGAGCCATATAGGATGCCCCTTGGGTAACATGGAACAGCTTTACGGCCATCTCCTCTCCATGTATGAAAAAAACTGCGGCTGCAACAGTACCTGTCAATGCGGATAAGCGGAGTGACAGATGAATCCGTTCTTTCAACTTGCTCGTATTGCCCGATGCAACAGCTCCGCTGACAGCAGGTACCAGGACGACTGATAATGCATACGGGATGAAGGCGGGGAAAAGGAGTAACGGAACAAGAACGCCCGATACTATTCCATATAGTGAAGTTGCGGCTATGACGGTAACTCCTGAAAAAGAAAGAGCACGAAGAAAAATAATAGGCTCAAGAAACCAAGTAAACGTCCCAAATAACCGGCTGCCAGAAGAAGGCAGGGCAATGGCTAGAAGGGGTTCCATTGGATAGCGTTTTACTTTCCCAGTCTGTTTTGGACCCCGTTTTTGTTGTTGTCTGTATTTAAACAGTAAATACAAGACAGAAAGGACTTCCGCTAATAACGTAATTCCCATTGCATAGGCAGCATTCATCGCCGTATTATCAGATGAAAGCAGCTGCGGCAATAGTCCTGTAATTAGGACGATACGGCATAATTGTTCGATAATTTGCGACCAGGCTGTTTCCTCAATCCGTGCGATTCCTTGGAAATAGCCGCGGATTAAGCCGCCAATTGCCGCAATGGGAACAATGGCAATTCCAACATATAATGTCATTGAAGAAGCAGAATTACCGAGAAGTGTCTCCGATAGATAAGGTACAAATAAGATGGAAGCTGGAATGAAAACAGTCCCCGTCAAAATTGTGATGAGGGAAGCGGTTTTCATTACGGAAGCGATTTTTATGGATTGCCCTTTCGCTTCAAGCTCAGCAATTACTTTTGCTATAGCAATCGGCACACCTAACTGGACGAGCGATAGAAAGAAGATGAAAGCGGGGTAAGCTGTCATGTAAACACCCACGGCCTCTTCACCGGCAATCCGCATAAATTGGATCCGGAAAACAAATCCTAAAAGCTTAGTTAGAAATACGGCAACCATCAGAACGACAGTTCCACGGATGAATGAAGACAATGTAAGCAACTCCTTCTTAATTCCAGTCATTTCGTATACCTCAAACATATGTAGAAATCCATCCATTAAATACTGTCATATCAATGTTTTTATGCTGTAAAATAATATACATATTAGATTAAAGATTCAGCAAGCTACCATCCCTGTCGGTAACCTACTTATATGCGTAAACTGAAGGACATATTTTCATTGACTCGTTGCAATGTGAACCGATTGAAATATTAATAGAACGAAAAAAGATTTTTGACGTTGTATGAATACTTTTCTAGAAGCAGGAAATAGTAACAAAAGTAGATACAGATTGGAGGGATTAAGATGAAGCAAAAACAAAGTTTTGCACTAATGTCAGTTATTTTATCAGCAGGGCTTTTGTTCGGCTGCAACGGTGTGGATGAAGATGAGCCGGACCCATCTGAAGAACCTACAGAGCAACAGGAAGACAATAGTCAATAATTATCGTTTTCTAAAAGAGAATTCATGTAAAAACATCGTTCAAAACAGGACGGTGTTTTTATTTTATTTTTTAAATCTAACTTACTAACGAAAACGCGTGTATATATAGGTACAATGAGTTAGAATATAGAAGATAAAACCCCTAAAGAAGGCATTCAAAAAATCGTTAAAACGGTATATCATACACAAACGTATGCGGAATTATACATCCTTACGACTGCCCAGGAGAGGAATGGGGAAAGTGACTATACAATTCAGACAACTATTTGATCACATGCTACCTGCAATAGAAAGTAAAAAGACTGAGTTTCATCTGTATGGGTACACGACAGTAACTGATGCGGATATTTGGACGTTTTGTGTCAAAAAAAAATGGCGTAAGAATGATATAGAGAAAATGGGATTGCATGAAATTGCGAATGGGATCCTAAAAATCTCACCTGCTGAGTTTATGACGTATACTCAGATCGAAGAACAACGCGGTTCAAACTGGTTTTCAGGTTTGAACAGTGACGAACTACAAATACTTCTTACACCACACAAATCGAAAAAGAAGTTATAATACTACTATTCGACCATTTGACACATGATTGGCCGTGTTTCATAATAGATATATTATATATTTAATTGGTTAGTCTACAGCGCCTAGTTGTTGCATAGGCGCTGTAGCTATTCTCGGAGTATGTACATAGGTAGAATGAGTACAGCTGCACTCCATACTTAGAGGGGGAAATGGGATTATGAAAAGAAGAGGACGGATTGTAGCCTTTCTATTATTAGTCGTCTTTTTTGGCTTGACGATTGGAACGACTACTAGTCCGATAGTGAAAGATGTAAAATTGGGCCTTGATTTACAGGGTGGTTTTGAAGTTCTTTATCAAGTTGAACCATTGAAGGAAGATGGGAAGCCAATAACTGAAGAAATGGTTAAAGATACTGCGAATGCGCTTTCGAACAGGATAGACGTACTCGGAGTTAGTGAACCAAGTATTCAAATTGAATCGAATAATCGTATTCGCGTTCAGCTTGCAGGGGTTGAAGATCAGGAATCTGCACGGGAACTCCTGTCAACGCAGGCGAATCTAACTTTCAGGGATGCGGATGACAATCTTCTTCTTGACGGTAACGACTTGAAGGAAGGAAAAGCCAAAGCGAATTTTGGGGAAACCAACAATCCAGTTGTTACACTTGAAATGAAATCACCGATTAAGTTCGGTGAAGTCACGACGAAGATTGCACAGAAAAAGCCGGAAAACGTAATGGTAATTTGGCTAGATTTCGTAGAAGGCGAAGATTCTTTTAAAGAGGAAGTCACAAAAGAGAAGCCGAAATTCGTATCTGCACCTTATGTACAGAGTCCAATTAATTCTTCAGACGTTGAAATATCTGGATCATTCACCGTGGAAGAAACGAAAAACCTTGCGGGAATTTTAAACGCAGGAGCATTGCCTGTACATCTTGAAGAGGTATATTCTACTTCGGTCGGTGCACAGTTCGGTGAACAGGCACTCAACAAGACGATTTTTGCTGGAATTATTGGTATCTCACTTATCTTTATTTTCATGCTTGTTTATTACCGTTTGCCTGGTTTAGTGGCAGTTATTACATTAACGATTTATATTTTCATCATATTGCTTGTCTTCACACTTATTAATGGTGTACTGACTTTGCCGGGAATTGCGGCACTTATGCTCGGGGTCGGAATGGCCGTAGATGCAAATATCTTAATGTATGAAAGAATACGTGAGGAATTGCGTGTTGGGAAATCCATCAAGACCTCGTTCATGGCGGGTGCAAAATCATCATTCTCAGCCATTCTTGATGCAAATATTACGACCATTATTGCAGCATTAGTCCTGTTCTATCTCGGGACGAGCTCTGTAAAAGGTTTCGCGCTAATCCTTATCATCAGTATACTAACCAGCTTCTTAACAGCAGTATGGGGATCACGCATATTCTTAGGGCTATTAGTCAATAGTGGCGTATTTGATGGCAAAACAGCATTGTTCGGTATTTCGAAAAATAAGGTTCATGCACCTGAAGAACAAATTGAAACATTGGATCTTACGACGAAATTTGACCGATTCGATTTTGTCCAAACACGTAAAAAGTTTTATGCTATTTCTGCCGTATTGTTAATTAGCGGTGCAGTTGTGCTAGGTATCTTCAAGTTGAATCTTGGAATTGATTTCTCAAGTGGGACGCGCGTTGAAGTACTTGCTGACCACCCCTTGAAGACTGAAGAAATATCTTCGTATTTGGATGAAATCGGACACCCAACAGATGATATCGTCATTTCCGGTGATACAGGAAATATGGGTGTTATGCGTTACAAAGATGAGTTTAATCAAGAAGAAGTCAACAAGCTAAAAGTGGATCTTGCCGCCGAATTTGGTTCTGAACCGAATATCTCGACGGTTTCAGACACAGTCGGTAAGGAACTCGTGAAAAATGCAATAACATCGTTGCTTATTGCTATGCTTGGTATCGTCATTTACGTTGCATTTCGTTTCGAATGGCGTATGGGGGTCGCGACCATAATCGGTCTTTTCCATGATGTTTTCTTCATGGTAGCTGTGATCAGTATTCTGCGCCTAGAAGTCGACATCACCTTCATCGCCGCAGTGTTGACCATTGTCGGATACTCCATCAATGACACGATTGTGACATTTGACAGAATCCGAGAAAATATCAACCACCGCGGACGCATCGATGATGTAGCAGAACTTGCGGATATCGTAAACAGATCATTGCGCCAGACGCTTGGACGTTCTGTTAATACGGTACTCACAGTCGTCTTTGTTGTAGTAGCACTTATGCTATTCGGTGCAGAATCGATTCGGACTTTCTCAATCGCACTTCTGATTGGATTGTTTGCAGGAACTTATTCGTCGATTTTCATCTCCGCTCAAATCTGGTTTGACCTGAAAAAGCGTGAAATGAGAAAAAAAGGCGCCATTAAAGTTGAGGATACAAAGAAAAAATGGGGCTCAGACGAACCTGTCGTATAAATAATACAATGTAAAGTTTCAGATAATCATGGAACAGGGTATACACTCAACTGTATACCCTGTTTTTATCTTTATTCAGCAGAAGATTCTCACCTCCAGAGGTAGGAGATGAACGCGGTTTTATTTTCCTGTTCAGCGGGTGTCCAAACGCCTGCTGAAAAAAGATAAAGCCTCCGGCGGATGTCACAGATTTTGAAAGGAGTCAATCGAGCAAGCTCGATTCAAAATCTGGACGCAATTACGCCGAGGCGTAATTGATATTTTTTCATGAAAGGAGAACTGTCCTATGAAGTTTCAATGGAACTTGCTTCTAGGTCTTTTATTTGCCATTATTATTGCTGTTTTTGCTGTTTTCAACGTAGATGCAGTTCCGGTTAATTATGTTTTTGGAGTCGCACAATGGCCACTCGTCCTTGTCATTCTCTGCTCAGCTCTCCTAGGTGCTGCGGTCAGCGGACTATTCGCGATGTTTCTCTCGTTTCAATCAACTCGACGCATTAAAGTCCTTCAGAAAGAAATGACTTTGAAAGAATTAACGATTGCAACACAACAGAACGAAATAGCAGAACTGCAAAAGTATACTGCACTGCCATCCAGCAAGGAAATGTAGAATGGACTAAAAAATCTGGAATTGGAGCATCATCCTGGTATCCTTACCTCGATAGATGCTCTTCTTTCTGTTTAAAATAGTCTTTTCTTTTAGAGTAGAAGCGCATCCGCTATAATGAAACTGAGGATGTGAGAGATTTTGATTGAATCAATGAAAAGGTGGAAAGTGGAACGGCCGGACGAACAACAGGTAACTTCGTTGATGAATGATCTTGGTTTATCTTCTGTCCAGGCAAAAATATTAGCTTCACGAGGATTAGGAAATTCAGAAGAAGCGAAAGCCTTTTTACATATGGATGCATCCAGTATGCACGATCCTTTCTTATTTCACGATATGGACAAAGCAGTCTCGCTGATAAAAACAGCTATTGCTGCAAACAAAAAAATAGCAGTGTACGGGGATTATGACGCCGATGGTGTGACAAGTGTTACTGTTTTAACAACTGCATTGGAGCGGCTGAAGGCAGATGTGTTCTTTGCAATACCTGATCGCTTTGAACATGGTTACGGGCCAAATAAAGATTTATTCCTCGAGCTTTATGAAATAGGAGCTTCTCTAATTATTACGGTTGATAACGGGATTTCTGGAGTGGAAGAGATTGCCTATGCAAAATCGCTAGGCATAGACATTATTATTACGGATCACCACGAAATAGGTGAGGTGATGCCTGCAGCAGATGTAATCATTCATCCACGGCATCCCGATGGCGCATACCCGTTTGGCGAACTTGCAGGTGTTGGAGTAGCGTTTAAATTGGCATGTGCTTTACTCGGAGAAGTACCACAGGATTTAATTGAACTAGTCGCAATTGGTACAGTTGCAGACTTGGTTCCGCTTCACGGAGAAAACAGGTATTTTGTTAAAGAGGGTATCAGACAAATGCGTGTGTCAAAGCGTCCCGCAATCCAGGCGCTCACACGAGTTGCAGGCACTGAACAAGCATCACTTTCAGAGGAGTCAATTGGATTTATGATTGGACCCCGCCTGAATGCAGCAGGGCGTCTAGGAGATGCTTCTCCAGCAGTGGACCTATTGAAAACAGAAGATGCTGCAGTCGCTTCAGCATTAGCAAATGAACTCGATTCGCTCAACAAAGAACGACAAGCGATTGTTTCAGAAATAGCTGTTGAAGCAGAGGAAATGATTGTGAAGATGTACGGCGAGACAATGCCGCACGTATTCGTCATTTGCGGAGAAGGATGGAATTCAGGTGTTGTCGGGATTGTAGCTTCACGCTTGACGGAAAAGTATTATCGCCCTTCTATCGTCTTGTCTCTTGACACGGATTCAGGAATTGCGAAAGGATCTGCGAGAAGTATCGCGGGGTTTGACATGTTTGTAGAGCTCTCGAAAAATGCCCACCTTCTTCCTCATTTTGGAGGTCATCAAATGGCGGCCGGCATGTCTTTAGCTAGCAAAGATGTTGATACGCTACGCGAAAATCTCAACAAGCAAGCTGAGCTTGTGCTAACAGGAGAAATGCTTATTCCAGGAGTGCGAATCGATGTACCGCTTTCGCTAAGTGAAATCGATGTTAGTGTTCTAGAATCCTTGGAACTGCTTCGTCCATTTGGCATGGGATTTGAAAAACCTGTCTATATGCTTGAAGATTTAACTGCCAAAACGGTAAGGAAAATCGGAGCGGCAAAAAACCATATGAAACTTGAATTGGCCGAAAGTAATCTTTCACTGGATGCCATCGGATTTGGGCTCGGTCATATTGCCGATCAGCTGACGCCAGGCGTTAAACTATCGGTTACAGGTGATTTACAGGTGAATGAATGGAATGGGAATAAAAAGCCACAACTATTAATCGGGGATATCAAATCTGATGAATGGCAATTATTCGACTTGCGCGGCGTGCGCGAAGCGGCTAGGTGGCTTCCTACTATTCCTCTCAAGGATACATTTTTTGCTGCATTCCATAAACAAACAGTGATTCATTTTCAGTCGTCCATGAAAGGGATACCAATTACTCTCCTCGGGCATGAAACGATTGAAAAGGCAGAGAATCTGGTATTACTTGATATTCCAGACGAAGCAATTCAGCTAGAAAACCTTATTGTTTCGGTCAATCCGGATCGAATCTATGCACATTTTCACGCGCCTGAATCTAGGTATTTTGATGGTTTACCAAGCCGTGAGCAATTTGGGTGGTATTACAGTTTTTTGAAAAAACGCGAGAAATTCGATATCGTAAATAATGGTGAACAGCTTACAAAACACAAAGCGTGGAAAAAAGATTCGGTTTATTTTATGTCAAAGGTGTTTTCTGAGCTAGGATTTGTTAAGATTGAGGATGGTCTTGCTTCCGTCATGGAGACGGTTGGCAAACGGGATTTGACCGATGCGCCATCTTACAAAGAGCGTGAGCGTCAGATTGAGCTAGAAAAAAGACTGCTGTTCGCGCCTTATTCGGAATTGAAAAAATGGTTCGATACTGTGCGAAATGGAACTGTCGACAGGGAGGAACAATAATGGATTTGAAAGAATATGTAACGATTGTACCGGACTATCCTAAAAAGGGAATTAGCTTTAAGGATATTTCAACAATCATGGATAATGGTCAGGCTTATAAATTCGCAACGGATGAAATCGTCAAATTTGCGAAAGAAGTCGAAACAGACATTATTGTCGGTCCTGAAGCACGGGGATTCATCATCGGTTGTCCAGTGGCTTATGCATTAGAAGTAGGCTTTGCGCCAGTTCGTAAACCTGGAAAGTTGCCTAGGGAAACGATTGAAGTCGAATATGATCTCGAATATGGAAAAGACACCTTAACGATACATAAAGACGCCATAAAACCTGGCCAACGTGTATTGATAGTTGACGATCTTCTTGCAACAGGCGGCACAGTTGGTGCAACTGTTGAACTTGTTGAAAAGCTTGGAGGAGTCGTTGCAGGTTGTGCCTTTATCATAGAGTTATCTTATCTAGACGGCCGTGAAAGGTTACAAGGTTACAGTATGCGTTCTTTGATCACCTATTAAAAACATTCCTCCGCACGACTGGCGGGGGATTTTTTTATATCTTTATATCACAACCCTTTACATATGCATAGGTTTATACATACAATAGGAATACTATCATTTTTGCGGATAAGGTCGGAAGGGGTAATAATATGGCGAAAAATCGTGACATGACGGCGGAAGAAATATTCTCCCTCGTCGCCTCCTATATGAATGAAGAACACGTTTCGTTCGTCAAAAAGGCATATGAGGCAGCAAAGACTTCGCACGAGGGCCAGCATAGGAGTTCAGGTGAAGCGTATATTATTCATCCTGTTCAAGTTGCGGGTATTCTTGCCGAATTGCAAATGGACCCTTCGACAGTTGCAGCCGGATTTCTTCATGATGTTGTAGAAGATACAAATGTAAGCAGGGAAGATATTATTCGTGATTTTGGCGAAGAAGTAGCAATGCTTGTCGACGGTGTAACGAAACTTGAAAAATTACAATATAAATCTAAAGAAGAAAAACAAGCGGAAAACCACCGGAAGATGTTTGTAGCGATGGCACAAGATATTCGTGTCATTCTCATTAAGTTGGCGGACCGTCTTCATAATATGAGAACACTGAAACATGTACCTGAAGAAAAGCAGCGTCGGGTTGCGGCTGAAACTTTGGAAATATTTGCACCACTTGCGCATCGCCTTGGAATCTCAGCCATTAAGTGGGAATTGGAAGATACAGCATTGCGCTACTTAAATCCACAACAATATTATCGAATCGTCAATATGATGAAACGCAAACGCGTAGAACGAGAAAACTATTTAGCAAACGTAATGGAACAGGTTAAGTTGGAAATCGGAGAAATGGAAATTGATGCAGATTTATCGGGCCGTCCCAAGCATCTCTATTCCATCTACCGGAAGATGGTCGTTCAGAAGAAAGAATTTAACGAAATTTATGATCTGTTGGCAGTGAGAATTCTAGTTTCAAGTATTAAAGATTGTTACGCTGTGCTTGGTATTATCCATACGCTATGGAAACCCATGCCTGGGAGGTTCAAAGACTACATTGCGATGCCTAAGCAAAATTTATATCAGTCACTGCATACGACTGTTGTAGGTCCTGCAGGTGACCCGCTCGAAGTACAAATCCGGACCGAAGAGATGCATAAAATTGCCGAATTCGGTGTCGCTGCTCACTGGGCATATAAAGAAGGAAAATCGCTGACTGATCATCCAAGTGATATTGATTCGAAATTGACTTGGTTTAGAGAAATACTTGAATTTCAAAACGAATCTTCTAACGCCGAGGAATTCATGGAGTCGTTAAAATTCGATTTGTTCTCGGATATGGTTTATGTATTTACGCCTGATGGGGATGTAATAGAACTACCTGCAGGGTCAGTCCCGATTGATTTTGCTTATCGCGTCCATTCTGAAATTGGGAATCGGACAATTGGTGCGAAAGTTAACGGCAAAATGGTGCCTCTGGATGCTGAATTGTTTACGGGTGATATCATCGAGATTTTAACTTCGAAACAATCATTTGGACCAAGTCGTGATTGGTTAAAAATCGCAAATACCTCTCAAGCGAAAAATAAAATACGACAGTTTTTCAAAAAACAACTTCGGGAAGAAAATATCCTAAAAGGTCGGGAAATGATTGAAAAGGAAATTAAATCGCAAGAGTACGATTTAAAAGAAGTGCTTTCGATAGAAAATATAAAACGTACAATTGAGAAATTTAGTTTTACTTCTGAAGAGGACATGTATGGGGCCGTGGGATTCAACGGTATTACTGCTCAGCAAGTTGTCAATCGGCTAGCAGAAAAATTACGAAAAGTACGAGAACAACAAGACACAATAGATAAAATCGTTTCAGATATGAAAACACCACAACCTGAAAAAATGACTGAGTCAGGTGTTATTGTTAAAGGCATAGATAATTTGCTGATCAGGCTTTCAAAGTGTTGTAACCCAGTACCGGGCGATGGAATTGTAGGCTTTATCACAAAAGGCCGAGGCGTTTCTGTTCACCGTGGTGACTGCCCAAATATCATTGTTGATGATAATGATAATGACCGAATTATCGATGTTGAATGGGCAGTTGGACCTTCTAACACAAGGAAAGAGTTTTTGGTTGATATCGAAGTGTCGGCATTTGATCGGCAAGGTCTGTTAAATGAGGTCATGATGGTTGTTGCTGATACGAAAACACCCATGGTAGCTGTGAGTGGCAAAGCAGACCGTGACAAGATCGCTCGAATTCATATGACGATTAAAATTACTGATATCACACATTTGCAAAGAATCGTAGATCGGATCAAACAAATTCGTGATATCTATTCCGTGCAACGTGTCATTAATTGATTGGAAGGTGTAATACATGAGAATCACGCTGCAGAGATCGGGTCCAGCCACTGTCCGTGTCAACGGTGAGACGACGGGTTCAATCGAAAAGGGTTATGTCCTCCTAGTAGGCGTAACCCATTCGGACACTGAACAGGACGCCGATTATCTGGCGAAGAAAATCGCAGAACTGCGTTTATGGGAAGACGGCGAAGGTAAGATGAATCATTCTATACTTGAAGTGGGCGGAGATATTCTATCGATATCCCAATTTACTTTGTTTGCGAATGTGAAAAAAGGACGCCGTCCAAGTTTTACTGATGCAGCAAGACCGGACCAGGCAAAACCGCTATGGGAATACTTTAATCGCAAAATAGCAGAAGAGGGTCTAGTCGTTCAGACAGGTGTATTTGGAGAAATGATGGATGTCGAACTTGTTAACAATGGTCCAGTAACGCTTATTATTGATTCGAAATAACATAGAAAAAGGACTTTCCTGGTTGAGGAAAGTCCTTTTTCTATGTTTAGTATTCTAATACATTTATAACATGTTGCATTTTACCATGCAGGTTTTTCATCAGTGTACCGGCTATTACCGTTTTTTACTTAATTTCCATTAAAGTAGTCCAGTAGTCCTTTGTAGATTCCGTGCGTTGCCTGTTCACGGAACATATCACTCGTAACTGTCCGTTCCTCTGCTGAATTTGATAGAAAACCAAGTTCTATCAAAATAGCATTTTGCCTATTTTCACGGAGAACTAGGAAATCTCCTGGTTGTGATCCCCGGTCTCGCAGGTTTACTGAAGAGGCAAGTCCTTCATTGACCGCGTGAGCAAGTGCTTGCTGATGTGAATGTGTGTAGTACGTTGTGAAACCTGCAATACTGGGGTCGGGATTCGCGTCATAATGCAGACTAATAAAAGCGTCTGCATTATACTGACTGCTCACGGCGACACGTTTTCGTAATGATACATATGTGTCCGTCTCACGTGTGGTTACAACTTTCGCGCCAGCCGCTTTTAACTTGGCTGCAAGGAGATCGGACGTGAGTATTGTAATATCCTTTTCGTCTGTCCCACGTGTACCTGTAGTCCCCCGGTCGTTACCGCCATGGCCTGGATCAATGACAATCGTTACACCCTTTAACGTACCTGGAACACGTGCCTTCGTTTCTTTCATTACGGGTTCTATTGAGGATGATTCAACGTCTGTTGAAACAACCCATTTTGCTACAAAAGCAGATTCTCCAGTCGGTAGAGAAATCTCATACCAGTCTCCCTCTACTTTTCGAATTGAAAACTTTTCTCCTGCATCTGCTCGTGTGGCAATTTGTGATGATGTCGTCGCATCTTGACGGATATTGGTCCCATTAGAAAGAATGGTCACTTTTCCTAAGTCATTCTCATCGGATATTTGTTTGGCATTAGAAGATAATGTACCGTGGAATGAATACACCCAGCCTTGTTGATCATCTTTAAGTAAAATTCGTACCCAATTTCCATTGACCTCTTTAATTGCAAATGACTCACCTTCATGAATAAGGCCAACACGTTTAGAAGATAGATCCGCATTCTTTCTTACATTGAGCGCACCAACCGAAACGGTAAACAATTCAGGTGATGAAGTCTGTTCTACAGGTGCAGCTGTTGTCGTTTGGTCAATCACTTCTGTAATGTAGTCCGTATGTACCCAACCGCTAATTCCGTTAAATGTAATAGAAGCCCACTCGCCATCGCTACCAGTCATAATCGCTTCATCTCCTGCAGCAAGACGTTCTAGTACTGCAGACCCAATGGATGGACTAGACCTCATATTTAACTGGTCGACACGTGAAACGACTACAGTACTTGTCCCGCTAGATTGATTTGCTGAGACTGTCAGCCAAGAAGCTATCCACCCTGTACTTGTGCCATGTTGAATTTCATACCAATCTCCCGATGTGGATAAAACATAAACTGGCTCACCCTTGTTCAATGAACCCGTCACAGAATATGTAAGTCCGGGCCCTGAGCGGATGTGAAGCGATTTTGCATCGACTACTACAGATTCAGTTTCGGCATAAGTCGTTGGAATGTCTTGAAATACGCTGAATAAAAGTATGAATGCTATCAAACATTTGCTTGCTTTAGACAAATTATCATCCTCCCTATATTCTATTGTAGAAGTTTACACTCGAAAAAACTACAATTAAACGAAAAAGGTTGACTATATGGTGCAGAAACTTTAAGATGATGTTTAATTCACAATTTAAATCACATGATACTACTAAGAATAATTTTACCGAAGACATGGAAAGTATTTGTATAATTGACTGACTAGAGAGGGGCGGACGTGGCTGAAATCCACCCTACAGGAATTTACAATGAATAACACCATCGAGGCTCTGTGCTGAACGAACTCGTTTTCAGTAGGTACAGACGGAACCGGCCGTTATCCGGATTTAAAGTGGGCGCAACTTTGCGTCAATTTGGGTGGAACCGCGGAAGCTATAAAGGCTCTCGTCCCTTGCGTATGCAAGGGATGGGGGTCTTTTTTTTGTTTCTCAAATCCATATCCAATCTTCGGTGCCAGAAGCTCGGGGTAGTCCGACGCATCTGAAAGGCACCCTACGTTTTTCATTAGAAGGGGGAAATTGTATGAATTTCAAAGTGCCAAGAGGAACCCAAGATATTTTACCGTCTGAAACATGGAAATGGCAGCAAGCGGAAAAAATCATCAACGAAGTTTGTGATGTCTATCGTTACAAAGAAATCCGGACACCGATATTTGAACAAACGGAACTTTTTCAACGTCTTGTAGGTGAAACGACAGATGTAGTTCAAAAAGAGATGTACACATTTATGGATAAAGGCAATCGCTCAATGACGTTACGGCCGGAAGGGACAGCAGCAGTCGTCCGCTCCTTTGTTGAGCATAAAATGTTCGGTAACCCTGACCAACCTGTGAAACTTTTCTATACGGGTCCGATGTTCCGTTACGAACGTCAGCAAGCGGGACGTTATCGTCAGTTCGTCCAGTTTGGTGCGGAAGCCATAGGCAGTGCAGATCCAGCAATTGATGCGGAGGTAATTGGTTTAGCTATGGACGTTTATAGACGTGTTGGGCTGACTAAATTGAAACTCGTCATTAACTCGCTCGGTGATACAGAATGCAGAACTTCACACCGTGAAGCCCTCATAGCGCATTTTAATCCGCATATCGGTGAGTTCTGCTCTGATTGCCAATCGCGATTAGAAAAGAATCCATTACGCATTTTAGATTGTAAAGTCGATAGCAATCATCCATTAATTGCTACGGCACCTTCTTTAGCCGACTATTTAAATGAAACATCAAAACATTACTTCGATGAAGTGAAAACGTATCTGGACAATGCAGGAATTGCTTATGAAGTCGATGCAAATCTTGTACGTGGTCTTGATTATTATAACCATACGGCTTTTGAAATAATGAGCACATCTGAAGGTTTTGGAGCAATTACGACGCTCTGCGGTGGCGGACGCTACAATGGACTTGCAGAAGAAATTGGTGGCCCATCTGCTCCCGGTATTGGGTTTGCAATGAGTATCGAACGATTGCTTCTTGCGATGGCTGCGGAAGGCAAAGTGTTTAATGAGGAACCGGTGCTTGACGTTTACATCGTTACACTCGGTGAAACAGCTCGTCATCCCGCCTTTAAATTGTTAGGTGAACTAAGAGCGGCAGGCATACGGTCTGATATGGACTATATGGATCGTAAAATGAAAGCGCAAATGAAATCAGCCGATCGGCTTAGTGCAAGAATGGTTGTGCTCATAGGTGAAGATGAAGTGACAGAAGGTGTTGCTATATTGAAGAAGATGGAAGACGGTGCACAAGTAAAAGTACCAGTTGCAGAATTGGTTCAAAAAATTAAAGAAACATTGAATGTATAAAGAGAGGCGGATGAATGCAATGCAACGGTCACATTATTGCAATGATTTAACAGAAGAGGTAATTGGAAAAGAGGTAACATTACAAGGATGGGTTCAAAAGAGAAGAGACCTTGGAGGGTTGATTTTTGTTGATGTACGAGATCGCTCAGGAATCGTTCAGGCGGTTTTTAACCCTGAATTTTCAAGTGAAGCAATCATAATGGCAGACAAACTGCGTAATGAATTTGTAATTGAACTTACTGGGTTAGTAATTGAGCGCCAAGAAGGTCAAAAAAATCCTAACATAATAACAGGGTCTATTGAAATTCAAGTTACTGAATTAAAAATTGTGAATGAAGCAAAAAACCCACCATTCATGATTGAAGATGATACGGATGTTAGCGAAGAACTTAGATTAAAGTACAGGTACCTTGATTTACGTCGTCCGAAACTTGCGAAGACATTCAAAATGCGCTCAGATATTACTAAAACGGTTCGAAACTTCCTAGACGATGAAGGGTTTTTGGAAGTGGAGACACCAATTTTGACGAAGTCCACTCCAGAAGGTGCACGGGATTATCTTGTGCCAAGCCGGGTGCATGAAGGGGAATTTTACGCACTTCCTCAATCACCACAGCTGTTCAAACAGATGCTGATGGTATCAGGGTTCGACCGCTATTACCAGATTGCCCGTTGTTTCCGTGATGAAGACCTCCGTGCCGACCGCCAGCCGGAATTTACTCAAATTGATATGGAAATGAGTTTCATGTCAATAGAAGAAATTATTGAATTGAATGAGCGGTTAATGCAAAAAATTATGAAAAAAGTTAAAGGCATTGATGTCCAGATTCCATTCAAGCGTCTCCCTTATGACGAAGCGATGGCACGTTTTGGTTCAGATAAACCGGATACGAGATTTGCTTTGGAATTGACAGATGTAACAGACGTAGTGAAAGATACATCTTTCAAGGTCTTTGCTAGCGCAATCGAGTCGGGCGGACAAGTCAAACTCATTAACGTAAAAGGGGCAGCTGAAGATTACTCACGAAAAGACATCGATGCACTTGGAGAATATGCAGCGGTTTACGGTGCAAAAGGTCTTGCTTGGTTAAAAGTTGATGAAGAAGGATTTAAAGGCCCTATTGCGAAGTTTTTTGAAGGAGATGCGATTGATTCACTTAAATTTGCAGCAGACGCTGAAGCAGGCGATTTATTGTTATTCGTTGCAGATAGAAAAAAAGTTGTTGCTGAGGCGCTTGGTGCTTTAAGATCCAAACTTGGCAAAGACCGCGGCTTAATCGACGAATCAAAGTTTAATTTCCTTTGGGTAACAGAATGGCCTTTGTTTGAATATAATGAGGAAGATGGCCGCTATTATGCAGCTC
The DNA here is from genome assembly GCF_056786515.1 of Sporosarcina sp. Y838. Lineage (NCBI taxonomy): Bacteria > Bacillati > Bacillota > Bacilli > Caryophanales > Caryophanaceae > Sporosarcina > Sporosarcina sp. Y838. The sequence continues at coordinate 194,723 of NZ_JBXCJD010000006.1, read as the reverse complement.
ACCATCCGTTCACGATGCCAGCAGATGTGGAAGAATTGGTATCCAGTCCTGAAACGGTTAAAGCACAAGCCTATGATCTCGTTTTGAATGGCTACGAACTTGGCGGCGGATCGCTAAGAATTTACAAAAGAGATGTACAGGAAAAAATGTTTAAAGCACTTGGATTCACTGAAGAGCGGGCAAATGAACAGTTTGGATTCTTATTGGATGCATTTGATTATGGAACACCTCCACATGGCGGTATTGCATTCGGCCTCGACCGAATTGTTATGTTACTATCAGGTTCTACAAACTTACGGGATACAATTGCATTTCCGAAAACAGCGAGTGCAAGTTGCTTGTTAACCTCTGCACCTGATAGCGTTGACGATGCGCAGCTCACAGAACTCGGTATTCAGATATTAACGAAAAAGAAGTAATAATCAGAAATGTTGAAAAATGATTAAATCTAGTATTAAAAAAGATTGAAATGATATAAAATCTATGATATTATACATGTAATACGAATCCTGAAGTGTTCGTTATTTGCCAATCAGTTTTGACCGAACATTTTTTCGTCGGGAGTCCGTATTTCGATTAGAATGACATGCCCTTCAACGGGACGTCAAAGGAATCGGATAGGACACCCACCTGCTGAGTGCGGGTTCAAAGCGATACTACAAAGACGGCACAATCGGGATTCGTTCCTTACATGATCATAAACCCCTCTGACGTATGTGCTGAGGGGTTTTTTATTGGGAAAATTGTAAATTTAGTAGATAGAAGGGCGGAATTTTTCTTGTTGCATCAATTTTCACGAAACGAATTGGCAATTGGTACTGAGGGTGTAGATCGAATGCGTAATATGACAGTCGCTGTGCTTGGGATTGGGGGAGTCGGTTCTTTTGCCGCGGAAGCATGTGCCAGGAGCGGAATTGGGCGAATTATTCTAGTCGACAAGGACGATATTGACGTAACGAATATTAATAGGCAACTGGTTGCTTATTTATCAACAGTCGGTCGTTCAAAATCAGAAGTGATGAAAGAACGTATTGCTGATATTAACAAAGATTGTGAAGTTATTTCATTACATATGTTTTATACGGAGGAAACAGCTGAAGAATTTTTCAGCTACAAACCCGATTATGTAATCGATGCATCTGACACAATCAGCTTTAAAATTCATTTAATAAAAGAATGTATTGCGCGTGATGTGAAAATTATTTCATGCATGGGGGTCGCGAATAAGACTGACCCGACCCGCTTGCAAATTACGGACATATCAAAAACAAATACGGATCCAGTTGCCAAGGTAATTCGTCTCAGATTAAGGAAAGAGGGCATCCATAAAGGAGTGCCGGTTGTGTTTTCTGATGAAAGTCCAATTGTCGTGAGAGAAGACGTGGTCGATACAGTTGGCAAGCCGGAAGCTTCGATTCGAAAAGCGAAAATGCCGCCCTCATCAAATGCATTTGTTCCTTCAGTTGCTGGGTTGATCAGCGCAAGTTGGGTCATTAACGATATTGTTTCAGACATTCCTATTCAAAGAGTAAAAGATAAAGTATAATAGGACAACCGCGTGAGAGTATTCATTTTCATGCGGTTCCTTTTTGGTTGTAACGAAAATAGTACAAGGGTTATAATGTGTTATGGTAAAATTACTTAAGTAAACAATGAACTAGGTTTTGCAGAAAGGATGTTACTGTGTGGATAAAGTATTAAGGTTACTAGTTTTTGGATTAGTTGCACTCATATTGACTGGATGCAGCGGTGTAGAAGCGAAAATTCCGACCGCAGTTCAGGATGCTGTAGCACAATAATGTTCAATTATTCAAAACCCTCCTAAAGAGACAGCTAGGAGGGTTTTGAATTGTTGAATTACTTTTTCTTTTGAAACTCTTTTAACTTCTTGTAAATTGCAGCCAACTTCTTCTCTTCCCCCGCTAGAACGGGTTTGTAAAATTCAGTACTTTTTAATTTCTCTGGTAAGTATTGCTGATTTGTCCAGCCACCGAAAGAACCGAGAGGCGTGTCATGTGGATATTTATAACCTGTATGTCCGAGTTTTTCCGCGCCAGCATAATGGGTATCTCGTAAATGTAATGGAATATCCCCAGTTTTGCCTTCGTTGATGGCCTTGACAGCTGCATCAAATGCTTTATAAGCTGAATTCGATTTCGAAGACAAACACATTTCGATGACAGCATTCGCTAAAGGAATGCGAGCTTCTGGCATACCTAGCCTCATGGCTGCATCTGTTGCCGCAAGGACGTGCGGACCAACGGATGGTGAGGCGAGTCCGATATCTTCATAGGCCATAACGAGCAAACGTCTAGAGACGGCTGTCAAATCTCCGGTCTCTAGCAGATTAGCAAGATAATAGATGGCGGCATCGACATCGCTGCCTCGAACTGCCTTTTGAAGTGCCGATAAAAGATTATAAAAATGAGAACCTTTTTTATCACCGAACAAACCGATTCGACCAAGTAAATTTTCAAGTAGCCAGTCTTCAATAATTGTTTTTCCGTCTACACTATCACTAGCCGAAACAGCCGATTCGAGAACGGTTAACGCTTTTCGCGCATCACCGTTAACACCTTCAGATATTAAAATCAGTTGGTCTTCCGATATATCGATTGCCATTTTTCCAAGTCCGCGCTCTTCATCTGTTAGCGCTCTACGAAGAACTACTAATAAATCAGTCGGTTCCAACCGCGCCAATTGACGAATTTCACCACACCTGGATCGAATTGCTGGATTGACGTCATGATATGGATTTTCAGTCGTTGCTCCTATTAAAACAATTGCCCCGTTTTCAACATGAGGCAGTAATGTATCTTGTTGTAATTTGTTAAAACGATGTATTTCATCAAGGAATAACAACACTTTCCCGGTGATGCGCGATTCTGCAACAACTTCTTCTACATCTTTCTTACCTGAAACGGTCGCATTCATGGCGATGAAAGGAAGGTTGCTTGTACCTGCAATTGCATGGGCGAGTGATGTCTTACCGATTCCGGGTTCACCGTACAATAGCATCGAAGGAACGTGACCGTTTTTAATCATACGGTATAATGCTGTTTTTTCACCTATAATTTCTTTCTGTCCTGCAATCTCATCTATATTGTTCGGTCGCATGCGAAACGCCAATGGCTCGTTGTTCAAAATAACCACTCCTCAGTACATCTGTTCCTCTATTATACACGTTAGACAAACGTAAATCATTTTAAGGAAGCCGACAGGCCACATATGCTATAATATTTTGAAGCAATCGTAAAAAAGGACGGGATATATATGAAAATTTCTACAAAAGGGCGATATGGACTGACAATCGTTGTTGAATTGGGGGCTAAGTACGGGGAAGGTCCTGTACCGCTTCGGAAAATTGCCGAAGAACAGAAGTTGTCTGAAGCCTATCTTGAACAGCTGATTCCACCGCTACGCAATAGTGGAATAGTTAAAAGTGTACGCGGTGCATATGGCGGCTATATGCTTGCTAGATCACCTGCTGAAATTACGGCTGGAGATGTTATCCGTATTTTGGAAGGGCCCATTCAGCTAGTAGAAGGTTTAGAGGGTTCGGACATCCCTCAGCAAGAACTGTGGAAAAGAATCGGTGAAGCAGTGCGCAGTGTACTTGACACAACGACTATTGAAGATTTAATGAAATCCGGTGAAGCAAATGAACAAGACAGTTATATGTTTTACATTTAAAGGGGTCTTATAATGACAACAATATATCTCGACCATGCAGCGACGACACCGGTTCATCCGGAAGTAAGCGCGACTCATATAAAAATGCTTGAATCTGTATTTGGAAACCCTTCGAGTATCCACAGTTACGGCAGAGAATCTCGAAAATGGCTTGATGATGCAAGAAAATTACTTGCACAGTCCATCAATGCAGAACCGTCGGAAATCATTTTCACATCAGGCGGAACTGAAGCGGATAACTTTGCGGTTTTCGGAACTGTAATGGCTATGAAGGAAAAAGGAAATCATATCATCACGACGAATATTGAACACCATGCCGTTTTAAATCCATGTAAACAACTTGAGTTGCTGGGTTTCGAGGTGACATATTTGGAAGTTGATGAAAATGGGAGAATTAGTACGGAACAAGTTATAAATGCAATTACTGATAGAACGATTCTAGTCACGGTTATGTATGGAAATAATGAGGTAGGTACAATTCAGCCGATTCGTGAAATTGGTGAGATTTTGAAAGGTCATCAAGCTGTATTCCATACGGATGCTGTACAGGCGTTCGGCCTCATTCCACTTAATGTTGACGAACTTGGCGTTGATTTATTATCAGTTACTGCTCATAAATTAAATGGACCAAAAGGGATAGGTTTTCTCTATCAACGTAAAGGACTTGAAACTTCTCCGCTCATATTTGGGGGAGAGCAAGAACGGAAACGCCGTGCTGGTACTGAAAATATTCCTGCAATTGTTGCCTTTTCGAAAGCGGTGTCGATCGCACAACGTGAGATGGTACAAAATAATTTAAATTACACTAACTATACAACTATAATGACGGACATATTTGACGAACAAGCTATCGTATATGAAGTATCTGGAAAAAATATAGACAAACTTCCACATATTTTGAATATAAGCTTCCCAGGAACGGATATTGAATCACTTCTCGTCAATTTAGACATGGCGGGGATTGCTGTGTCAAGCGGATCTGCATGTACTGCAGGCTCAATTGATCCATCGCACGTTCTTACTGCAATGCATGGTGAAAATTCCGCTAAACTACGAAATTCAGTTCGGTTCAGTTTCGGTCTTGGTCTTAACGAGGAATCCATTAAGGAAGCCGCGCACAAAACCGCTGGTATTGTGAAAAAGTCTGTGAAATGAAAAGCAAAGGATGTTTATAGAATGATAACAACTAAATCAGCAGCAGAAACACGTGTCGTTGTCGGTATGTCTGGCGGTGTCGATTCATCTGTTGCGGCACTACTATTAAAAGAACAGGGTTATGAAGTAATCGGGATCTTTATGAAAAACTGGGATGACACGGACGAATTTGGTGTCTGTACCGCAACCGAGGACTACGAAGACGTCATCAGTGTTTGCAATCAAATTGGAATCCCTTATTACGCTGTAAATTTCGAAAAACAATATTGGGATAAAGTCTTTACGTATTTCCTTGAAGAATATAAAGCGGGACGAACACCAAATCCCGACGTAATGTGTAACAAAGAAATTAAATTCAAGGCTTTTCTCGAACATGCAATGAGTCTTGGAGCAGATTATTTAGCAACAGGGCACTATGCACAAGTCGTTGAAGTAGATGGCGGCGTTTCGATGCTACGAGGAAAAGATGAAAATAAAGACCAAACCTATTTCTTGAATCAACTTACTCAGGACCAATTGCAAAAAGTCATGTTTCCTATTGGCGCTATGGACAAAAGTTTGGTGCGTGAAAAAGCTGTAGAAGCAGGCCTATCAACGGCAACGAAAAAAGATTCAACTGGTATTTGTTTTATCGGTGAACGGAATTTCAAAGAATTCCTAGGACAATATCTACCTGCGCAACCAGGTGATATGAAAACTATGGATGGTGTATCTATGGGGCGTCATGATGGGCTAATGTATTATACAATCGGACAGCGACATGGTCTTGGTATTGGCGGGGCAGGGGAACCTTGGTTTGTTATCGGGAAAGACTTGAAAACGAACGTTCTTCTGGTCGGTCAAAACTTTCACAATGATGCTCTTTATTCCGATAGTTTGACAGCAATCGACATTAGTTTTTCCACAGTGCGAAAAATGTCGAAAACGTTCAGTTGTACAGCAAAATTTCGTTATCGTCAGCCGGATACAAAAGTAACCGTTGAATTGACTGAAGACGGTAACGCAATCGTCCGATTTGCAGAACCGGTTCGTGCAATAACTCCAGGACAGGCTGTTGTTTTTTATGACGGCGAAGAGTGTCTTGGCGGGGGAACAATAGATACTGTTTTCAAAAATGGAAAACAACTTGACTACGTTGGATAAGGAGAATTTAATTATGGAATACAATGAGATTGGAATTGCTGCACTACAAAAAGGTGAATATGAAAAAGCGGTCGAATCATTTATGCAAGGGGTTGAAAAGGACCCTGAAAATGCGGTCGGTTATATTAATCTTGGGAATGTATTCGCCTCACTAGGGGATGCCGAAAGAGCAGAACCTTTTTTTCAGAAGGCGATTACACTAGATGCGGAGGCTGGCACAGCATATTACGGTCTGGCCAATCTTTATTATAATAAAGAGCGTTTTGAAGAAGCGGCTAAACTATATGAAAAAGCAATTCGTCAAGGTATCGAAGAGGCAGATGTTTATTTCATGCTCGGAAAAAGTCTCGAACGATCGAGTAAAGAAAAATTGGCATTGCCATACCTTCAACGAGCGGCCGAACTGGCACCGAATGATCTTGAAATCAGACTATCCTACGGTATTGTCCTTGCAAATTTGGAGTTGTTTAAAGAATCGGAAAGCGAATTTCTATTTATTCTCGGACAGGATGAGGATAATGCCGATGCCCATTATAATCTAGGATTTTTGTACGCAGTTTCAACAGAAAACAAAGATGATGCCCTTAAGCATCTTGAGAAAGCTTTTACAATCGAACCAGAACATCTACAGGCACGATATATATTTGACATGATTCAACTGGGTGGAAATAGCCAATAAGAAGGGGTGGCGGTTATGGAAGGGAACAACGCAATGGAATACATGGAAGAAATCTTTCTAATCGGGCGACCGGTCGTAACGATCTTCCATAACCCTGATAGCCTTTTTACGATTGCGAAGTTAAAAGTTCGTGAAACGAATAGTGGGTATGAAGATAAAGAAATTATCGTTAAAGGTAGTTTTCCGCAGTTGAATGCTGAAGATGATTACAAATTCACTGGGAAACTTGTTAATCACCCGACTTACGGTGCTCAATTTGAAGTGCATACTTTTACGAAAGAGATGCCCGCAACAGAAACAGGACTTGTCCATTATTTATCGGGCGACTTATTTCCGGGCATTGGGATGAAAACGGCCCAAACAATTGTGAAACAGCTGGGAACAGATGCGATAAAAAAGATTCTTGATAATCCGTCTGTTCTCTCTACTGTTCCAAGGCTATCCGATGAAAAAAAAGAGACACTTGTTTCCGTACTTGAACAAAATATGGGACTCGAACGGACGATTATCCAGTTAAACGAATGGGGATTCGGTCCGCAAATAGCAATGCGGATTTATCAGAAGTATCGGGAAGAAGCGATTTCACAACTTACTGAAAACCCTTATCGACTTATTGAAGAGATTGAAGGCGTAGGTTTCCAACGCGCCGATGAACTTGGGAAAAATCTTGGAATTACGGGAAATCATCCATCGAGGATCAAAGCAGCTATTCTTCACACGATGAATCAGGCAGTGCAATCAGCAGGTCATGTGTTTGTAGAAGCAGAGACAATCTTGCCTGAAGCGAAACGACTATTAGAAATGAGTCAAAGAATGGATATTCAATATTCAGATATTTCCCAGGCAATTATTCAACTTGTTGAAGAAGGTAAGCTGTCTGCAGAGGGAAAAAGACTATACATACCATCCCTTTACTTCTCTGAAATTGGAATTGCAGCTAAACTAGAACGAATTATGGAAAATGATACCGCCGATCAATTCCCTGTGTCTGAAATTAGGAAAGCTGTAGGGGAAGTAGAGGAAAGACTCTCTGTCAATTATGCGGAAACACAAGTGTCTGCGATTGAAACTGCACTCCATTCACCATTAATGATATTGACGGGTGGTCCTGGAACAGGGAAGACGACAGTGATACGCGGTTTTGTGGAAGTGTATGCTGAATTACATGGGTTGTCACTAGATCCAACAGAATATGCGAAGAAGAAAGAAACATTTCCCATTGTTCTAGCAGCGCCAACCGGACGTGCTGCTAAACGTATGTCCGAATCGACAGGTTTACCCGCTATGACTATTCACCGACTACTTGGGTTTAATGGGTTGGAAAAGGAAGAAGAGACTGAGCGAGAAATTGAAGGACGTCTTATTATCATCGATGAAATGTCGATGGTAGACACATGGCTTGCACATCAGCTATTAAAGGCGCTTGCGAATGATGTTCAACTGTTGTTCGTCGGAGACCAAGATCAGCTACCGCCCGTCGGACCCGGACAAGTGCTGCGTGATATGCTGGATTCTGGGAAAGTTCCCGTCGTTGAACTGACTGAAATATTTCGACAAAGTGAAGGTTCATCAATAATTGAAATGGCACATATGATTAAGCGGTCAGAATGGACAGATGATATTACTAAGAAGACGTCGGATCGTTCTTTTATTAAAGCAAGTAGTGACCGAATTCTAGAAGTTGTAGAACAGGTTGTAAAAAGTGCAATCGTCAAAGGTCATCCTATCAAGGATATTCAAGTACTTGCACCCATGTATCGCGGACCTGCGGGTATTGATGGGTTGAACAAGATGATCCAGGAAATGGTTAATCCGCCTGGGCCAAAACGAAAAGAAGTTGTTTTTGGGGAAGCGGTTTACCGGATTGGAGATAAGGTACTACAGCTTGTCAACCAACCTGAGAGTAATGTTTTTAACGGTGATATGGGTGAGGTCATTTCGATTATAAAAGCGAAAGAAACAATTGATAAAAAAGAACTGCTCATCGTATCGTACGATGGAATTGAAGTTACCTATGAACGGAACGACCTTAACCAACTTACACTTGCTTACTGCTGTTCAATCCATAAATCTCAAGGTAGTGAATTTCCAATTGTTATCATGCCAATCGTTCGTGGACATCGTAAAATGTTGCGTCGCAATTTGTTATACACTGGCATCACCCGTGCAAAAAACTTCCTTATTCTCTGTGGAGAACCTGAAGAGTTCAGGACAGGTATAGCACGGACTGATGAAATGGAGCGTCAGACTACACTGAAAGAGCGTCTTAATGGAAGCATGATCGAGTCGGAAGTTGAAGAGGATAAGGCTACAGGAATTTCCGATGAGTCAATCGTCAGTCCGACCGATTCTCTGCCGATAACCTACGAACTAACGATGGAAACTTTCATGGCAATTGACCCGCTGATAGGTATGAGGGGTGTAACTCCTTATGAGTTTCTTGAAGCTTCCGATTGACAATTAGACAGAACTTTTCTATAATCCAATTAGAAATGCAGAAGCAGTCGATTCGATTTAATGGAAATAAGACGAACCGGATAAGTGGTGTTTTCCAAGCACACTTGGACAGTCTTATGACTAAGCTTTAAATGGTAATAATATTTGATATGAAACACGTTGACGGAGAAAGTAAACATGTCTGCTTGATCAGAAAAGTGCCCCTTGGCTGAAAGGGTGCTCAAGTAAGAATGTCGAAAAGCTACTCTTGAGTGCAGCTCATCCCTGCCGTCCGCCGCGTTAAGGCAACCAGAGATGCCGGATATATTTGTTTCGGTAATTAGGGTGGTACCGCGAGACTAACATCTTCGTCCCTTTGTTTAGGGACGGGGATTTTTTTGTGCTCAAAGAATGTCGATGAGCAGCGGAGAGAGATTGAACTTTGTCCCGCCTCTTTGCAGCAGGATGTCGCGCAATATGGCTACTTTTCCTTTAGCATTTTGCAGTAAGGTTCTCAAAGTTACAGCAAGAGGCTTACACTACATAACTACACATATTTAATTAACTAGGAGGAAACAATTATGAAAAAGATGTCTTCATCCGAAATACGCAACTTGTTTTTAGAGTATTTTAAGGAGAATGGCCACAGTGTAGAACCGTCCGCTCCACTTGTCCCAATCGATGATGCTTCGTTGCTGTGGATAAACAGCGGTGTGGCAACATTAAAAAAATACTTTGATGGGCGAGTTGTTCCGATAAATCCGCGCATCGTCAATGCACAGAAATCAATTCGAACAAACGATATTGAAAACGTAGGAAAAACAGCACGCCATCATACATTTTTCGAAATGCTTGGGAACTTCTCGATAGGCGATTACTTTAAAGAAGAGGCGATTGTACGCGCTTGGGAGTTTTTGACGGATGATAAATGGATTGGTTTTGATCCTGAGTTACTGTCTATTACAATTCACCCGGAAGATGAAGAAGCTTATGCGATTTGGCGTGATAAAATTGGTCTTCCTGAAGATCGTATTATTCGTCTTGAAGGGAACTTCTGGGATATCGGAGAAGGCCCAAGTGGACCGAACTCGGAAATATTCTACGATCGTGGGGCTTCTTACGGAGATGACTTCTCAGATCCTGAATTGTATCCAGGAGGGGAAAATGAACGCTACTTAGAAATCTGGAACCTGGTTTTCTCAGAATTTAATCATAATCCGGATAATTCGTATACGCCGCTTCCGAAAAAAAATATTGATACAGGAATGGGACTCGAGCGTCTGGTATCCGTTATCCAGGAAGTTCCGACAAACTTTGACACGGATCTCTTTATGCCGATAATGAATGCGATTGAAAAGGTTTCCGGAGAGACATACCGTGAAGATGAACAAAAAGATATCGCATTCAAAGTAATTGCGGACCATATACGTACAGTCGCTTTCGCAATCGGCGATGGAGCACTCCCGTCCAATGAAGGACGTGGTTACGTACTTAGAAGGCTGCTGCGTAGGGCGGTTCGTTTTGGGAAACAGCTAGGTGTAAACAAGTCATTCATGTTTGAATTAGTTCCAGTCGTAGGTGAAATCATGGAAGACTTCTATCCTGAAGTTACCTTTAAGAAAGAGTTCATTATGAAAGTTATTAAAAACGAAGAAGAACGTTTCCATGAAACTTTATCGGATGGAATGGCTATTCTTTCTGGCGTAATTGAAAACGTGAAATTAGCAGGTTCGACGATCGTTGCAGGTACAGATGCATTCCGTCTTTATGACACATATGGCTTCCCGTTCGAATTGACAGAAGAACTTGCTGAAGAGGCGGGTGTCACGGTTGATCGAGCTGGATTCGATTTGGAGATGGATAGTCAGCGTAAGCGTGCTCGAGCAGCGCGTCAAGACGTTGACTCGATGAGTGTCCAGTCGAGTGTGCTTGGTGAAATTAATGTGCCTAGTGAATTTGTTGGGTACGATCAACTGCAAAGTGAATCGACAGTTGTCACTCTTTTACAAGAGGGTGTACAAGTAGACAGCGCATCCGAAGGTGACGAAGTTCAGTTCATCTTAGATTCTACGCCGTTCTATGCGGAAAGCGGAGGACAAATTGCGGACAAAGGAATTATTAGTAGCGAATCCTTCATTGCAGATATTAAAAATGTACAAAAAGCACCGAACGGTCAAAACTTGCATACTGCTATTATTCGTTCCGGTGAATTGAGTAATAATACAAAGGTCGTAGCTGAAGTAAATCAAGCAGCAAGAAAACTTACTGTCAAAAATCATACAGCAACACATCTTCTCCACAAAGCATTGAAAGAAGTACTAGGTATGCACGTTAATCAGGCAGGTTCATACGTAGGACCTGATCGTCTGCGTTTCGATTTTTCACATTTTGGCCAAGTGTCGAAAGAAGAACTTGAGAAGATTGAACTAATTGTCAATGAGAAAATATGGGAAGACATTGCTGTTGAAATTGCCGAAAGACCAATTGACGAGGCGAAAAAACTTGGTGCAATGGCACTTTTCGGAGAGAAATACGGAAATGTTGTTCGCGTCGTTTCTGTGGGTGATTACTCATTAGAACTCTGCGGTGGTTGTCATGTTGCCTCAACTTCTGTCATTGGGTTGTTTAAAATTGTTTCCGAGAGCGGTATCGGAGCGGGTACCCGTCGAATTGAAGCAGTTACTGGTCAAGAGGCTTATCGGTCATTCAAAGAAGAAGAGGAATTGCTCGTCAATGCAGCAAGCCTTTTAAAATCAAATACGAGAGATATTGTGACAAAGGTAGGTTCGTTACAATCCGACATGAAAGAACTTCAGCGTGAAAATGACTCGTTATCTGCAAAACTTGGCAATAGTCAATTGGCGGATGTCATGACATCGGCACAGCAAATTGATGATGTTACGGTAATCTCTGCACGTGTGGATGTGAAAGACAACAACGGTCTTCGTCAGATGATGGATGAATTGAAACAGAAGCTATCAAAAGGGGTAATTGTTCTTGGTGCCGCAGTAGACGGAAAAGTGATGCTTGTGTCAGGTGTGACTGAAGATTTAAAATCCGGGAACTATCATGCGGGTAAAATCGTCAATCACGTAGCGACACAATGTGGCGGAAAAGGCGGCGGTCGCCCAGATATGGCTATGGCGGGGGCAAAAGATGTGTCAAAACTTGATGATGCCCTTCAATCCGTGTATGATTATGTCAAATCTGTTTAACTGGAGCGGTAATTCGGTTATAATAAGAAACGGAATGATATCCGATTCGTAAAACGGATGATCTGAAAGCGGGGTGTCTATTATGGAATCATACGACAAGACGATGAAATTCAACTTCCCTGAAGAGTCGATGGAGCAGGAAGTGAAACAGGTCATGCTTCATGTGCACAAGGCACTTGACGAAAAAGGGTACAATCCCATAAACCAGATTGTCGGTTATCTTCTATCGGGCGATCCTGCCTATATACCTCGTCATGAAGATGCTCGTAATCTGATTCGAAAGTTGGAACGCGACGAAATACTGGAAGAACTTGTGAAGTTTTACGTTCGTGAAAACGGGGGCAAAGCGGAGTGAGAACAATGGGATTGGATGTTGGATCCAAAACGGTTGGCATCGCGATCAGTGATGCACTTGGGTGGACAGCCCAAGGCATTGAAACAGTAAAGGTCGATGAAGGTGCTGGCCAGTTTGGCATGGATAGAATCCAACAACTAGTAAATGAGTACGAAGTCAGCGGGTTTGTAGTAGGTTTTCCAAAAAACATGAACAATACAGTTGGACCGAGAGGGAAAGCATCTCAAGACTACGCGGAACTACTGAAAGAAACATTCGGCTTTCCTGTAACACTATGGGATGAAAGGCTTACAACGATGGCCGCGGAAAGAGTGCTGATTGTTGCGGATGTCAGTCGTAAAAAAAGAAAGTCTGTTATTGATAAGATGGCAGCGATCATGATACTTCAAGGGTATCTTGATTTAAAAAATAGATGAGGTGATCGTAATGGAACACGGACAAGAAACAATGACGATTGTAGATGAAAATGGCGTAGAACACGTATGTGAGGTTATTTTCACATTTGATTCAGAGGAATTTGGTAAATCATATGTACTTTATCATGTACTTGGTGAAGAGCCAGAAGATGAAGACGAAGAAATCGAAATTCATGCATCCGCATTTGTACCTTCAGAGGATAACGAAGATGGCGAATTAATGCCAATTGAAGACGATGCTGAGTGGGAAATGATCGAAGAAATGTTGAACACATTCCTTGCAGAAGAGGAAGAAAACGAAGAAGAAGAGTAAATCAGATAGGCACGGACGGGACGGTGCGGTGCAGGCCGTGCCGTTTTTTCATTGAAGACATTAGAGGTTTTCGAACGAAAGAGGTGGATTCTGCATGGATAATGGATCTAAAAAAGATGTCATGTTCGAGCGAATGCGTGAAAAGAAAAAAGAAGTGAAAATAGTTAGAAGGATTGTACTGATAATTGTACTGGTTTTATTGCTAATCGGCCTTATAGGTGGCCGCTTTGCATATAAATACATAACAGAAGGTCTTCAACCTGTCGACCCGGACTCTGAAAAAGTGATTGAAGTTGAAATTCCAATCGGGTCTGGTGTCGATTTCATTGCAACTAAGCTCGAAACTTCAGGAATTGTTAAGGATGCGCGTCTGTTTAAATATTACGTTAAGTTTAATAACAACACTCAGTTTCAGGCGGGTACTTATGGCTTAACTAAAGCTATGACACTAGACGAAATAATTGAAAGTCTCAAAACAGGAAAAGTATATCGAGAACCTATTTTTACAATGACGGTTCCGGAAGGTTTGACTTTGAAACAAATTGCGAAAATTGTCGATAAGCAAACTGGTATTTCTGAAAAAGAATTTATGGATTATGTAAGCGATGAAGCAACGATTGATATGTTGATAGGGAAGTATTCGAACATTCTAACAGAAGAGATTCTAGCGGAAAATATTAAATATCCGCTAGAAGGTTATTTGTTCCCAGCGACTTATCCTTTTTATGAAGAAAACCCATCTGTTGCAAAAATTGTTGATACGATGGTACAGGCGACTGCTTTGAATGTAACACCCTATCTGGATTACCTTCAAACTGAAGATAAGTCTGTACACTGGCTTTTAACATTTGCTTCCTTACTGGAAAGAGAAGCAACTGCGAAATCAGACAGGGAGATTATTGCAAGTGTGTTTTACAATCGCTTGGATGATGATATGCTCTTGCAAACGGATCCTACTGTACTTTACGCGCTTGGAGAACACAAGGATCGAGTTCTATACGTCGACTTGGAAAAAGACGATCCTTATAATACCTATGTGTACAAAGGATTGCCGCCAGGTCCGATAGCAGGAGCGGGTACATCCTCAATCGTAGCGGTCATTGAACCAGCGGAAACAGATTACATCTATTTCTTGGCTGATAAAAAAGGTGATAACCACTTTACGGATTCTTACGACGAGCACTTGAAAAACCGAGATAAATATTTATCAGATAAATGATGGTCTTGAACAGGAGATGAGTGGAATGGATATTTATAAATCTTACATCGCGAGTTTCGCGAAGGGAAAAGAGTCTTTCATCTCTGAAATTGAACAATTCGCTGACAAAAATTATGTGCCAATTATGGATAGTGACGGTATTGACATGTTCATCAGTCTGTTGAGAATTCAAAAACCGGATCGAATCCTTGAAATCGGAAGTGCTATCGGTTATTCTGCAATTCGTATTGCAGCTGCATTACCTAAAGTGTCCATTGTTACCATCGAACGAGACAACGTACGCTTTATGCAAGCAGTTGATTATATTTCCAGGAGCGGTTATTCGGAGCGGATTGCTATTATTGAAGCAGACGCTCTCCTGACAGAAAGTACGGATATCTTCCATCAAGAATACGATGCACTTTTCATCGATGCAGCTAAAGGTCAATATAAACGATTCTTTGAAAAATATGCACCCGTAGTAGCACCAGGTGGAGTTATTTATTGCGATAATATGTTCATGCATGGTATGGTGCTGCACGACGATAAAGATATACCTAAGCGAAATCGAACGATGATACGCAACTTAAAAGAATTTACAAAATGGATTATGGGTAATCCGGAATTCGAAACGTCTTTGCTTCCTGTTGGAGACGGACTTTTGATTGCGGTAAAAAAGTAATAGAAAATTAGTCTAGGTCTATCCATATTTTCAGGATATTCTAATGTGCAAAGGGAGTTTGAAATGAAATCAAGAAAACCTGTCGTCATTGGCATTGCAGGTGGCTCGGGATCGGGAAAAACGAGCGTCACCAATTCAATTTACGAAGTCTTTAAGGAGAACTCTGTCGTCGTCATAGAGCAGGACTATTATTATAAAGATCAGTCCCATCTGCAATTTGAAGAACGGCTAGAAACAAATTATGATCATCCGTTGGCATTTGACACGGATCTATTGATCGACCATGTGAAAACACTATTGGACCGAAAATTCGTTGAAAAACCTGTGTATGATTATTCACTACATACTAGGTCAAAAGAAACCATCCTAATCGAACCAAAAGACGTTATCATTCTTGAAGGGATTTTGGTCCTTGAGGACGAGAGGGTTCGTGACTTGATGGATATAAAGCTATTTGTCGACACAGATGCAGATTTGCGTATTATAAGGCGAATTATGCGAGACATCAATGACCGAGGACGAACGATTGAATCCGTAATTGAACAGTATTTGTCCGTGGTGCGTCCAATGCATAACCAATTCATTGAACCAACGAAGAGATATGCGGATATAATTATCCCAGAAGGCGGTCATAATGAGGTCGCAATTGATTTAATGGTTACAAAAATAAAAACAATTCTTGAATCTGGCAAGGAATTGTAATATGATGATGACAGAATTCTATATAGATTAGGACTATGTCACATATAACTCGATGGAGTGGCATAGTATTTTTATGAACAGGAATATAGGGAGTGGTGTGTTTATGGTTACAGAAAAGAAATTTCCAATGACAGTATCAGGTAAACAAAAGCTTGAAGAAGAACTTGACTTTTTAAAATCGGTTAAACGAAAAGAAGTTGTCGAGCGTATAAAAATCGCGCGCAGTCACGGCGATCTCTCAGAGAACTCTGAGTATGATTCGGCAAAAGAGGATCAGGGCTTCCTAGAAGGGAAAATTTCATCTTTGGAGTCGATGATTCGCAATGCTGTAATCATCACAGCAGACGAATTGAATACTGATGAAGTACGCCTTGGCACAACAGTTTCTTTTAAAGAACTGCCAGACGGAGACGAAGAGACTTATACGATTGTCGGTTCTGCTGAAGCAAATCCGATTGAAGGTCTTATTTCAAACGATTCGCCGATTGCAAAAGGACTTATTGGACGTTCTAAAGGCGATGAAGTTAGAATTAATACACCAGGTGGAGAAATGACAGTTACAATATTAGACATAAAATGATTTGCCGATAGCCGCCTTCTACATGAGGGCGGTTTTCGTGCTTAAGGAACATGTTTTCCGGAAAATCGTCTAATACATAATTGGAATAACTAAAAATTTAATGGGAGTTGATTTGCGTATGACTGAACGGGAGCCTGAATTTTCCAGGATTGAACGTAAAAAAGGACGCAAACGTACAAATAGGACGTTAAATATTTTGATTGCGGTTGTTGTTTTGTTAATTGGTATTACTGCCTCCACCATTTTCCTTGGCAATAATAACGAGAAGCAAGCTGATGAAAAAGACGTCACTAATACAGAAACCACTGACAATCTCTCTGAAGGAGATAATAAAGCTGAAGACAAGGACAAAACGGATGAAACAAATAAAACTGATTCATCAACTGACACAGAGTCTGAGGACTCGGAAGAATCTACTGTGAGTGATGATGTAGAAAATAGTGAAGAAAGCAGCGAAGAGTCGGGGACGGTTACTTATGGTCCGTCTGACGATAAAATCATTGCTGAGACCGTTGTTAATACTGCTTGGGAACCAATCGGTACAACACAAACTGGTGTTCATAAATCAATGTATGATGGGAAATCAGTAGATTGGAATGAAAAAAAACAAGCCCTTGCATATGCAACTGGTTTATCTGAAAAAGAATTGATTTTCAAAAAGATTAAGAACGGTGGAGGTCCTCAGAAATCTATAGGGATCGTTTCTTCTAGAGATGGTTCAGAGAAATACCGTGTCTATCTCGAATGGGTAGATGAACAAGGATGGAAACCAGTGCAAATGGATAAATTAACGACATTGGAATTTGATTATTAATTTAAATTATCGTTTTTAGTGGAGGGATTATATGAAAATAGCAGTGATTGGTGCAATGGAAGAAGAAGTGCAACTATTACGTGGAGAAATTATCTCGGTGATCGAAACAACGATTGCAGGATGTGAATTCAGCGAGGGTGAAATCGGTAATCATCAGGTTGTTCTAGTGAAAAGTGGGATTGGAAAAGTAAATGCCGCAATTGCAACAACTATTTTACTAAATAAATTTAAACCGGATGTCGTACTTAACACGGGCTCAGCTGGCGGATTCCACGAGTCACTTGAAGTAGGAACCGTAGTGATTTCAAATGAAGTCCGTCACCACGATGTCGATGTGACCGCATTCGGCTATGAACTTGGACAAGTTCCGGGTCAGCCTGCTGCATACAGTGCAGACTTGAAACTAGTTGAAGTTGCTAGGGCTGCCGTTGAGGAGTTAGGGCAGCATGCACACGCAACCGGACTTATCGCGTCTGGAGACACGTTTATGAGTGATGCAGAGCATGTTAGAAAAGTGAAGGAACAGTTTCCTCTAATGATTGCCGCTGAAATGGAGGCTTCTGCTGTGGCACAAGTTTGCCATCAGTTCGGTACTCCTTTTGTGGTCATTCGTGCGCTATCAGATATTGCAGGAAAAGAATCATCAGTCACTTTCGATGAGTTCCTCCCTGTTGCAGCACGTCATTCAACGGATATTGTTTTAAAAGTCCTATCGAAACTTTAGGCATTACGTGGTAAGATAGGTACATGAAAAGATTTTGTATATGTTTCTTTCAAGGAGGGATTCAACAATGTTGATTTTAATGGCAGGCGTTTTTATCGTATCAACAATCATTGCAGTCATCATCTCCCGTGAGGTTAGCGCGGATTGATCTGTAATCGAAGAGGCGTTTCCAATGCTGGGATCACTCCCGCATGGAAACGCCTCTTCTTTATTGATGAGGAAATTCTTGTGCTATTCGGGTCGGGCTCCAGGCGCAAGCCCCTCGAGTCGCTTTAGTCTTGCTGAGAAGGCAAAGGGCGCCTTATCATCAAGCCCTCAGCGCTTTTCGGGGCTGTGCTGCGCCTTCCGCTTTTCATGTTGTCTAGCTCTAGGCGCCAGCTCCTCGGAGGCTCACAGGATGTGAGTCACGCAGCCTTTGCCGCAGGAAGCGGCGTACTTAGGCTGTGATCCTTGAAAGTCGGTTCGGCTATGCGGCAAAGAACGCCGCTTCGCCGACCCGTCTTATGCCTGTCGGAGGTCTACAGGATGTAGGTCATGCAGTGGGGAAGGATTGAACTGCATCCTTCCTTATTGCCACAGGACGCGGCAATCTTTGACTGCCTTCTTTTTTTCAGGCGCCTTCCGCTTTTCATTCGTTGTATTCGTGTTTGAATAACTGGTACAATTTTACGATTGCGCGTTTTTCTATTCGGGAGACGTAACTCCTTGAAATGTCGAGTTGTTCTGCGATCTCTTTTTGCGTCATTGGCTTATCATCGAGAAGACCGTACCGTCTTTGAATGATTTCAAGTTCACGGCCATCCAGTTTACCAAGGTGTCTATACAGCCTTTCTTTTCGTTCTTTCTGCTCGACTGCGTCAATCGGGGATTCATCATCCGTTTGCAGCAAATCAGCAATTTGTAATGATTGACCATCTTTATCCATGCCGATCGGATCGAAAAGTGAAACGTCTTTTTGCACTTTTTTCTGCGTTCGTAAATACATGAGTATTTCATTTTCAATACAGCGTGCGGCGTAGGTTGCCAGTTTCGTTTTTCGGTCCGGTGTGAAACTGTTCACCGCTTTCATTAGTCCAATTGTTCCGATTGAGATATAATCATCCAGCAATTCGTGTTTCGGATGAAACTTTTTTACTATGTGGGCAACGAGCCGCATGTTGCGTTCAATTAATTCGTCGCGTGCATCCTCGTCGCCTTCTGCAAGACGTTGCAGACAAGCTGCTTCTTCCTCTTTCGATAAGGGCCGCTGGAATGCCTGCCCTCGAATATAACCGATCACCGCAGGAACTTCGAGCCACAGCTGGACAATCGCCATGACAAACCCGCTCATCGGGCCACCTCCTGTGTCGTTGTATGACAGCATATGCGGTCGGGTCTTGCCGTATCACCGTTTTTTTAGTCGGACAGGCGATAATGTATGTCCTGATTTAACTTCCGATCTCGTGTCCAGATTCTATCGGAGATTCACGCAGATTTTAAGTAGACCGTTTTCGTTTTTCTTATCAATGTATGCCTTACGCGTTGTTATGTTATAATCGTTTCAGATAAAGTACCAAATCGGAGTGGATATCGTGTACAAGTATTTTTTGCCAGATGAATTTGTTAAAGACATTTTTCAGATTCTGCCCGAAGCACTGAAGGCTAGAGGAATCAAAGGGATCATAACGGATCTGGATAATACGCTTGTTGCGTGGGACAGACCGGATGCGACTCCCGAAATTATTTTGTGGATGAAAACGATGCAAGAAACCGGAATAAATGTGACAATTGTCTCGAATAATAATGAAATGCGTGTAAAAGCTTTTTGTGAACCCTTAGGCATTGCATTCATAAATGATGCACGAAAACCGATTCGAAAACCATTTCAGAAAGCTCTTTCCACTATGAAACTCAGGAAAGAAGAAGTGGTCGTCATTGGTGACCAGTTGTTGACAGATATACTTGGTGGCAATAGAAGTGGTTTGCATACGATACTTGTAGTCCCGGTTGCATCATCAGACGCAGCTATCACGAAGTTCAACAGGAAGATTGAAAGAAAGATCATGGCCGGGCTGAAACGCCGTGGCTTGATTAAGTGGGAGGAATAAGCTTGGAAGAAATTAAATGTATCGGTTGTGGAATTACAATCCAAACGGAAGACCCGAAATTGGAAGGCTTTACACCACCAGCTTCTTTAGAAAAAGAAGACGTTATCTGTAAGCGTTGTTTCAGGCTGCGCAATTATAATGAATTGCAACCTGTATCTTTATCAGGGGATGATTTCCTAGCCATTTTAAATGGCATTGGACAAAAAAATGGATTAGTCGTAAAAATCGTTGACATATTCGATTTCAATGGCAGTTGGATTAATGGATTGCACCGCTTCGTAGGTGACAAAGATATTTTATTAATCGGTAATAAAGCTGACATCTTACCGAAATCAATAAATCCGAACCGACTTATCAATTGGATGAAAGCTGAAGCGTCAAAGCTTGGGCTAAAACCTGTTGACGTATTGCTTGTCTCGGCTCATAAAGGACAAGGGATGGAAGAAGCACTCGAGGCAATTGATAAATATCGTCGTGGTAAGGATGTCTACGTAGTCGGCTGTACAAATGTTGGGAAATCAACGTTTATCAATCGAATCATCAAAGGTGCTACTGGTATTGGGGAAGTTATTACGACATCCCATTTCCCAGGAACTACTTTAGACCTTGTAGAAATCCCGTTTGAAGATGGTAAAGCAATCTACGATACACCTGGTATCATAAATAACCATCAGATTGCGCATCACTTGGATGCAAATGATTTGAAAGCAATTACACCTAAAAAAGAACTAAAACCGAAAGTATTTCAGCTTAACGCCGAACAGACATTGTACATAGGTGGTCTGTCTCGATTCGACTTTATTTCCGGTGCTCGCTCTTCGTTCACAATTCATGTTTCAAATGAATTAACAATTCACCGAACGAAGCTATCAAATGCAGATGCTTTGTACAAAGAGCATCTCGGTGGAATGCTATCTCCGCCATCCGGGGAATCACTTGAGACACTGCCGCCATTTGTCCGTCATGAATTTTCGATTAAAAAAGCGAAAACGGATATTGTCATTTCTGGACTTGGCTGGATTACAATTCAACATCCGGATGTCGTGGTCGCTGTACATGCACCGCGTGGGGTAGATGTCGTGCTACGCCCTTCATTAATCTAAGGGGGAGCTCGCTATGAAAAAGTGGTATGCGGTTATTGGAGATCCAATCGCACAATCGATGTCACCGAGTATGCATGAAACGTGGTTTAATGATAATGGTATAAATGCGACCTATATTCCTAACCACGTGACTACAGAAAGACTTCGTGAAGCGGTGGAGGGTTTGAAAAACTTAGGGTGCTCGGGTTGGAACGTTACAGTTCCCCATAAAAGCGCTATTATTCCATTCCTAAATCAGTTGGATTCATCCGCCGAGCAGATGAATGCAGTGAATACAGTTCACGTTCTTGAGGATGGCACTCTAGTAGGCTCCAATACGGACGGTAAGGGATTTGTCCGTTCGTTGGAAGAAGCTTATGGCATGCAGTGCAAGGACAAAAAAGTTCTCGTAATTGGAGCGGGTGGCGCTGCACGTGGTATCGCCTTTGCCCTAGACTCTGCGGGATACGGTCCTATCTTTTTTGTGAATCGAACGCTTGAAAAGGCCGAGAAATTAGCAACAGAACTTTCCGATTCGACTGTATTATCGTTTGAAGAGGCAGAATTGTCGCTTTCCGAATTCGGTTTGATTATACAAACAACTTCCGTGGGGATGAACTTTGCTCAAAAAGGTATGCCTTTAAGTATGGACAATGTTTCTGAAGGAACTGTTGTTGCAGATATTATATACAACCCGCTTGAAACGGATTTTCTTTTAGAAGCCCGTAAAAGAGGAGCACATACGCTAAATGGGGTTGGTATGTTTGTCCATCAAGGAGCGCTCGCGTTTGAGACTTGGACAGAAATACGACCCGATACAGGATTAATGATTGAAAAAATAACGACAACTCTTGGAGGATAATCATGTTAACTAACAAACAAAAAAGCTTTCTTCGCAGCGAATCGAATCGTTTACAACCCCATGTCCATATTGGTAAAAGTGGTTTGACAGCATCGGTTATTACACAAATTGAAGAAGCGCTTGAAGCAAAAGAATTAATCAAAGTAACGATTTTACAAAACTGCGAACAAGACAAAAAAGAAATAGCTGCAAAACTTGAAGAACAAGCAGGAATTGAAGTTGTTCAAGAAATCGGAAAAATTATCGTTTTATATAAAGAATCTGTAGAGAAAAAACGGATCGAACTTCCATAAGGAGGTAAGAGACAAATGAAAAAGGTTGGCGTACTTGGCGGCACATTCAATCCGCCTCACATCGGCCATCTAATCGTTGCAAATGAAGTGAAACATGCACTGGGGCTAGATGAAGTTCGGCTAATGCCAACAGCAATTCCACCTCATAAAAAGGCTCCAGGTGATGCAACTGCTGACCAACGATTACGAATGGTGAACCTTGCAGTAAAGGATTTACAAGGATTAACCGCATCTGCTTTTGAAGTGGACCGGGGCGGAATTTCCTATACGTTTGATACCATGGAACAATTGACAAAAAAAGAACCGAATGTTGAGTTTTATTTTATCATTGGCGGGGATAATATTGATATATTGTCGAAATGGTACCGGATTGAAGAACTCGTCACGATTGTCAATTTAGTGGGTATTGGTCGACCAGGTTCTATCGGGGAAACTGATTTTCCAATCATCATGGTGGATACTCCACAAGTTGAATTATCTTCAACTTTAATTAGGCAGCGTTTCACCGTAAACGGGACCGTACAATTTCTAATTCCACCTATAGTTGAATTGTATATTCGAGAGGAGGGATTGTATGGAAGTTGCCCAGCTGAAGAAAGAAATCTCTAACCGTATGCCGAAAGAACGTTTTGAACATGTACTACGCGTAACAGAGACAGCGAAAAGACTGGCTGAAAAATATCAAATTTCAGTGCAAAAAGCGGAGCAGGCAGCACTATTTCATGACATCGCCAAATTCATGGACAAATCGGCTCTTCTAGGCAAACTTGAAATGGACAACGGGGATCCTCGGCTGTATTCATTTCATCATGAATTGTGGCATGCTCCAGTCGGTGCAATCATAGCCCGGGATGAATTTGGAATTACAGACCTGGACATTTTGAACGCAATTCGTTATCATACAACCGGTCGGGCAAATATGTCCCTGCTTGAGAAACTCATCTATATTTCAGATATGATTGAACCTGGACGCAGTTTTTCTGGGGTAGACGATTTAAGAAATATGGCTGAAAAGAATCTTGATCTAACAATGGAGGCTTGCATCTATCAGTCGGTGCAATTTCTAGTGAATAAAAGAGTTCCCGTTTATCCGGACTCGTTAGACTGTTACAATGAGTTAATAAGAAGGGAACAGTGAAGTTATGACTACATTATTAGAAACAGCTTATAGAGCAATTGACGATAAAAAAGGTGAAGACATCGTAGTACTGAATATGGAAGGGGTATCGCTAATCGCGGACCAATTCATTATCTGTCATGCGAATTCAGGGCGCCAAGTGCAAGCAATTGCGAAAGAAGTTGCTGACAAAGCTGCTGAAGCAGGATTCGCATCTAGAAGAATTGAAGGTATGGATATGGCAAGATGGGTTCTCGTCGATCTTGGCGATGTAGTTGTCCATGTATTCCATAAAGATGAACGAGGCTATTACAACCTTGAAAAGCTGTGGGGAGACGCTCCTACGCTCGATATGGCTACAGAAAAATGAACCGTGCTTATTCCGAATTCGCTTCTGTCTATGATGAACTGATGACCGAAATTCCTTATGATGCCTACATCGAGTTAATCGATGTAGCGGCAGGGGGAATTGCCGGAAAACGTGTATTGGATATCGGATGTGGAACAGGTCTTTTATCTGTGAAGCTTGCAAAGCAAGGAGCACAAGTGACTGGAATCGATCTTTCCGCTGACATGTTAAATGTAGCGGAAGAACGAGCTCGGTCTCTTTCTTTATCTATGCAATTTTTCGAACAGCCAATGCAACAACTAAAAGGTTTTACAGATTTTGATATTGCCGTTATCGCAATTGATTCGTTAAATTATTTGCAAAACCGTGAAGATGTGGTATCTACATTCAAGCATATCCATTCGGCTCTTGCAGTTGGCGGAAAACTAATTTTTGATGTGCATTCCACCTTTAAAACAGACGTAATTTTTATGGAAGGCCCATTTACATTTGATAATGGTCGAATTGCATACATATGGGAAGCAGAAGAAGGGGAAGACATCCACTCCGTTTATTCGGAACTGGCCTTCTTCGTCAAGGGTGATAATGAATTATTTAGACGTTTCGATGAGGTCCATATGCAACGTACATTTCCGGTTGCTGAATACGCAAATATGTTGATGGACACGGGCTTTCAAATAGAGCGGATTTTTGCTGATTGGGAAGATGAGGCTCCGCATGAAGAAAGTGAACGAATATTTTTCCAAGTGCGAAAATAACCCTTTTCAAATGGAGTTCTTTCAACTATAGTTGAAGGAACTCCATTTGGATGCCGCCGAGGAAAGGGTGAACGTTCTGTTTCTTTCGTTTGTATCCGGTAAATGGCGTAAGATTATCACCCCCATCGCAGCAATCGCTGTACTAGCCGCTTTTCTGTTCTATCCCAAAGGACAGGCTGACAACACTGAGTTTGTCATGAGCGATCAAAACCCATACCCTGAATTGACTAAAGAACATAATGAAAAAGTAGAAGTAGAGGAAACGACTATTCCAATCACTCCTGTTGTCGTCGTTGTCGACGTAAAAGGGGCAGTCCAGAACCCGGGTGTTTACGCAATGCAAGATGGTGATCGTCTGATTGACGCTATCAATGCGGCAGGTGGTTATTTGCCAAAAGCCGATTCCCGCATGTTAAATCATGCCATGAAACTAGCGGACGAGTATGTTATCTATGTACCGATTGAAGGAGAAGACCTAATTGAGATGCCCGTTGTAGCAACTAACGAGATAAGTGCTCAACAAAGTGACGGGAAAATCAATATTAATACAGCAGACGAAAATGAATTGATGACTATCCCTGGAATAGGTCCGTCGAAAGCTGCAGCAATCATCCAGTACCGAACGGATAATGGACTTTTTCAATCGCCTGAAGCATTAATGGACATATCTGGAATTGGTCAGAAAACATTTGAAAAACTAGAATCACAAATTACAGTGAATTGATCGGGAGGTCATTTCTTCTTGACTGTACCGAACGAAAAAAGTATTGGAGGCATTCGAATGGAGCGAATAACGTGGGACCAGTTCTTCATGGCCCAGTGCCATCTATTAGCGTTACGGAGTACTTGTACCAGACTTTCTGTCGGTGCATCAATTGTTAGGGATAACCGCATCATAGCAGGCGGCTATAACGGTTCCATTTCGGGTGGCGATCATTGTATCGACCACGGTTGCTATGTAGTTGGCAATCACTGTGTAAGAACAATCCATGCGGAAATGAACGCGTTATTGCAATGTTCGAAGTACGGTATACCTGTTGCCGGTTCAACGCTGTATGTTACTCACTTTCCGTGTCTGCAGTGTTCCAAAGCAATTATACAGGCAGGTATCAAACAAGTAGTTTATGCAACTGACTATAAAAATGACGAATATGCATTAAAGTTGTTTGAACAATCAGGAGTTACTGTTGAGCATGTTTCATTCGATGAAAAGAAAGTCGACTTTTCCAGCGATAATAAATTAGATCTTTTTAACGAAATACTTCAGAAGATGCAATTGCTTGGAATTGAAAATGAGGAACTTACCCCTTACAGGCAAAGGGTTGATGACTTATTCGGCAAATGATTTCCCGTGTTCGTTTTATGTATATAGCCATTCCGGTAGCCGTATCAGTTTTTGCTGCATACGGTCCGGCTTATCTGTTAATTTGTAATCTTTTTCTACTTCCTATCTTCTTGAGCAGAAAAGAAGATTTCCTCACTCCTATCCTCGCGGTTGCGGCCGCTATCTCTTCTTTTTTTTACATCTCAGCAACAATCCCTATCATTCAAGAAACCGGTGATGCAACCCTTTCCTTCAATTGGACCGAGAATGTAAAAGTTGACGGTGCTAAAATAAAAGGTTTTGCTAAGACTTCGTCAGGTGCAACGATTTACGCCATCTATTCGATTGAAAGTGAACAGGAAAAAAACCGATTCCTTAAAATGAATATTCCGTCAGTGACATTTACGATGTCGGGTTCATATCGCGAACCTGATATTCCATCGCATGACTATTCTTTTAATATGTTGAAATATATGAAAATGTATGGTGCATCAGCAATATTTGAATCAGAGACAATGATTCAAGCAGTCAAGAAGTCGGATTTCAGGACCAGTCTATCCAATCATAGATGGAAAGTGAAAAATCATATCGAGGCTACATTTCCGAAAACACTCATAGTAGAGGCAGAGGCGTTGTTGATTGGAGATCGCAGTGGGATGGATGAAGACCTAGCTACAAATTATAGGATACTTGGTATTACTCATTTATTTGCAATTTCGGGGCTTCATGTAGGTTTATTGACCTTTATGCTACGGGAATTATTAATCAGGGCATCGGTAAGAAGAGAAACGATAGACACACTGATAATGGTCTTGCTGCCTCTTTACGCAGTTATGGCGGGTGGGGCACCTTCTGTGTGGCGGGCAGTATCAGTGACCATTATCGTCCTACTGGCTTCTTCAGGGAGGGTAAGGATGAGGCTTGATGATGCTCTTGCGATAAGTGCAGTTTGTTTTCTTCTTTATCAACCATTCGTTCTGTTCCAACCGGGTTTTCAACTGTCCTATTTAGCTGCTTGTTCACTTGTCTATTCTTCGGGTATCCTATCTAAAGCAAAGACTACTTTAGGTGCATCATTCCTCGTCACTTCAATTAGTCAACTGTCATTGTATCCCGTCCTGCTTATACACTTTTATGAGCTATCTATTTCATCATTCGTCGTCAATCTTGTATACGTTCCCTTGTATTCAATCATTATTTTACCGGCAAATATTATTCTTCTCTTCATGACATTTCTCGTTCCAAAAGTAGCTGAAGTGTTATTCATGTTATATGTGCCTTTCAGAGAAACAGTAGGCGTGATAACAAGTTGGATTGCATCCTTACCGTATCAATTATGGACACCTGGAAAACCAAATGAATTATGTGCCTTTATAGCTTTTGTGGGCGTGTTATTGTTTTTTATCCGTTGTGAAGAGGGTTCAAAGGCTATTCGCTCTTTGCCTTTGGTAATCGTACCTGCACTGTTCATCCATGTTGTTCCATATATGGATGGTTCTTTGAAAGTAACCTTTTTGGATGTTGGTCAAGGGGATAGTATCGTTATCGAAATGCCTTATCGGAGGGCCGTGTATGTTATTGATGCAGGTGGAACTATCACATTTGGAGAACC
Source organism: Sporosarcina sp. Y838 (assembly GCF_056786515.1). NCBI lineage: Bacteria > Bacillati > Bacillota > Bacilli > Caryophanales > Caryophanaceae > Sporosarcina > Sporosarcina sp. Y838. Next base: position 167,134 of record NZ_JBXCJD010000006.1, on the reverse strand, counting down.
GAATTGGAAAACACCTGTAAAAAAATTTGAAGTTGGTAGAAAAATCGTCGTCCCTTTTTTGAAAGGGAGCGGTATTACAACGATTAATAAAATGATAATTTCTCATGCCGATTCAGATCATGTGGAAGGGGCGGATGAAGTTTTAGAAGAGGTAAGCGTTAAGGAAATTCATATTTCACCAGGAAGTGAAATGGAAATAGCTATGAAAGATGTAAAGTGGATTGCAAAAGAGAAGAGGATTCCAATTCTATCAATGAAGGAAGGCGTTTCGTGGAATGAAGGACAATCATCATTTCATTATATAGCACCAAAAGAGGGAAAGTATGAGGGGAATTCAAGTTCACTTGTATTATTCCTAAAGACAGCTGGACTTTCTTTTTTATTTACAGGAGATCTGGAACTAGATGGGGAAAAACAAATTCTTCGCAAGTACGGTAATTCCAATTTTGGAACTATCATTTTGAAAGCGGGTCACCACGGCAGCAAGACTTCAAGTTCGGAACCGTTTGTTCATGCGCTGCAACCTGAGTTAACGATTTTTTCTGCAGGTAGGAACAGTAGGTATGGACACCCCCATCCAGAAGTCGTTGAGACATTTAGAAAACATGGGATGCGAACGATGTCAACAGCTGAATCTGGGTCTATTACTGTCATTCAAAAAAAAGACCGTTTTGAAATCACAGATATGACAGAATGAAAAAGGACACTGCATCCTGGATAGGATGTGGTGTCCTGTTTCATACAAACCTATTAACTAGCGATGAAGTCGATTATTGTAGCAACAACAAAAATTGCTGAAAATGCTACGAAAGCGACTATGAAGCCGATTCCTGAATCGATTAGATCATTACGTTTGGACTGTACATCATGCTCAAACTCATTCATTGCTACACCTCCTGATTCCATTATAGTATAGATGATTTCAAGGTTAAAATCCATAGCTATCAACTTTTTATATGTGAATGAGTGTATATGACACAATTTGTTCACCAATGATTTGCTATACTGTATAATTGTAAAGCATTTAAAGGGAAGAGGTGAATAATGTGGCGACTGCAATTTGGAAGAAAATAGCCGCAGGAGAAATCGAACCTGTCTATCTATTGACCGGGCTCGAACAGCATTTATTCGACTCAACAATTAGCCGACTAAAAAAAGCATTACCTGATATTGATGAAGGCTCCGTCATACGTTTTGATTTAGACGAGACGCCAGTTGAAGTGGTTATCGAGGAAGCTGATACACTGCCATTCCTGGAAGATCGCAAGTTAATCATTGCAGGTAATGCCTCTTTTCTAAAAGCGCAAGATAAAACACGGGAAAAAGTGACGCATAATTTAACGCTGCTGGAGACGTGGCTTGCAAACCCTTCTCCGACAGCGACAGTTGTATTTATAGCACCGTATGAAAAACTTGACGCTAGAAAAAGAATTACGAAAATAATGAAAGAACATGCCACTGTTATCGAATCAAAAAGACTGCAGGGAAAAGATCTTTTTACCTGGATTCAACAGGAGGTCAGTACAAATGGTTCCAGAATCAGCCCGGACGACGCAGAATTCCTTGTGAAAATGGCAGGGGATGACTTGTTGACCTTGTCATCCGAAATCATTAAAATGACTACATATTTGAACGGGGAAGGTGCTATCACAGCAGATGTGATTGAGTCACTTGTACCGCGTACGCCAGAAATAGATGTCTTCCGTTTAACAGATGCTTACGTCACTGGAAAAGTATCGAATACTGTTGCAATCTATCGTGATTTACTACGCAATGGTGAGGAACCAATTATGTTGACATCTCTTATTGCTAGTCAAGTAAGGCTCATGGTACATGTTGGCTTGCTACAAAAAAAGGGCTATCAGCAACATCAAATTGCAAAAACGTTAAGTGTTCATCCATACAGGGTAAAACTAATGATGGAAAACAGGGGGCTGCCGAGTTCGGAACGATTGCTCGTCATTTTGAATAAACTTGCAGGTATCGACTACAAACTGAAAACCTCAAGTGGAAAAAGGGAACGGATATTGGAATTGTTCTTTATGGAACCTCTAAGGAAATGACGGAAGAATAGTGCAGGTGTCTGTGGAGTGGTAGGAAGTCTAAGGGAGCCGCGTCGCATGCCCGAGCAGAATGCAGTTCAATCCTTCCTAACAGGACTGTTTTCTGAACTGTGCTTATGCATAGTATCCAATTTGGAAGATATATAAGGCAAAAAAAAAGGTCGTCCAAAAATCGGGCGGCCTTTTTTAGTATGAAAATTAAAGTGCTTTTTTAGTAAGACGTGCTTTTTGACGTGATGCAGTATTTTTATGGATAAGGCCTTTACGTGCAGCTGTATCCATTTTCTTGATTGCATCTCTTAGTAAGCCAGTAGCGTTTTCGTCTTTAGCGTCAAGAGCAGTTTCAGCTTTACGTACAGCAGTACGCATTGCGTGTTTTACATTCGAGTTTTGCTCGTTTGCAGCATTGCTTTGTTTTACGCGTTTGATTGCAGATTTAATGTTTGGCATTTCATTCACCTCCAGTTTCAGGTAAGGCAAGAGTGTTTCCACGAAGTTTCGGATATCTCTTTCACAACAAGCATTATTTTATCAAATTTAGCGCGAGATTGCAAGAACAAAAGTGCTGTGTACTTGTTCAGCCATGATAAGTACGGAAATGCTTTTAGCCTAGGTGTTCTTTGCTTTTGCCTTATGGACTGCAGCGACTCGAGGGATTAGGTAGAAGAGTCTAGCCTAGACAAGTTTACAAGTCGCTCGCAAAAAGTCGAGCCACCAGGTAAATGTAAATAATGTGAGAATAAAGAATACTTTCATGGCACATCGCACAAACTTGAAGGTGAGGTGATTATATGGAGAAGTTCGATTTTTATAGAACGGATCTTGTGGATGAAAGTGAGGAAATGGTTCGCCACCGAACAGCAAGTGAAAAAAACCGGTTGAAGGAATCGGAGGGTGTACTATTCGGTGAATCAAGATTAGGACGGGTCATCTTGACATCTGTAACCGTTGATGCACAAGGAGAAAAAAAGATTGGAAAGAAAAAAGGAACATATATTACACTGACAGTTCCGGCACTTACAGCTGATGATCAGGAAGGACTTACTGACATGTCCAGGGTGCTGATTCAAAAACTGGATGAAATGCTTGCGGATGTAGTGTCGCTTAAAACAGGAAAGATACTCTTGATAGGACTAGGTAATCGCGATATCACACCTGATGCGGTCGGGCCACTGACAATGGATCGGCTACGGGGAATTGTACCTGACTATTATTCTGATGAAGGCAGTGAGGTATTTGTATATGCGCCCGGAGTGACAATTCAAACGGGTCTGGAAACAGCAGATTTTGTAAAAGCTGTCACCAATGAAATAAAACCCGACTTACTAATTGTAATAGATGCTCTTGCAGCAAGGGATAGCTCGAGATTGTGCCGTACGATTCAATTGACGGATACGGGTATACATCCGGGTTCAGGGGTTGGTAATAGTCGAAAAGAAATATCACAGGATATGCTAGGTATTCCTGTCATAGCTATTGGCATCCCAACAGTAGTTGATGGTCCAGTTCTAATAGCGGATGCTATAAATACAATGTTTGGTTATATTGCTTCCAAAATCGAAGAAAAAAACAGTCCATCATCACGCCTTTCTGTATCACCGTGGTTGCATAGTGAAAATAAGGATGCTGACAGGGCAAATTTGCTTCCGATTTTCGGTGATTGGGCAACATGGCCACATGAAGATCGTATTCAGTTATTTGAAGAAGTGTTGACGAATCATGAACTTCGTACGTTCGTTTCACCTAAGGAAATTGACGCTTGGGTTTCTTTATATGCAGAAACTCTTGCAGATTCATTATCGACCTGGATTGCCAATATAAAAAACAGTCATTGACCTCTGTTCCAAAGCATATAGTTGGAACACGGAGGGATGCCATTTGAAAAAGACACTGCAAATATGGGGCACACTTATTTTATTTCTCTTTCTGTTCCCTGTGTTTATCACAACACTGCCTGAGGGACAGACAGTGAAATCTTCCAACCTCGTGAAAGAATCTCCATACATGGTATACGCCGCAAATATTATGGAAGAGGAAACGATTCAAGTGACGGAAGAAAAAGCAAAAGCGCTGCTGTATTTTACACATTCGCACGAGGCATATAAGCCTGTTACACATGCGAAAAATGGTAAAATTGCCGTCTCACATCAAACGGAGAATATTACAAAGTTTGGAGAGAAACTTCAAACGCAATTACTGTTTAATGGTATTGATACGGATATGTTAGCTGTTGAAGTGCCTCATAGCGGTGCCTATAAAAAAATTCGGCCACACGTGAAAAAACAATTACAAGAAAAAAAGTATGATTTGATAATTGACCTCCATAGGGATTCCGTTGGTCCAGAGAAAACTACAATTTCTCATAATGACCAAAAATACGCAAAAGTAGCGTTTGTTATAGGAATGGAACACCCGAACTATAAACAGAATCGTGCAAATGCAGTTCTACTAAAAAACGAAATGGAACTTCTTGTCCCTGGAATTACCCGTAACTTGGTAATGAAACACGGAGCAGGCGTAGATGGGAAATACAATCAGGATCTCGATTCATCTCTCCTCGTTGTTGAACTTGGAGGAATCGGGAACGCTGAAGATGAATTAAACAGGACAATTGCGGTACTAGGGAAGGCGGCAGCAACAGTCATTGCAAATTCAAAGCATGTTGAATAATGAAGTATGCGCTGTTCTACGCTTTAATTCATCGAAGTAAAATTGAATTGAAACCTTGTGGTATCAATGGTTTTGTGGGATGTTTTTTTATTCTGATACCGTGACAGAATTTGGATGTGAGTACAAGCATTTGTGACCAATCAGTTACTCATGTCCTGATTGGTTTTTTGCTTCCTCATAAGATAACCAAATTTCGAGGATGCTTCACGTTTCCGTTCTTTAGTGACATGCAAATATATACCCGTCGTTGTCCTATCGCTTTAGTGACCGAGTCTAGCCATGATTTCAGGTAAACACACCGGCCACCTCAAGTAGGGAAGTATGGGTGTGTCTTAGGCTATGTGGAGATAATCGTTTGTTTATCCCGCTTTGATTTAGAGTAGTCTTCGTTCGGTAGGTTACCTGTCAAGGTCAACTGCCGAGATCAGATACTAAGGATAATGAAATTGTAGGATATTATATAGTGTGGAATCAGTAACAGATAGTGTAATGGAAAAACTAATCTTTATTCTGCGGAAAAAACTTATCAGAAAAGGTCTTTCATCAGTTTATTGAACTGATGAAAGACCTTTTCTGATAAATTGTTACTTGGGTTCACTAGTATTTGTTAGTAAATCTATTATTAAATAATCAATTCACCTTTTACTTTAGTACTAGATTCAGTACTAAGGAATAAATTCCTGATTATTAGACTTTTACGAAAACTTAACATTTAACGAACAAATTTTTAACAATACTCCATTAATGTTACAGGCGTACGTTCCGACTAATCTCGGACCGGAAAAATAATAGAATGGAGTGTTGGAAGCATGGTATCTGTAATGAAGGAAAACAAATCATTGCCTCGTTTTTTTTCAGTTGTCCTCGTATTATTAATGGTACTTTCAAACTTAAGTCCATTTGTAGGAACAGCCGCAGCAGAAGAAGCTGAAGCACAGTCAAACCAGCTTTTACTAGAAAGAGCAAGCGCCTGGAAATATCTTGATGATGGAACGGATCAAGGTACGGCATGGAAGGAAAAGGATTTAAATGATGGCGAATGGAAAAGCGGAGTTGCACCATTAGGCTATCCCGCAAGTGAGGATCACGGTACATTTGGTAATATTGCTACAATTATTGAATATGGTAGCGATTCAGGTAACAAGCATGCAACATCCTATTTCAGAACGACATTTGAAGTGGAAGATTTATCTGAAATCAGTACTTCAGGTTTAATCACAGCAGGTATAGATGATGGTGCTATTATTTATCTAAATGGAAATGAGATTGCCAGATTTAATCTTCCTGAAGATCAAGAGATTAAATTTGACGATTACGTTCAGGATTTTGGATTTAACGATGCAGATGAAAACAACGATAAAACATTTAATATAACTGCAGATCAAATGTCCTACATCGTAGAGGGTACGAATGTACTTGCTGTTGAAGTACATCAGGACAGACCATCTAGCTCGGATGTATTTTTCGACATGGAATTTAAATCAATCTATGTGGACCCAGCTGTCTATGATGCATCTTATATTTCTTTTGCTCCAGGGGCAGATGAAACAGCACGCAATTTCTCTTGGTATTCTCCAAAAACGGATGTACCGGGTGTGATTGAATATGCGAAGGTAGTAGATGGCAATCTCGAAAACACAAAATTAGTAGAAGCGACTCTAGCAGAAGCATCTTCAGGATACCAAGCGAATGAAGCAACGATTACAGATATTGAAGGTTCATCAGAATACGTCTATCGTTTAGGCGATGGCAATGGAAAATGGTCAGAAACGTATAGCTTTAATACGCAGGAAACAGATTCATATAATTTCCTATTCACTGGGGACCCACAAATAGGTTCATCAGGTAATATTCCTAGTGACACAGCTGGATGGGTAAACACGTTAAATAAAGCAATTGAAAAATTTCCGAATACGAGCTTTATACAATCAGCAGGGGATCAAGTAAATAAAGCAGACTCTGAAGAAGAGTACACAGGATATTTTGCACCAGAAAAACTGAAACAATATCCTACTGCAACAACAATTGGTAACCATGATACCTCTAAAACCTATGAATATCATTTTAATACGCCAAATCAAAATCCAGAACTAGGCAATTCAAATAGTGCTGGTGGAGATTATTATTTCACACATGGCGATACGCTTATCATGAACTTGAATTCAAATAACAAAAACGCAACTGAACATGCTCAATTTATGAAAGAAACAGTTGCGGCAAATCCAGATGTAAAATGGAAGATTGTTGTATTTCACCATTCCATGTATAGTGCAGCAAACCATTCTCTATCATCAAGCATTATTAAATTTAGAGAGGACCTTGTTCCAACGATTGATGAATTAGATATAGATGCCGTATTATCGGGACATGATCATTCTTACGTAAGAACCTATCAAATGAAGAATCTTCAACCACTTAAAAGTCAAATGATTGGCGAGGATGGAAGTGTCATTAATCCAGACGGTACTTTATTTTTAACTGCAAACTCTTCAAGTGGTAGTAAATATTATACTTTAAAAGAACCTGAATTTTATTCAGCTGAAAGAGCACAATTAAGAACGCCTACATTTACGAATATCGAAGTAACTCCAACTAGTTTAGAATTTATGACTTATCGCGTAGATACAATGGAAGTAACAGATGCGTATAAAATTGTAAAAGATCCTTCAATTGAAATTGTGCTTCCGTCGCTTGAGTCCGTTTCTCTCGAATCATCGGGTAATGTAGTTCTAACAGAACCATCCACATTCTATCCAGAAGTTACACTCAACGTAACAGGTGAAAATGTTAATGGTGGCGTGTACGATGTTACTTACGATGACATTACGTATAAAACAAATCCAGAAGGTCAACTTTCTATTTCTCAAGATGGAAAAGTAACCGTTGAAGCAGATGTTAAGCCTGGTGAAGTGCAGGTGTGGGCAGAAGTGGGAAGTAAAGGGAAGAAATTCACGACAGAGAAGCTAACTCTTGAAATCGTTGAGCATGCAGAACAAACTATTTTTGAAAAATGGAGTACCTGGAAATATCTTGAGGATGGATCGAATCAAGGCACAGCATGGAGAGCGCCAGATTTCGATGATAGTAACTGGAAGGGTGGATTAGCACCACTTGGATACTCAGCATCAGAAAATCGTCCAATGTTCGGTAGTGTGAATACAGTGATTGGCTATGGTCCAGACTCAAGTAATAAAATTCCAACTTACTATTTCAGAACAACATTTGAAGTAGAAGATTTATCTAAGATTGGTGACATGGCTAACATTAATTTCGGGATTGACGATAGTGTTATTCTTTACTTGAATGGTCAAGAAATTGGCAGACATAACTTACCTGAAGGCGAAATTGGTTATGACAAATATTTATCAGATTTAAGAGGATCAAATGTTGCGGATGAAAGTAGATATGAAACATTTACATTAGATGCAGAAGATTTAGCTCACCTAGTTGAGGGTACAAACGTTTTAGCTGCAGAAGTTCATCAAGACCGTCCGACAAGTTCTGATATTTACTGGGATATGGAATTCGTTACTACAGTAAATAACGAAACGGAAGAAGAAACAAATGAAGAAACAGATGAAGAAACGATTACTCCTGAAAAAGTATATGATTATCAGGATTACTATACTGGAAAACTAATGATTCATGATCCAAGTGTATCAGTTTCACTCGATGCAGCATCAAACATTAAAAATGGTGTTGTGTTCACAGGTGAATATGCAGAATTCCATGGGGAAGGGTTTGAAAATACAACAGTAGAAATTAAGCCGAAAAAAGACGCTGCTACAATCATCGACTTTAAAGGTACGAAAGTTAAAGAAGTGATTATTGAAGGAAGCAATGTTGAAATTCGGGGCGACGAGAATGTACAAGTAACTACTTATGGTAAAAAAAACAAGAATAAATAATCATGAAAAATGCAGTTCCAATACCAGGAACTGCATTTTTTTCGAGGTAAATTATACCTTTACAATCTAGATATACCTGTATGCTTGCCTCAAAATAAATATTTAACCTTTTTTTTAGTTCTCACTATTCTCTGTAAAGTGTTATCGATTTAAAATCATGCCTCCGTAGGATTAATCTCCCATGAATGCTTCCTGTAAGGGAGCGACGCACCGTGGTCGCTGGAGTCAGACTAACGGGTGTGTTTCTAAAAGAAGGAATAGAAATATTAGAAACGAAAATTAGATGGGAAATACAATCAGGATCTCGATTCTTCTCTCCTCGTTGTTGAACTTGGAGGAATCGGGAATTTTGAGGATGAACTAAACAGGACAATTGCGGTAATAAGGAAGGCTGCAGCAACAGTCAGTGCAAATTCAAAGCATGTCGAATATTGAAGTATGCACTGTTCATTTTGAAAAGAAAAGAGTTACACAAGTTGTTATCATGTGTAACCCTAAAATTATTAATCTATAACATCGAACCATAATGGTGATTTATCTTCAGAATCTTCATTGTAATTGACAGTGATTTCCTGGCCACCATCAATATCAGAAATTGCATAGAAGTCGATTGACAGATTGTCTATATTATTAGTAAACATTGCGTTTGGAGTATAAGAGTGGTTATAAAGCGATCCATATCCAAGAGCAATTGCTGTATGTTCGTCATTGTCACCCCAAGAGAAGCAGTAATCATCCAGTACTGTCTTCTTTAGATACTTCCAGTCATCTTTACTTGATGTTAAAACAGGTGATACCTCAATGAGTTCACCAGTTTTAATATCGCGTGTAGCAAATACCCCTCTACCGTACTTTTCAGTATCTTTTATACATATTGGTAACACCAAACTATCTCCTTTCTGCGGTTTTCGATCAATATATTTATCGAATAAAGGACGATAAATATATTGATCGTTTATTTGAAATTCACTAATTGTTTTTTCAAAAAGCTGTTGCGATCACGAATGAATTGATAGATGAAATCGGGTTCGCTGTTGAATATATCTATAGCCTTCTTTTTGTAAGGGTCAAGAAGGATGTGTGGTCGTAAGGCCTCATGTAGTGCAACTGTTTTACTTTCCATATAGTCAACTGTAAATTTAGTATCCAAAACTTCTTCCAAGATATTTCTATAAAGTTTACGAAATGCTGGGACGCGCATAAGAAGGTAGAGGAGATGATTGTTCTTCTTACCTTCAATTGGAACGTAATTGGCCGACATGATTCCTCCGTTGATTCTTCTACCCCAAGTTGCATCATAGTCCCAAGGAATGATTTCAAACAAACCTGTCTCACTATTATGGTATAACGCAAAGTTGTGGGTGAATCCATCATTATTCATTGTGCATACAGCTCCTACGAGCCAGCGTGAAAAAGTATCAATATTAATATACTGGGAAATTTCATTAGAGAAATCAGAAAGTGGTATGGTGTTTATTTTAACAATAAGTTCTTGGAGGATGTCATTGTCCGATTGTTTTCCAAACGCTTGTTGATAACCTGAAAGAAGCGACGCTTTCATCTTTTCATCTCTCATCAAGGAAAAGTTGGCATTATTGTTCACTGCATAAAAAATAGGACCCATTGGAAGACCTCTCTTTTTCAAGAAAAATTCATCAACGGATTCCAATTGTAGATAGACACCTTTATGAGAGCCGTTGCGGGATAAATTAATATGTTGACTTTGTGGTGCTAAAACACCGAGGTCATGGAAGAAGTCGAAAGAAAGCTTATTTCGGATGAAAGAGGGATCTTTGTACTCAGCGTTTAGATGAATTTCACGGGCCCCGGAAAATGTTTTTGGATCTATGAACTCAATCCGATAAGATCTTTTACGAAATTTTCGTGTATAAGAGCCCCGATAGGCAATGTCGATATCATAGGTGACACCCTCCACTATCAAATCGGCAGGAACAGGTTCATTGTTCCATAAATCTCCCCGTAATTCTTCTAAATTTTCTTCATCGATTTTTAAAGAATAAGATGGAATTAGATAGGGCATAAACCTCTTTCCTTTCTATTATTCAATCCGCTTATCAAGTGATATGCCAACTATTGTTTGATGATGATAACAACTTCCGCTTGATCAATGAGTGAATGATCAAGCGAAAGTAGTTAGTTTATTTATTTTGGATAGTTAACGACGACTTTTACGACGTGATGACGACGAGCCTGACGATGAAGAACGTGACGACGACGATCTTGACGATGAAGAACGTGGTGACGACGATCTTGACGATGAAGAACGTGATGACGACGATCTTGACGATGAAGAATGTGATGACGACGAGCCTGACGATGAAGAACGACTAGCTCTACCTTTCTTTTTCTTTGCCATTTATATCCCACCTTTTTTTTAGTCTAGTATCAGTGTATTCAATAATACTTTTACTGTGTCGGCAATCTACCTAATACAAAATAGAGTCTACTATGTTGCCTATCCACCACCTAATTATGATTAGCCCAATATAAAAGAAACTAAGCGAACCCACTTGATAACCAAGAGTGTTCGCTTAGTTTGAATCTATCACCTCAATTTTCGAGAGCTAAGTATGATTTACCGAATGATTCTGCGGCAACTTAGGGGTCCTTTTGTGCTTTCTTCTATATAATGGCTTACCCAAATTTGAAATTAAAGACTTTTGTACTTGACCCATTATTCTAAACTGGGCTTTTGACCATCACTAGACTAACCCACGATACATATAGATAGCAGGAGACTATAAAAGGGGGGTTGGAGATTTATGAATACGGAAATGATACACTCGCTAGTTGATAGAGTGATTAAAGTCGATAGAGGAGGACCTGAATCACGTGTCGGTAAGTTGCTGGCAGTTGAAGAGGATTACATTACTTTGCTAAACGCCGACGAAGGAATTATTTATTACAATACACAGCACATCAAAAGCCTAACTTATAATGCAAAAGATCAAGTGCAACTCGACGTTGAAATTCCAGAAAACTTTACGTACATTCAAGCTAAAGACTTTAAGGGTGTATTGGGGAAATTAACACTTCGATGGGTAAAAATTAACCGCGGGGGACCAGAAACACTAGAGGGAATAATGGACATTGTTGCTGATGATTTTATAACAATTGTCGCTAATGAAGAAATAATTCGTGTTTCCCTGTTTCACATCCGTAACATAAGCTACGGAGTCAAGCTTGAAAAAGCGAAAGCAGAAGAGGGTAGTAATCAAGGAAAAGATAATAATAAATCAAAAGACTCGAAGTAAAAGAATAAATTAATTTTTACTACATTCGTCGCTTCTGTAAGTTAGAAGCGGCGCTATTCTATAAAGGAGGGCCATGAAATTGAATGAGCAAAAGTTTCAAAAAGCATTAGGCGGCCTTATCAATAAGGAAATTAGTATTTTACAAATTGACAATCAGTTTATAAAAGGGATTTTGCTAGATGTTAAACAAGACCACATTGTTGTTGAGGTGAACCAAAACGTTTTTTATTTCGCACTCCAACACATTCAGGCTCTTTCAAAAAATGCTAAGGATTTATATATTTCTTCTAAAATTATTCATTATGTCGACAAAAATTATTTAGCAGATGTATTGAAGGCATTAAGATATAACTGGGTATCCATTAATAATTTGAGCGACCGGGCACTTTTCGGGGTGTTAAGCAGAATATCCGATGATTATGTTACTTTAATAAATAACTCGGAAATCCTAAATATCCCTAAATCCTATATATCCAATATATCCGAAGAACAGATTTTCTTAATTAAAAAACAGGAAGAATTGGAAATGAAAGATTGTCAAATTGAAGAACAGATTACCAGTGATCATACACAAAAAACAAAAGAAATTGAGCGCATAATAGCTGTAGAAGTTCCTATTTTGAAGATGTCTACTGAAGAGGTAACGGAAGAAAAAAATGTTATTAGTGAACAGCCAGAAGTTGATCCTAAAAATAGAGTGGAAATCTACGCTTCATTATTAAAAATGCTTAAACAAAAATTATTGAATAGGGAAACAGAAATTGAGCGACGTGAAGGCATCATTCAAGAAACAGCTATTCAGGGCTTCACTGTTCATATAGATGATGAATCATTGGAACAGAGTGACTCCTCAGTTGTAGAAATACAAGTATGTCAGGTTGAGGAGCAAGTGGTCATCGAACAAACTCAAACAATAAACGAAACTAAACCAACAAAAGGTCTGGATGACCCTCTTATTGAAGAACAGATTACCAGTGATCATACACAAAAAACAAAAGAAATTGAGCGCATAATAGCTGTAGAAGCTCCTATTTTGAAGATGTCTACTGAAGGGGTAACGGAAGAAAAAAATGTTATTAGTGAACAGCCAGAAGTTGATCCGAAAACTAGAGTGGAAATCTACGCTTTATTATTAAAAACGCTTAAACAAAAAATATTGAATAGTGATTCAGAAATTGAGCGACGTGAAGGCATCACTCAAGAAACAGCTATTCAGGGCTTCATTGTTCATACAGATGATGAACCAATGGAACAGAGTGACTCCTCAGTTGTAGAAATGCAAGTATGTCAGGTTGAGGAGCAAGTGGTCATCGAACAAACTCAAACAATAAACGAAACTAAACCAACAAAAGGTCTGGATGACCCTCTTATAGAAGATTCAGCTGATAAGGGAACTGAATTTGAAAATGTTACTAAAGAAAATCCCAAAGCTTCATCGCGGTTGGTTAAACATGATCTATTGAAAAAAAATAATGAATTTTTGCCTGAAGAGGATCATACAGGTGTATTGGAATCAAGTAATCAAGTTAGTTGGGAAAAGCAATTAGTTTCCACACAATCAAGGGTAAAATGTATTAAAAAAAGATTACTGCTATCCGCATGGAGTATCGTAAGTAATGATCAACATACAATTGCAAATCATAAAACTTTCGATAAGGAATATGAATTACCAGTTTGTGGGGAAGTCACCGTAGAGAGGGAACATCTTTCTGAGCCTATTAATTCATCAATCCAACCGTTAAATGATCAGTATCCAAACTGGGATTGCGTGAATTTAGAAGAAGAGCCTGTCTCCGCTGGAACATCTGCCCACCGACTACCCACAACTCATATTAACCCCAAAAAAGAAAAAGAAATGTTAGAAAAACAATATTTTGCCCTAATGAAGCATGCTGAAACAAATTGCTTTCATATAGCTGAGAAACAAATAAATCTACCAGACGAAGAGCAGTACCTTGCTTTAATGAAGTACGCAGGAAAGATGTATCATGAATTTAAAGACTGACGGCTCTATAAGTGAATTGGATGCCTTTTGAAAATAATTGCTAGGCATAAAAATCACCATAGTTTGTTCAGTCTATTTTTAATGGGATTTCAATAGTAATTTAAGAAGGAGGAATGGACTTGAATAAGATTATTCAAAGCCTTATCAAGCAAGTTTTGCAAATCGAAGTTTCTGGGAAAAAAATAATTCATGGTACTGTTATTGATTTAGGAAGCGATACGATTGTGCTTTTTAACGGGACAGATTTTGTCTACATTCCATTAAATCATATCCAAAACTTCAAGGTTGATCATGATAATGAAAATGAAATAGAGGAACCTATAGGGTTTCCTAGTATCACTACCGGAGAAAATAAAGAAAATTTATCTTTCGGAGAGGTTCTTACACAAGCGAAAGGTAAGTATATTGAAATCTATGTCACGGGAGGTCAGCCCCTGCATGGTTATATTTCGGGTATCATGAATAATTATTTCGTATTCCAATCTCCCGTATATAAAACGATGTATATTTCATTAAATCATCTGAAGTGGCTAATTCCTTATGCTCAAAATGAAAGACCTTACGAAGTGGATAACCAAACCATTAACTTACAATCGAATAATGATCCTTTAGCAAGCAATTTTGAAGCTCAAGTTGAAAAGTTCAAAAATAAAATTGTTGTAATTAATACTGATGGGAATAAAAGTTTCATAGGGAAAGTAAATAATGTCGAAGATCAAATTGTTGAGATTCAAACAGCTAGAGAGAATGTTGTTTTTCTAAACATTGACCATGTTAAGACAATACGTGGGGTGTAAATCCGTGGTACATTCTGTTAATACCAACGGCGGTTAATCTGAGTTTCGCTTTTATGATGAAATAGGAAGAAGAGTAACCCTTTTCAGGCTGACGAGAAACTATCGACAGTCTATTTTATTTGGGACAAGATCTCTAAGTAGTTATTCTTCATCTACATATATGTTTTGAAAGCATGAAATCGACGCTCCGAACAGTTGTCCATTTTAATGGGGAAATTCTGCAGATTAAAAAATATATATTTCAATGGGTTTGGACATACATCCCGATTCTAATAAATTGAAGTGAATATACATACAAGGAAACGGACAAACAAAAAAAGAAAGGATAGCTATATCAAGGAAACGGACAAACAAAAAAAAGAAAGGAAATGTATATGTATGAGTTTTCAAATTGGTATCACCAGTTTGGTTTTCTTAACGACTATGCTAGTCATATTTTGGAGGCCTAGAGGAATGAATGAGGCATGGCCGGCATCGATTGGTGCAGCCATAATTCTACTAACAGGAATAGTATCGCAAGCAGACGTTGTGGATATCATCGATAAAATTGGTGGGGCATCCATAACCATCATGGCTACGATTGTCATGGCTGTCATACTAGAGAGTTTCGGTTTTTTCCACTGGGCAGCTGCAAGACTTGCTAATTTATCGAAGGGTTCAGGTCACCGTCTATATTGGTATATCCAGTTGTTATGTTTTTTGATGACACTCTTGTTTAATAATGATGGGAGTATCTTAATTACAACGCCTATCTTAATTCTATTACTCAAAAATCTTCAACTTAAACCCCATCAACAAATACCCTATCTGTTAAGTGGAGCCCTCATTGCAACTGCGTCCAGTGCGCCAATCGGCGTAAGTAATATCGTCAACTTGATCGCTTTGGAAATTGTTCAAATGTCACTATGGATGCATACGGCTATGATGTTTGTCCCAGCAACAATAGGATTGTTGTTTATGTCGGGTTTGATGTATATGGTAGTAAGGAGTAAACTACCGAAAAAACTGCCTAATTCTGCCGTGGAAATAGAAGAAGCCTTTTTCACTAAAAATTTCCACCCTTTGAAAACAAAAATTTCTGTTGAAACAAAACAAAAACGTACAAAATTTATGATGAAGATATTGATGTTTGTCTTTGTAATGCGTTGCCTTCTTTTTGTCGCCTCTTTTGTCAATATACCCATTGAAATTGTCGCGGTGCTTGGATCGGCCAGCCTGCTTTTGTGGAGATGGTATCATTTACGGACTAACCCAGTGGATATCTTGAAAAAAACGCCTTGGCACATTTTAATTTTTGCTTTCTCAATGTATGTGATTATTTATGGTCTGCATAATGTGGGACTTACAGCATTGTTAGTGCAATGGTGTGAACCAATTGTAAATCAAGGATTACTTCAAGCGAGTTTTATCATGGGAGGTCTAGTTTCAATCCTTTCGAATATCTTTAATAATCACCCGGCATTAATGATTGGAACAATCACCTTAACTGAAATGGGGCTGGATCCAATCACATTAAAGACTATCTATCTTGCAAATATTATAGGTAGCGATATGGGATCATTACTGTTACCTATTGGTACACTTGCTTCCCTAATCTGGATGAGTATCTTAAGAAGAAATAAGATTAAAGTTACTTGGAAAGATTATTTAAGCGTATCGCTGATTGTCATACCCATAACAACAATCGTAACGTTGACATTGTTATACTTTTGGGTACAATTGGTTTTTGCAAATTAAGATTACTATATAAAAGTCTATATGAAGTGGGGCAGGGAATATTCAGATGAAAATATTTCCTGCTACTATAGATTAAAGGAGTTAAATGTCAACAAAAACCAATTAGATACAAGTAAGAAGCCCCAATTGAAATCTAGGAAAAACTCCAAAAATGAATAAAGAACCCATCGTTAATAACGTCTTATTCCCTACCATACAGAATAGAAAAGTAGCTAGGGGGTTTCAGATGTGATTAATAAGGATCCTTTTGTTAGAATTTATTGCTGTGGGGTGGGTTGTTAAAAGTTTCAGAACTTCTGCATCTAGTAGAGTATCAGCAATAATCGAGGATCTATTGGAACGTCAACTGATTATTTTACCGACGCGGCTCACAGAATAAGAATGTACAGGTTCAGATTTGAACTAACTATACTTTCTTATGTGTAGTCGTTCTTTGTATGTATATGTAGTTATCGGAAGAAAAGGAACTAATAATCCACTGTAAATAAAATTTAACGATTATTGACGATAATTCTTGGTCAGCTCTAGAATACAATAATTCCATTTAACTTTGAATAAAGAGATTTAATGATGCAATGATGTCTTGAGTTATATAAAGCCATATAAAACAGTACAGAACTAATCAAGTCGAGTCATTCTTAAGCCTGTTCCATAGGGGTTTTAACACAAATATAAATAAAGGTGAACGGATATCTGCTACAATTCATATAGTAGTGAAATTGAAATTGAAGCCTTATGGTATCAATGGTTTTGAGGGATTTTTTTTATTCTGATGCCGTGACATAATTTGGGTGTGAATACAAGCATATGTAACCAATCAGTTATATATATCCTGATTGGTTTTTTGCGTCCTCATAAGAGAACCGAATTTCGGGGATGCTTCACGTCTTCGTTCTTTAGTAACGTGCAAATATATATCTGTCGTTGTCCTATCGCTCTTGTGAACGAGTCTAGCCATGAAACCCACACCGGTCCGCAAGTACGGAAGTATGCGTGTGTCGTAGACTGTGACTATCTATTTCATCGGCAATCGAATTCAACAGTGGGAAAATAAGAGACTGGCTAGGTTAATGTGGTTCACAATGCCCCTATTCGCAGACCTGTTACTATCAAGCATGGAATATGGAAAAGTTCCTTTCTCGGTTAACGATGATGAAGATGACTTTGGTGTTGCTCGTGATAGTGGCTATTTATTTGAACGTTGTCATCGTCTGAGCAGAAATATCCTATAAGAAAAAGCGTGGCAACCAACGAATCGAGAACACTTACGCAAAAATTAAGTTCCTTATGAGGGTACAAGAGATTTTGCTTTGATTCTAATACTCTTTCTCATCGGGTAAAAATGTAGAGCGATCATCCAAATAACGATATAAAGTAGACTTACTAATTCCAGTCGCTTCTTTTATGTCATATAGCGTATAAGTCTTACTATCATACATTGCAAAAGCCAGCTGTAAATTGTCATCTGATTTTCGGGGACGACCAACCGATTTTCCCTGATGTTTAGCAGCTTGTAGCGTAAATGTAGAAGAATGGCTTAGAAATTTAGATTGTAAATTCGAAAAAAAAGTAGCACTTTGAAGTAGTGAAGCTTTTTGTATCGTTTGATTGGTTAATTGTTCATCGACGAAGTGAATGGTGATTTGATCTCGTTCTGCTAATCGTAATATATCTAATAACTGCTGAAGGGAATCAGCTAATACTACAATATTTTGGATGAACAGTTCGTCATGTTTTTGGACAGTCATTAATAAGTGTTCAAGTTCTGCTCTTTTCCTTGCAAGTCCATGTGTCTCTTTAAATAATGTATCGATGAAAAGGTCATTTAATTGATGGGTGCAATGTTGATCCAAGACAATTGGTCGGATATATCCGTATTTCATTTCTCCGCTCCTAACTTCCCAAAACTATTCACTTATGGGACTAAAAATGATAAGATATTAATATTCTAACATTGGTATAAGCTTTTTTGTAATTTTAGACATCATGAGAGGGGAACAGTATGAATACTTTAAAACAACAGTGGTTTGGGAATGTGCGTGCCGATATTTTAGCAGGCATTGTTGTAGGGCTGGCACTCATTCCTGAAGCCTTGGCTTTTGCGTTCATCGTGGGTGTAGATCCACGAGTCGCGTTATATGCTTCGTTTACAATTGCGGTCATTATTTCGTTTGTAGGTGGCAGACCTGGTTTAATTTCAGCTGCGACAGGTGCGATGGCTTTAGTGCTTGTCAGCTTAATGGCGGATCATGGTCTACAATATGTCCTTGCAGCTACAATTTTAACAGGTATTATCCAATTAATACTCGGAGGATTCGGTGTTGCGAATTTAATGCGCTTCATCCCAAACTCCGTAATGCTTGGATTTGTGAATGCACTAGGGATTATGATTTTTATTACGCAAATGCCATATTTACTTGGGGCAAACAGTCTGACCTATATATTTGCGGTTGTTACATTAATTTTAGTGTACGCGATTCCACGATTTTTCACGGCTATTCCTGCACCTCTTATTGCGATTGTCGTTATGACTTGTATTGCGCTTATCAGTGGTGTGAAGTTACAGACAATAGGTGATCTGGGGACAATGCCAAATTCATTACCGGTTTTTTTCTTTCCAGATATTCCTCTTAACTTTGAAACGTTAAAAATTATTTTACCTTACTCTTTGGCTTTATCGATAGTCGGTTTATTGGAATCCTTACTGACATCCCAAGTATTAGATGATATGACTGATACGTCGAGTAATAAAAATAAAGAAGCACGTGGACAAGGGATTGCCAACTTTATCACTGGTTTTTTTGGTGGGATGGCAGGTTGTGCTTTGATTGGTCAATCAATCATAAATATTAAATCAGGTGGACGAGGCCGCTTATCGACATTTACAGCGGGTGTATTTCTAATGTTTTTAATTATCGTTTTAGGAGATGTAGTTATCAAAATTCCGATGCCCGTTCTTGTCGGGGTGATGATTATGATTAGTATTACAACATTTAATTGGGGTTCGTTTAAGTTTTTGAAACAAGCGCCTAAATCGGAATCACTTGTAATGCTCATTACAGTTGCGATTATTTTATATACACATAATTTAGCGATTGGTGTTGTTATTGGTGTTATATTAAGTGCGCTATTCTTTGTCGCAAAGGTTTCTCGTGTAACAGTAACGCATGATTTTGATGAATATAAGGTGAAAGGTCCTTTATTTTTTGCGTCAACTACAAAATTTATTCAGTCATTCGACAACGTTTCAGAAAATGAAATCGTCATTAATTTTGAAAATAGTCAGCTGTGGGATGAATCGGCAGTAGGTGCAATATATAAAGTGAAACAAAAGCTTGAGCAAAAAGGTGTGAAGGTACAGATTGAAGGATTAAATTCTTCAAGTGAACAATTGTATAAACGGCTAACATAGGGGAGGAAACTACATGAAGATTGCTGTAGCAATTGATGGGTCTGAAAATGCTTTACGTGCAGTAAAACATGCCATTACGCTCGTCCAATACTTACCTGACGCGCATTTAGAAGTTATTTATGTAGCGGATTTTAATAAGGCGAGAGATGAGAGGCTATTATCCCAAAGTCCAGAGAGCTTAACATTAAAACGCGAGCAAAAAGTGCTTCCTATTATAGAATTAGCAAAAGACGTCGGAGTAAGGACGAAGATTACCATGTTAAAAGGGAATCCAAGTCAAGAAATAATAAAGTATGTGAATTCAAAAGAAATTGACCAACTTGTCATCGGGAGTCGTGGCTTAAATACTATTCAAGAAATGGTACTCGGTAGCGTTAGTCACAAAGTAATGAAGCATGTGAATTGCCCGATTACAATTGTTAAATAAAGAGCTTTCATTCCCAATGCTATACGAAGTGATGACTGGTGGGAAAGTGAGTAAAGAGTGTCTGTGCAGATTTAACTGTAGTGCAGCCCAAAAGATATTATTAGACCGTTTTTAGCAATCAAAATAAGGGAATTCAATTGGGGAGCTCAGTAATTAGTTACGGAACAGCAGTGATATAATAAATATAGAAATGAATCTTAAAAAAACAGAAGGAGGGGCTTAAATTGGTACACGAAAAAAAGACCTTATATTATCCTATTAAGAGAAATTCACTAGAACTATAGCGAATCGTCCGCAGAGGGTAAAACCATTGCGAAGCAAAATCCTGATTTCCGTGAAGGTAGACCGAAGAAAATCACTAAAAAGCAAGTAGCACACGTTTACAGCTATTGAAAGTGAATTCCTATACGCAAGTAGGAGAAATTACAGGGATTTCTAGAAGCACACTAATTCGTGCCAAAAGAGAAGTAGCTAAAGGGGACAGATAATGATGGCCAAGAAATCACTTTTAGATTATCAAAGGGAGTATGATAGAATCATCCATGCAGATCAACCAAGAAAAGATATTCTACTGGCCGGTTTAATGACTGAAATGGAGAAACAATTCAAAATCCCAGTGTTGAGGAATGAGATGCGGAAACGAGAGAATATAAAGGTAATAGCGATGTATCGCAAGTTAAGTATTACAAGAACATTGTGAAGGTCGGCGAAATCTGATCTTCTTTTTTTTGCAGATTGTGAATTTAGGGGTTCCGTACTTCTAATAGTATGGTTGGTCTTTAATTTGAAGAAAAATACTTCTCAAAATCGGTGTTATGTTAACCTACCGTGCATGCAGCCTACAAGACTTTTTAAATCCATCCGTGAAGATAGAATAAGTTAACATAGCCATATTGAACTAACGTGTGCTGTTTAGTTATAAAAAAAGCTGCCTTTATATTAAAAGAACTGAACCCCAAATGGTAGACACTTTTATAAAAGTGTCTATCATTTGGGGTTTTTTCTGTCTAAAAGCTTAGGTATACTGAAGTTAAATATCCTGACAGGAGTGTATTCAATAAGTAAAATTCTTTTCAATGAACACCAAAGTAGATTATTAGAAACGAATCCTAATGTAAACTCAGTTTCAGATTGCGCTGTCCAATATAAACCTGAATTTAAAGTATCAGCTGTCTAAGAAAATCAGAGCGGTAAAGGTCCTTCTCAAGTATTTATTAAAAATGGATTTGACTTAGAAATGATTGGTACGAAGAAAGCTAAAGAATCACTCAGTTGTTGGAGAAAACCATGGATATGCCGGATGGCAGAAAAAATAAATAGCGTGAGAGCTTTTTGTGAAAAAGAACAGACGAACTTCTGAATATACGGGTCTCTGTTATTCTTTTTCTTGATCGGCTACCTTTTCATGAATATCTACCTCGATTGCTTGGACGTGTTCATTTTTAAGCTCTTGTTGAGGATGAGGATGGAACCACTGTATTTCCCCTTCATGGACAAAGCCTTTATATTCTTCCCCTTGAATTTGGATTGTAAATTGTAGACGTTCGTGCAATTTTCCCTCAAATGCTAGGGTAAGTTCGACGTCTTTTCCTTCGCTAGCCGTACGATGTTCGTTCATCAGCTTATAGATGCTTTTTTCTAAAGTATCGGTTTTATCGTCACCTAGCATTTGTCTCGGGTGTGGTTGAAGCCATTGAATTTCCTCATTGTGAAAATGCCCCTTAAATTCATCACCTCGAACTGTGACCGTAAATTCGTATCGTTCATAAAGCCGTTCCTCAAATACAGGTTCTAATTCGATTTTTTCTAGTTCGTTTTCGAAAGACATTATATTCCTCCTTTTAGAAATATTCCTCTTGAGTAATTCCCTGGATTAATAATTATTATTCAGCTTTTTCAATAACCGGACGTAATTAATTTGAATTGCATGCCATTCATTTTATCAATGGTAATAATACTATGTTTAAGGTTCAGTGTGAGAACCCCAAATAAGCCCATTTACGCTAGGATATTGCCTTTCATTTTCTCATGCACAGATTGATTTTTCGGACGTGTTTGCGTTTGTTCATTTGTTAAACGATAGATGATGACGGGTGCCCCGAGCTACTGATTTTCCCAATGTATGCCTCCGAAACCTCAATCATTTCACCGTACTCTAACTTACTCTTCAGCTGTGCCATGTCAGCTGATGACATTTCGTTGTACTCGCGACTTCCTACCGAACAGACTCAAAGGGCTATAAGCTATTCGCTGATACTAATTATCTCGCCTGACAAAACCAGTTTCTTTCGACATTTTTTCTAGGACGGTCGGTGATAAAAAATGTTGTAGTTCTTGTATAAAAAGTTTGATTTCTTCCGAAATGACATCTTTCGTCTAACAACATCACCCTACCTCGTAAAATTCATATGATAAGCATAGTGTTATACGTTTTGGGGATATGATTTTAACTTAGGTTGATGGGCATGCGAAGCTGCCCCAGGACCCTAGAATATAGGACTTTGGGGCAACTTCAATGTTTAAAGCTTAGGCATTAGTTTTCGGGCAAATAAAAACAGCCATGTGCTTAAGACGAACGGCATAGTGAGGGGCGGCAGACCATAGGGCAGTAAAAAGCTATCCAGACTTGCAGTGATTAGCACAGATATTACCGCTGCAAGCAAACCAGAAATAGGAACTAATTTCTTGTTGTTATGAAAAACGTCCGAAACCGCAAAAATAGTTAATATGGCATTATATCCGTATAATCCAGAATTCATTAAAGAGTGTTCGCTTCCTAAGTAATAAGCAGCCAGCAAGGAAATAATGGTTGCATATATAGCGAGTATACCGAGTCTTTTGCTAGCAAAAAAAATGCCGGCTAGAATGAGAAGACCGCTCCAAATATTATCAAGGAAATATATTTGTCCAAAACTTTTCGTAAAGCCGCTTATCAAATCAACGGGACCAGAGATATCCAAATGCCAATAAGCCAGACCTTGCGGAACGAGAGAATTAATCACTTCGAAAAACTGTAAACGATGTGAAGCAGTCAGTAAAAACCAGGTAAAAATGATGTAAGGAAAGGTAAGAGAAGGGACATCAAATGGTTTTGTTAAATGCATCATCCCTGCTGTGAATATGGCAGCTATCACGGCACTGAACAATGCGATGATCCAAAGATGATTTCCTTCTAAAAAAATCACCGTTGCTAAACCGGAGAGAGCTGAGTTGAAGCTGAATAAACCTTGAGAAATCAGTTTTTCGTCGGCCCCGCCTATTTTTGCGGTAACTGTACCGATAAACGAGGAGATGAAGGTCATGATGCTTAAGGGGACGGAATAGAGAGAAATGGCTACAAGCACAATAAGACCGGTTATGGCATTTTCAATTAATAGAACTTGCGAGATCCCTTTTAATGAAGCGGAAAACATGGTAAGCACATTGCTTGCAGTTAGATGTTTTTGCATAAAAAAGCTCCTTTAATAAATTTCCTAAAATGCAATATTAAATGCAACAATAGATGAAACCCTATTAAAACCGTAATATGACGATGGATATACATTTTGCTTGAGAATAAATCGACGAATCAACCCATTATGATGCTCATTCGTGCCTGTTCACTAGAAGTATATGGATGAGTGAAGTAGTCTTCAATCTTCTCTCTTTTGAGTGAAAGGCTTAATTCCGCAAACTCAGACCCATTGTCGGAGGTGATGGTTTTGAAAACGGAAGAAAAAAGAGAACCATAGTGTTTTTGGATTTTTGTCATCGCTTTCGTCACTGCCTCACTCGCTTTCGCATCGATTTTCACGATGATTTCTTTACGTGTTTTTCGTTCTGTCAGTGTTAGTAACGCCTCATATTTTCTTTTACAACAGCCCATTTGATTTCACTTGAATATACATTTTTGCCCACGCAAAAATACCTCCGATTTAAATACTTTTTTGAAGTATACCCATATCGAAGGTGTTTTATATTGTTTCGTTATTTAGGTTAGTCCATTAGTCGACTTAATCATCTACGGTTTATCTGTGACCTTTCATCTTTTAAGTTGTTGCATTTGATTATACAACTAGCCCTTTAATAAATTAAATAAAGAATTAAAAGTTCATGTATAAAAATTGATGTATATGGAAATTGATGGATGAGCTAATCATATATTATTTAGCTGGAAAAAATCAAAGTAATTTATTGTGAAGAAATGGATAAATTTGTATGCATTTGTTGCCTAGAGAACAAGAAAAATTATTAATTGTTGTGGCAGCTGATTTGGCAAGGCGTCGAAAAGAACGAGGACTGAAGCTGAATCACCCGGAAGCAGTTTCCTTGATTACGCATGAAATTTTAGAAGGAGCCCGTGACGGTAAAACCGTTGCAGAGTTAATGGAATATGGTGCAACGATTTTAACGGTCGAAGATGTCATGGAAGGCGTGGCCGATATGATTCACGATGTGCAAGTAGAAGCGACGTTTCCAGATGGTGTAAAACTCGTGACTGTCCACCTGCCGGATTCAAAGATACTCGGATCTATTCCAGCGAACGCAACCAGTTTCTTTGGATGATTAAACCGATCAATCTCACCGATTTCGGAAATAATCGTTGCCGCGATCTTTTCTCCGATGCCCGGAATTGATTGGATAATCTTATATTCTGCAATATCTTTTGCCGAAGCATCTATCTCTTTTTCCAAGCTGGATAGGTGCTTCTGGTATTCCAACAACACTTTTATATACATTTCCATGGTGAGAATATGACTCTGATAAAGGGTGTTCTGGAACGGATTACGTTTAGCTACATCAATTAATCCTTCATAATAGTATCTTAACATTAATATCCAAAGAAAAATTATATGAACACAATGTATACAAAAGGAAATAATACAAATGATGGTATATGTAGAATTAAATGACACCAATGTTGTTTTCAAAAAGGAGAAAAAAAGCTATGGATTTTAATTTAATTTGGCAAACAACCCCGTCGGACAACCTCTTGATGTCGTATAAAGCATTTATACATCCGTTGAGTTGACAGCGTGGAAACCATAATGCGGTCCTAAGTTGAAAAAAACCATAACCCGATATAATAGTTCAGTCAACGACATTCTTCGGTATATTCCGCAAGCCCGATCTACTGGACGGTTGTCCAAAATGGCATATTCATGCAAATTAAATTAAAAGAAGTAATGAGAACGTTAGTTGCGTCAATTTTCTGAATCCTGAAAGGTTTGGTTTTTTTATTAATTAAAAAAAGAGGTGCTTTGAGTTGAAATTATCACCGGTTGAACAGGAAAAATTGCTGTTGCATGTTGCAGGAGAGCTTGCAATTAAGCGTAAGGAACGCGGAGTTAAGTTGAATTATCCGGAAGCTATCGCACTAATTTGCCACTACATTATGGAAGGCGCGCGTGATGGCAAGACTGTTGCGCAACTGATGAGCGAAGGGAAACAAGTGCTTACGGTTGAGGATGTAATGGAAGGCGTTGGCGATATGATCAGTGATGTGCAGATGGAGTGTACATTCCCAGACGGAACAAAACTTGTGACGGTCCACCGTCCAATTCAATAATAGGAGGCTTTAACAATGATTCCAGGAGAAATTAGAACAGCTGAAGGTATGATTGAAATAAATGCCGGACGCCCCGTGAAATTGGTACGCGTTGCGAACACCGGCGATCGTCCGATACAAGTCGGATCTCATTTCCATTTCATTGAAGTTAATAAATACCTTGAATTCGACCGTGAACACTCTGTTGGTATGCATTTGAATATCCCGTCTGGTACCGCTGTGCGTTTTGAACCGGGCGAAGAGAAGGAAGTTGAATTAGTTGAGTTCGGCGGAAAACGTCACGTGTTCGGACTGAATAATTTGACGGAAGGTTCGACGCATAATAAGGACGAAATTTTAGATAGAGCAGCAGAAGCAGGATTTAAAGGAGCCGAGGATAAATGAAAGTAACACACGAACAATATGCCAAAATGTTCGGTCCGACAGTAGGCGATAAAGTGCGTCTTGCTGATACGGATCTTTGGATTGAAATTGAAAAAGATTATACAACATACGGTGATGAAGGTGTTTTCGGTGGAGGAAAATCACTTCGCGTATCGATGGGTCAAAACGGTAAAAACGTTCGCGCTGAAGGTGTTCTCGATACAGTCATTACGAACATTATGATTATTGACCATTCAGGTATTGTAAAAGCAGATATTGGTATTAAAGATGGTCGTATCATCGGTGTCGGAAAAGCAGGAAATCCGCTTTCGATGGATGGTGTAGATCAGGATATGATCATCGGTGTAGGAACAGAAGTATATGCGGGTGAAGGATTGATCGCAACAGCGGGTGCTGTCGATACGCATATTCATTTCATTAGTCCTCAGCAAGTTGAAACCGCACTCAACGCGGGTACGACTACATTCATCGGTGGTGGAACAGGTCCAGCCGCAGGTTCGAAGGCAACGAGTTTGACGGCCGGCGAGTGGCATCTTCACCGGATGCTACAAGCGGTTGAAGACTTACCGATCAACGTTGGGTTACTTGGAAAAGGGAGCGCATCTACGACGGAACCAATTATTGAACAAGTCCGCGCAGGTGCAATTGGCATGAAAATTCATGAAGACTGGGGTGCGACTCCAGATGCTCTTGATCAGAGTCTTACAGTTGCAGATGAATACGATATTCAAGTCGCACTTCACTCTGACACGCTCAATGAAGCGGGCTTCGTTGAAAATACAATCGAGGCGATTAACGGTCGTGTTATTCATATTTTCCATACAGAGGGAGCAGGCGGAGGGCATGCGCCGGACCAACTGAAATTGGCTGCATACCCAAATATCTTGCCGGCATCGACGAATCCAACAAAACCATTTACGACAAATACAATCGATGAACATTTAGATATGCTTATGGTATGTCACCATTTGAAACACGATGTACCTGAAGATGTAGCGTTCGCAGATTCACGTATTCGTCCTGAAACAATCGCTGCAGAAGATATTATGCAAGATCTTGGTATTCTAAGTATTATGTCATCCGATTCACAGGCGATGGGGCGAGTGGGTGAAGTAACAATGCGTACGTTCCAAACAGCCAACAAAATGAAGATGCAACGCGGTCCACTTCCGCAAGACGAGGAAAAAGACAATGATAACTTCCGCGTAAAACGTTATATTTCAAAATTAAATATTAACCCGGCGATTGCACACGGAATCAGCCATGAAGTTGGTTCAATTGAAGAAGGGAAACTGGCGGATATTATTCTTTGGGACCCCGCATTTTTCGGTGTGAAGGCAGAAGTCGTTATTAAAGGCGGAATTGCTGTTTACGCAATTACTGGTGATCCAAACGCATCTATTCCAACACCACAACCGATGATGGGGCGCCGTATGTTCGGTTTCCACGGACAAGCTCCGCAACATGCAGCAATGACGTTCCTTCCGAAAATTGCAGTGGAAGAAGGCCTTCCTGAGAAACTAGGCCTTAAGAAAATGATTGGCACTGTTAAAAACTGCCGGAACATTGGTAAAGCAGACATGAAACATAATAGTGAAACGCCGGAAATTGACGTTAATCCTGAAACGTATGAAGTGAAAATTGATGGCGTACTTGCTACATGTGAACCGGTAAGCGTTCTCCCGATGGCACAACGTTACTTCTTGTTTTAATTGCTGAAAATTACCGAATGTGATCAATAGGAAAGGTCGAAATGGCTGGCCAAAAATTGCACAGCTATTTTGACCTCGTCCTGTTTGAACATGCTGAAAAGGAGAATTCTGAATGCTTATAACTAAAGTCATTGGTAACATCGGAACGGAAGAAGAGATTGCCGGTAAAAAGACAGAGTGGATTGAGCTTGACTGGGAAGAGTTGAGTAAACGCATTCTGCGCAAAGAAACAGATCAAGGTACAGATATAGCATTATCACTTGAACAACAGGAACACCATGATGACCACGAGCATCATGACCACGATGATCATCATCATCATCACGATCATCAGCCGTTACAATATGGTGATGTCTTATTCGAGGATAACGCACGTCGGATTGCCGTTCGCACAAAGATGGAGCCGGTTATCGTGATTAGCCCAAAAAACATGACGGAAATGGGTAAAACGGCTTTCGAACTAGGCAACCGACATACACCGGCATTAATTGAGGAAAATGAAGTCATTGTGCGTGCAGATCATACGTTGAATAAATTGCTAGATGAAGTGGGTGTCGCATATGAAACAACTGAAAGACGATTTAAACAACCATTCAAGTACCGCGGACACTCTCACTGATCTTGCCCTTTTACGGTTAATTCAAATTCATGATTCCGCGTTTCCGATTGGGTCCTTTACGCAGACGTATGGCATGGAGACGTATATTCAGGAAGATGTAATCCGGACGAAAGAGGATTTGGTCGCTTATTGTACATCGTTTCTTTTTCAAAACCTGGTGCGTGGGGATGCAATTTTGATCAAAGAAGCATATGGTGCGGCTCAGGAACAGGATATCGAGCGACTTCTCTATTTGGAGCAATTATGCGGAGCAATCAAGCTTGCGAAGGAGTCACGTGAAGCAAGTGTGAAACTTGGTAGACAGTTCATTAAAACGGTGTCCCCACTTGGGACGGATGATTTTCTTGTTGACTGGAAAGATCGCATTGATTCGAAAGAGATTAAAGGACATTACGCCATTCTCTATGGTATTTACAGTGCAACTACAGGTGTCAGTGCACATCATGCGGTCATGACGTATTTGTTTGCATCGCTTAACGGACTCGTCCAAAATGCGGTCCGTGCGGTGCCGTTCGGACAAACTACCGGTGTCCAGGCGACTTATGAATTGATTGAACGGGTGTCGGAAGCAGCGGAATTAGTTTCTACATTGACGGAAGCTGACATTAGTAATAATGCGTTAGGTATAGAACTTGCTTCTATGAAGCATGAGTATTTGTTCTCAAGATTGTTTATTTCGTGATGAATTGAAAGGAGTTTTTCTAAATGAAACCAGTACGTATCGGCATCGGTGGACCAGTTGGATCGGGCAAAACTTCGCTTGTCGATCAACTTACACGTGCGATGCATCAAGAATATAATGTAGCGGTCATTACGAATGATATTTACACACGTGAAGACGCTCAGTTTTTAATAAATAGCGGCGTGCTTGAAGAGGATCGCATTGTAGGCGTTGAAACAGGAGGTTGCCCGCATACGGCAATCCGCGAAGATGCTTCGATGAACTTTGCAGCAATCGATGAGCTGAAAAATCGCTTTGCAGACCTTGATATTATTTTCGTGGAAAGCGGTGGCGACAACTTGTCCGCTACATTTAGCCCAGAGCTTGTTGACGGCTATATTTACGTAATTGACGTTGCAGAGGGCCAAGATATTCCGAGAAAAGGCGGACCTGCTTTGACGCGTTCCGATTTATTATTGATCAATAAAACAGACCTTGCACCATACGTTGGCGTTGATCTCGATCTTATGGACAGCGACGCGAAAAAAATGCGTAACGGACGTCCGTACATTTTCACTGATGTAAGAACACAAAAAAACGTCGATCAAGTTGTCGCATGGATCAAGCACAATATGCTATTAGAAGGTGCGGGATCCGCTGGTTCAAATGCATAGCCCATCCCGTGCAATTCATCACGGAAAACTCGATTTAGAGTTCGAACCGAGAAGGGGTTACACGCGCATGCCCCACGTTTTCCAGCAGCCGCCATTGAAGGCGAGTCGAGAACTGTACGAAGGAAAAGACCCAAAAGCGACCGTCTACATAATGGAGTCATCTGGCGGGATGGTTGCCGGGGATCGGAATGACATTACAGTGAAACTTGCAACGGATAGCAGTGTAAGATTGATTCAGCAGTCCGCTTTAAAGATCTATCCTTCGTATACAGGAGATACTTGTGTGCAGAACATTAACGTCGAACTCGAAGAACGGGCGCATCTCGAATGGATGCCAGAAGTTATTATTCCATTTGTAGATGCGAAATTCCGAGGCGACACGACACTTCGAATCGCCCGCGATGCAACCATACTATGGGGTGAAGTCGTTGCCCCAGGGCGTGAAAAGCGCGGTGAGATATTTGATTATCAATCGTTCCATACAAATTTCAAAATTTTTGTCGAGGATGAATTAATTGCTTCTGACTCTCTGCATTTCTCACCAAAGGAAACAGCACTTGGTGATATCGGTGTACTGGAAACTGCCATGTATATCGGCTCGATCTGGCTCGTATCACCGAAAGCTGCAGATGTCGATGTGCGTGCAATACAAGAAACATTGCGGGTCGAAGAAGGCTTGAAAGCTGGAATGACAAGGCTTGAAGGAAATGCCATCCATTGCAGATGGCTCGCGGTCGATCAGTGGACGATGCAGGAAGAGATGAAGCGCATATATGAGCTGCTGTTGGCAGAAATAGTTTAAGAGGACACTCCGATAGAGGGGTATCCTTTTCGGGTTTTGGGGTATTGAGTGAGCGTTGTTTAGCATGTTGTAAACTTTGTTTGTAATGTTGCTTTGCGATTGCGTTGTCTAGTTTGTTTGAAACGTCGTTTACTCACGATTTTCGTCCAAGAAAGAAAAAAATACCGGTCATCGTCCTTGGAATGGGTATACTTACTATATAGTTTTACATGTAAAAGGGGATAATCGTAATTAAAAAAATTATCTAAAAGGGGAATACTTTCATGAGCGGTTATAACGCAGTATCAGCAAAAAATACGGAGAATGCTCCGAACGGTAACGGTCTATATTCACAAAGCGTAGCTTTCTCTCATTACAATAATCTTTCAGCTCAATTGCCTGTCGATCCAAAAACAGGTAAATTGGTAGCTGGTGGTATAAAAGAGCAAGCTGAACAGTGCTTTAACAATATCAAGGCAATTGTAGACAGCATCGATCATGTTATGAGCGATATTGTTCGAATCACGGTATTCGTTAAGGATATAAAAGATGTTGACGCTGTAGATGAAGTTTATAAATCATTCTTCCCAACTTATGTTCCTGCACGTACAACAGTTGAAGTTGCAGCTTTGCCGATGGATGCTATGGTGCAAATTGAAGCACTTCTTTCTCACGGTGAAGGTTCAATTCCAAACGCTCCACAAGCAGGCGACCTTATAAAGCTTACAAACAACACGGCAAATGCACCTACAAGTCCTCTATCTACACAAACCGTGGCTTTCTCTCACTACAATTATCTCTCAGCTCAATTGCCTATCGATCCAAAAACAGGCAGATTGGTTACAGGTGGTGTAAAAGAGCAGGCTGGACAGTGCTTAAAAAATATCAAAGCAATTTTAGAAAGTATCGACGTTCCTTTTGACGATATTGTTAAAATTACTATCTTCCTTAAAAACCTCTCGGATATTGAAGTCGTAAACAAAGTTTATACAACATTTTTCCCAGACACGGCTATCGCCAGGGCCGCAGCCTATGTACCTGCACGGACAACAGTTGCAGCTTCAGCTTTACCAATGGATGCTTTGGTACAAATTGAAGCAGTGGTGTCACACGGAGATGGTACACCCCCACAAGCTATTGAAGACAGGCATGGAATCATCATAAAGGCAAACAACATTGAAAATGCACCAAAGAGTTCTCTATCTACACAAACTGTAGCGTTTTCTCATTACAATCACATTTCAGCTCAATTACCTTTGGACCCGAAAACTGGTGAAATGATAGCTGGCGGTGTAAAAGAGCAGGCTGGACAGTGCTTAAAAAATATCAAGGCAATTTTAGAAAGTATAGACCACGTTATGGACGATGTGGTTAAAGTAAATATCTTCCTTAAAAATATCACAGATATTGATGCTGTAGACGAAGTTTACACAACATTCTTCCCAGGCGGTGTTCCTGCACGAAGAACACTTGGCGTATCAGCTCTACCTAAAGATGCTTTAGTCCAAATCGAAGCAGTTGTATCAAACGCTGAAGGAACACCTCCAAAAGCATAACAGGCATTTGTTTGTAAATACAAGAACTATCAAAGTTACTGGTTAATGCCGATGGTGAATGGGAAATCGTATATCCTATTCATAAAAAGGGGCTGTCTCAAATGAAAATTGAGACAGCCCCTTTTTTAGTTGATTGTGAAATTTCGCCTAATTGCTCTGAGTATCGTTGCCATCGAACTCCGCAATCCCTACTGCTTTTTCCCCGATGTCACTATTCAATCCTTCTAGTTCGGATTCTGTAATAACTACAAATCGGTCAGCAGCGTATTCATAGCCCTTTACAAGTGTCTTGGAATCCACATAGCAGTCGGTGGAAAAGTCAGATGTATGATTCGGCAAAATCGTGGAACTATTAACAAAATGTCCAACAGGTAGCGAAACCATTCATGCCGGTTAATCCAATTACGGAACATCGAAATGAGAGTGACGGTTTACCGGAAATGCTGAAATCTAAATAAGGTCGTGTTTTCATTGGTTTCACCCTTTCACGCTGAGTATTTCGTTAAATACAAATTGTTCTTCTGCTAACGTTTCTTTGCTATCAATGTGACAACTTAACTGTTATCTATGTACGCAATGCCGTTCAGCCATCCATAAACGTTGCAAAATCGTACGCATTTGGTTTGCTAATATGTACCAGAACCCGTCAATCGCTGGTGCCATTAGATTTCCGGAGAATTGACTGGGTGAAAGCAGAGTAGCAACTGTTTAGATGGATTTTCAGCTCGTTGAACAAGCGCTGGGTAGTTGCTAGGCAACGATTACGAGCTACACTTCGATTAATTCATAGATACTTCACTCGTTTCTAAACTGTGAGTAGAAGTATTGGGGGAATGTAGTATATAAGGGGGAAATCGAGCGGTTAAAAGAATGGATTATAGGTAAGATTTTGATTGTGTGATTAAGAATAGAGAAAGTCGATTTTATAGTTAATAAAAATGAAATAGTCCGACATAGAAAAGACTTCATAAAAATGGGCTATTTCATTTCTGGATGATAAGTAATTTTGATGCCATGATTTATATAAAACCATATAAAACAGTACAAAAATTATCAGGTTGAATCATTCTCAAGCCTGTTCCCTAAAGGTTTTAACACAAATATATGTAAAGGTGAACGGATATCTGCTATAATTCATATAGTTAAAATAGGAGTGAACTTACATGAATCATGAACAGAGAGCGGCACGTCAAAAAAACATCCGGAATTTTTCTATTATCGCCCATATCGATCACGGGAAATCAACATTGGCGGATCGTATTCTGGAACAGACTCAAACGTTAACATCTAGGGAAATGAAGACCCAAACGTTGGATTCGATGGATCTTGAAAGAGAACGCGGAATCACGATTAAATTAAATGCAGTGCAGTTGACGTACTTGGCGAAAGACGGGCAGGAATATACATTCCATCTGATTGATACGCCTGGACACGTCGACTTTACATATGAAGTGTCGCGAAGTCTTGCGGCATGTGAAGGTGCAATCCTCGTTGTCGATGCGGCACAAGGGATTGAAGCGCAAACACTTGCAAACGTTTATTTGGCACTTGATAATGAACTTGAAATATTACCCGTCATCAATAAAATTGACTTACCAGCAGCAGATCCGGAACGTGTTAGAAAAGAAATTGAAGATGTAATCGGACTGGATGCATCAGAAGCGGTTCTTGCTTCTGCAAAAGCAGGTATTGGAATCGTGGATATTCTGGAACAAATCGTTGAAAAAGTCCCTGCCCCACAAGGCGATCCGGACGCTCCATTACAAGCGTTAATCTTCGACTCTCATTATGATCCTTATAAAGGAGTTATTGTAAATATTCGTATCATGGCAGGATCCGTCAAGCCAGGAGATAAGATCCATATGATGGCGACTGGTAAGGATTTCGAAGTCCTAGAAACAGGAGTCTTTACTCCGAAAATATCACCTAGGGATGAATTGACTGTCGGCGACGTCGGTTATTTATCGGCGTCCATAAAAAATGTCGGGGATACACGCGTAGGAGATACGATTACAAGTGTGAAAAACCCGGCAAGCGAACCTTTGGCTGGTTATCGACGCATGAATCCAATGGTGTTCTGCGGACTGTATCCAATTGATACATCGAAATACAATGAACTACGTGACGCACTTGAGAAGTTAGAGTTGAATGACTCTGCACTTGAGTACGAGGCGGAGACGTCTCAAGCACTTGGATTTGGATACCGTTGTGGATTCCTAGGCCTTTTGCATATGGAAATTATTCAAGAGCGTATTGAACGAGAATTCAATATCGATTTGATCACAACTGCGCCAAGTGTTATATACAATGTTGTCTTGACAGACGGTTCTGAAATGAAAGTGGACAACCCTGCAATGATGCCAGACGCACAAAAAATCGATTATGTCGAAGAGCCATATGTAAAAGCATCAATCATGGTGCCAAATGAGTATGTAGGTTCCGTTATGGAACTGTGTCAACATAAACGTGGTAACTTCATGACGTTGGATTATTTGGATTCGACTCGTGTCAATATCATCTACGAATTGCCACTCGCGGAAATTGTTTACGATTTCTTCGATCAGTTGAAGTCTGGTACAAAAGGGTACGCATCACTCGACTATGAACTGATTGGTTATAAACAATCGAAACTTGTAAAAATGGACATCCTCTTAAACGGAGAACATGTCGATGCATTCAGTTTCATTGTGCATAGAGACTTCTCATATGACCGCGGAAAAGCGATTGTTGAAAAATTGCGGAAACTAATTCCTAGACAACAATTTGAAGTACCTGTGCAGGCAGCAATCGGTCAAAAAATTGTTGCAAGGTCTACAATCAAATCGATGGGTAAAAACGTTTTGGCTAAATGTTACGGAGGGGACATCTCTCGAAAACGTAAACTTCTTGATAAACAAAAAGAAGGTAAAAAACGTATGAAACAAGTAGGTTCAGTTGAAGTTCCTCAAGAAGCATTTATGGCAGTATTGAAAATGGATGAAGATTAATTATTAAATGGAATAGAGGGCGTATAGCCCTCTTTTTTCCGTGTCTAAACGATAAAGCTTAGATCTTTGAGTCGATACTACCTCGGTTTGTCGCTGAGAGACACAGCATATTGTATTATGTAAGACTGGATTCCTTGAGCAATATTTTGAGTTTTTCTTACTAAAGAAAGGAAGTGACGGTATGAGGGGCATGTATATCCACATTCCGTTTTGCCATCAAATTTGTCATTACTGTGATTTCAATAAAGTATTTTTCAAGAACCAGCCTGTAGATGAATATATCGAATCGATAGGACAGGAACTATCTATCATGCATAATGAGGGGATTTCATTTAAAGAAGTCGAAACTGTTTTCTTAGGAGGCGGAACACCGACTTCACTATCTGAAAAACAACTCGAACGATTGCTTGAAATCATTCATGAATATGTTGATGTTAGTTCTTTAAAAGAATTTTCTACTGAAGCAAATCCTGATGAACTGACATTCGGGAAGTTAGCTGTTCTGAAAAATGGCGGCGTAAATAGACTGAGTATCGGTGTACAATCATTTGACGCGGAATTGTTGACGAAGATCGGGAGGACGCATAGTCCAGGTGATGCTGAACGAGTTGTTGGAGAAGCTAGAAAAGCAGGATTCGACAATATTAGTATTGATTTAATATACGGGTTACCGGGACAAACTATCGCTCAATGGCAAGATACGCTTATACAGGCGACTGCGCTTGACCTCCCTCATTATTCAGGATACTCCCTTATTGTCGAGCCGAAAACAGTGTTTTATAACTTGATGAATAAAGGCAAATTGCCGCTGCCAGGGGAAGATATCGAAACAGAAATGTTCACGATGCTAATTGAACATATGGAAAGCCATGGACGAAATCGTTATGAAATTAGTAATTTTGCAATACCTGGTCAAGAATCAATTCATAATCTCATCTACTGGGAGAACGCAACGTATGCAGGGATCGGTGCTGGTGCACATGGTTATATAAATGGAACCAGGTATTCAAACATTGGACCGATTGCAAAATATATTGAAAAGACAGCTGCGGGTAATAGGCCGTTACAACAAACACATCTAGTTACAGAAACAGAAGCAATGGAAGAAGAGATGTTTCTTGGATTACGCAAATCAAATGGCGTTTCTCGTTCATTATTTCAAAAGAAATTTGGGAAATCGCTTGAAAATGTATACGGTGAAACGCTGCAATCTCTGATTGAAGACGGACTTGTCATGCAATTGGATGATACCGTCAAGTTAACAGAGCACGGTGTTTACAGGGGAAATGATGTGTTTCAACAATTTCTTAAATAATCGTGAGTCAATTCGTTGACACGACGATCTGTATTTGTTAAATTATCAGTAGCATTAGCACTCGTAGTTATAGAGTGCTAACAGGAGTGATGGCTATGTTGACGAACAGACAATTGCTTATATTGCAACTGACGGTTGACGATTTCATCGAATCCGCACAACCTGTCGGATCAAGGCAGCTATCCAAAAAGCCGGAAGCTCCATTCAGTCCCGCGACAATTAGGAATGAAATGGCTAATCTTGAAGAGATGGGTTATCTTGAAAAAACCCACACCTCATCCGGTAGAATACCATCTGAAAAAGGGTACCGATTTTATGTCGATCATTTGATGACTACAGAAAAGCTAAACATGGAAGACAGTATCCATTTGAGATCTGTTTTTCGAGAGAAAATTGTCGAAACTGAAGAGTTGATACGTAAATCTGCAACAATTCTTTCCGATTTGACCAATTACACTTCGATTCTTCTTGGGCCAGACACTTCACTACATGCAGTGAAACGTTTTTCAATCGTTCCATTAGATCGGAAGACGGCTGTCGCTATTATCGTTACAGACAATGGCCGTGTTGAGAATAAGCTTTTCAATGTACCGGAAGGATTCACCGCGTCTGATATTGAAAAAATGGTGAACATCCTAAACGAACGACTGATTGGCACACCGCTTGTTAATATTCAAAAAATGCTAGTCGAGGAAACGAAAACGGTATTGGAACGTCATATCCATCACGCTGGCGACTTATTCGCCTCATTCCAACGGGCGATATCAATCGCACCGGAAGAACGGCTGTTTTTTGGCGGTAAAATGAATATGATGAAACAACCTGAATTCAATGATATCCATAAGATGAAAACATTTTTCGAACTGATGGATAATGCTGCACCGGCAATGACGTTTTTCCAAGAAGGTATGACAGGTATCCATGTCCGCATCGGCTCTGAAAATAATCACAATGCCATGGAAGATTACAGTGTGATTACAGCTACGTATTCAGCGGGCGACAATATGACGGGTTCCATCGCGATTATCGGACCAAAACGTATGGATTATGCAAGAGTCATTACTATGCTCGATTTAATGAGCAGTGATTTGTCCAGTGAATTGGCAAGGTTGACAATAGGCGGCGGAACGGCAGGGAGGAACGACCAATGACAAATGTAAATGATGAAATTGAAGTTAAAGAAGAATCAGTAAATGAAACGCTTGAAGATGGAATTGAAACAATCAATTCAGATGAAAATGTGGATTCGATTGAAATCATAGAAAACGGGAATGACACTACTGTGCAAGAACTGACAGAAAAACTACATGAAGAAGAGAACAAACGGTTGAGATTACTGGCAGACTATGAAAACTTCAAACGAAGGGTCTCCCTTGATAAAGAAGCAGCTCAAAAATACCGTGCTCAGAATGTAGTAACTAATCTTATTCCTGTTCTAGATAATTTTTCACGGGCATTGACTGTTGAAGCAAAAACAGAAGAAGTCCAAACGATGATGACGGGATTAGATATGATATACCGTACATTTGTCCAAGCTCTTGAAGAAGAGGGTCTCGTTGAGATCAAAGCACTCGATCAGGAGTTCGATCCTAATTTCCATCAAGCAATTATGACTGGAAAAGATGAAGATAAACCTGCAGGTATCGTACTTGAAGAATTGCAAGCAGGATATATGTTGAAAGACAGAGTACTGCGACCAGCAATGGTTAAAGTTAACGATTAAGAAGAATTACAATAAAAGAAGCACTATTTAATAGGAGGAATTTGATTATGAGCAAAATTATTGGTATTGACTTAGGGACAACAAACTCAGTAGTTGCAATTTATGAAGGCGGAGAGCCGAAAGTAATTCCAAATCCAGAAGGTAACCGTACAACACCATCCGTCGTAGCGTTTAAAAACGGCGAACGTCAAGTTGGAGAAGTTGCTAAACGCCAATCAATCACTAACCCGAACACAATCATGTCTGTTAAAAGGCATATGGGTACTGATTTCAAAGTTAAAGCAGAAGACAAAGAATATACACCTCAAGAAGTATCAGCGATGATTCTTCAATATTTGAAGGGGTATGCAGAAGAATACTTAGGTGAAAAAGTAACAAAAGCAGTTATTACTGTTCCAGCTTACTTCAGCGATGCACAACGTCAAGCAACACAAGATGCAGGTAGAATTGCTGGACTTGAAGTCGAACGAATTATTAATGAGCCAACTGCAGCGGCGCTTGCTTATGGTCTCGATAAAACGGATGAAGACGAAACAATTCTTGTATATGACCTTGGTGGCGGTACGTTCGACGTGTCGATCCTAGAACTAGGCGATGGCGTATTCCAAGTTAAATCTACTGCTGGAGACAACAAACTTGGAGGAGATGATTTTGACGATGTAGTCATTGACTTCCTCGTTCAGGAATTCAAAAAAGACAACGGTATTGATTTGTCAAAAGACAAAATGGCAATGCAACGTTTGAAAGATGCTGCTGAGAAAGCGAAAAAAGACCTTTCAGGCGTAACATCATCACAAGTATCACTACCTTTCATTACAGCAGGAGATGCAGGTCCACTTCACCTAGAAGTCACACTTTCTCGTGCGAAATTCGATGAATTGACTGCTCACCTTGTTGAACGCTCTATGGTTCCAACACGCCAAGCGTTAAAAGACGCTGGACTTGCTGCATCTGAAATTGATAAAGTAATTCTCGTTGGTGGATCAACTCGTATTCCATCGGTTCAAGAAGCTATTAAAAAAGAAACAGGTAAAGAGCCATATAAAGGCGTCAACCCGGATGAAGTAGTTGCACTTGGTGCGGCTGTACAAGGATCTATCTTAAGTGGAGATGTTACAGACGTTGTTCTATTAGACGTAACACCATTATCACTAGGTATTGAAACAATGGGTAATGTCTTTACAAAACTAATCGAACGTAACACAACGATTCCAACTAGCAAATCACAAGTGTTTTCAACAGCAGCGGATAGCCAGCCGGCTGTAGATATTCATGTTTTGCAAGGCGAACGTCCAATGTCTGCGGACAACAAAACGCTAGGTCGTTTCCAATTGACGGATATTCCACCGGCTCCACGTGGAGTTCCTCAAATTGAAGTTACTTTTGATATCGATAAAAACGGGATTGTTACAGTTAAAGCGAAAGATCTTGGAACTCAAAAAGAGCAAAATATTACAATCCAAGCAAGTTCGGGTCTAACTGATGATGAAATCGAACGTATGGTGAAAGATGCTGAAGCGAATGCTGAGGTTGACCAAAAACGTAAAGAAGAAGCAGATTTGAAAAACGAAGCAGACCAACTCGTATTCATGGCTGAAAAGACATTAAAAGATCTTGAAGGAAAAGTTTCCGAAGAAGATGTGAAGAGTGTGGAAGAAGCTAAGGAAGAGTTGAAAGCTGCACTAGAAGCTGCTGATTATGATGAAATTCGTACGAAAAAAGAAAAATTGGATGAACTTGTCCAACAAATGTCAATGAAATTATATGAGCAAGCTGCAGCTGAATCCGCTGAAGGTGCTGAAGGCACTTCTGAGCCTAAGGACGACGACGTAGTTGACGCTGATTTTGAAGAAGTAGACGACAAAGAAACTAAATAAAAGTATTTGTTGACGGAAAAGTCAAAGTCCGATATTCCGGCTTTGGCTTTTTCGGTTTTTATTGCCGAGTCCAAGCAGCAGCGGCTAGCCCTTTAAGCTAATATAGCGGAAGGGGAATGAACTGCATCTATCCTGCATTTCGGAGCTCACTGAACGCTTACGCTTTTAAGTTCGTAGTGATACAATAGTAAACATGCCAAAGTATTTCGGGAGAGTGAAATAATGAGTAAAAGAGATTATTATGACGTATTGGGCTTGTCAAAGTCCGCTTCAAAAGATGAAATTAGGAAAGCCTATCGATCACTTTCAAAGAAATACCATCCTGACTTGAACAAAGCAGATGATGCAGTAGAGAAATTCAAAGAAGTGACTGAAGCATATGAAGTGCTGAGTGATGATTCGAAGAAAGCAAATTATGATCAATTCGGCCATACAAATCCAAATCAAGGATTTGGTGGCGGAGGTGGCGCTGACGGATTCGGTTTTGATGATATTTTCAGTAGTTTTTTCGGTGGGAATACCCGTCGGCGTGATCCGAACGCCCCTCGTAAAGGGGATGACCTTCAATACTCGATGAATATTGACTTTATGGAGGCAGTTTTCGGTAAGGAGACTGAAGTTGAAATACCGAAAGAAGAAACATGCGATACATGTGATGGTTCAGGTGCTAAAAAAGGAACGTCAGCTAAAACGTGTACACATTGTAGTGGTTCAGGGCAAATCAGCGTTACACAAAACACGCCGCTCGGTCAGATGGTAAACCGTAGAGCATGTCACCATTGTCAAGGAACTGGTAAAATTATTCCTGAAAAATGTTCGACTTGCCATGGTGCAGGTAGAGTAACGAAAAAGAAAAAAATTAAAGTGACAATCCCTGAAGGTGTTGATGATGGTCAGCAGTTACGCGTATCCGGACAGGGTGAACCAGGTCATAATGGAGGACCTTCAGGAGATTTGTATATCGTATTCCGTGTGAGGCCACATGAGAAATTCATCAGAGAAGACGATGATATTTATCTGGAACTCAATCTTTCGTTCCCGCAAGCATCTCTTGGTGATGAAATCGAAGTTCCAACTGTACAAGGAAAAGTGAATTTGAAAATACCTGCTGGTACTCAAACAGGAACACGTTTCCGTTTGAAAGGCAAAGGTGTTAAAAACGTCCATGGTCGTGGAATCGGAGATCAGCACGTTATTGTAAAAGTGACGACGCCTAAGAAAATGACGGAAAAACAGAAAGAACTTATGCGTGAGTTTGCGGCGATTAGTGGGGATTCTCTTGATGAGTATTCAAGTTCTCTTTTCGATAAAATCAAACGATCAATCAAAGGCGACTGAAAGGGATGAATTCATATGAAGTGGTCAGAGGTATCTATTCATACGACACATGAAGCAACTGAAGCAGTAGCAAATATTTTACATGAAGCTGGTGCAAGTGGGGTCGTTATAGAGGATTCAGCGGAACCAGATCGAATCCACGAAGACCAGTACGGTGAAATATGGGCACTGGACAAAAATGATTTTCCTTTGGAGGGAGTCATTTTAAAGGCATATTTACCTGTTAATAGTTTTCTGATAGAAACAGTCAAAGATATTGAACTGTCAATCGAAGGTTTGTCAAAATTCGGATTGGATGTCGGTAAAAATGCTATTCAGATGAATGAAGTCGATGAAGAAGATTGGGCAACTGCATGGAAGAAGTACTATCATCCTGTTAAAATTTCTGGCCGCTTTACAATTGTACCAACATGGGAAGAATACGTTCCGGTTGAGTCTGATGAATTGATTATTGAGCTTGATCCGGGAATGGCTTTTGGGACAGGTACACATCCAACAACAGTACTGTGTCTGCAAGCGCTTGAGAAATACGTTAAACCTGGCTACACAGTTGTGGATGTAGGAACTGGTTCAGGAGTACTCGCCATCGGTGCGGCACTCTTAGGTGCATCACGGGTTCATGCGCTAGACTTGGACCAAGTCGCAGTAGTAGCCGCAAAAGATAACATCAAGTTGAATCACGTTGAAGGAACGGTCGAAGTGGTACACGGTAATTTACTAGAGTCTGTAAAAGAACCGACTGATATTATCATTGCAAATATTTTGGCCGAAGTTATCATTTCCTTTTCACAAGATGCTTATACCATTTTACCGGAGGATGGCCTATTTATTGTTTCGGGAATTATCGGCCAGAAACGGGACTTGGTAAAGGATGACCTAGTGAGTAAAGGATTTGAGATTATAGAGTCTGTCCTTATGGAAGACTGGGTTGCTATTATTGCGAGAAAAAGGAGCGTGTAACAATTTGCAACGCTATTTTCTGCAATCCCCTTTTGATGATGAAGGGATCGCGACAATAAAGGGCGATGATGGAAAACATATCACTCGTGTCATGCGGATGAATGTCGACGATAATGTCATTGCTGTTACGAACGGGAAGGCTTTTATTTCTTTAATTACTGAATTGCTACCGGATGGTGTAGTGATTTTGCGTACCGGCAATGCACTAAAGTCTAACGAAATGCCTGTTAACGTAACAATTGCCTGTGGTCTGCCAAAAGGCGACAAACTCGATTTAATTGTTCAAAAAGGAACTGAGCTTGGTATGTCGGGGATTCTACCATTCCAAGCTGAGAGATCCATTGTTAAGTGGGATGAAAAAAAAGGTGATAAAAAAGTTGAACGGCTTCGCAAAATTTCCAAAGAGGCCGCAGAACAATGTCATCGAACCGTTATTCCTGAAGTGGGAAACCCATTATCATTTCAGCAATTGATTGTGGAATCAAGGAAATTTGACGTCTTACTTTTTGCAGATGAAGAGGATGCGAAAAGTGGAGAGCCTCATAAAATTGCTGACCGTCTAAAAAATGTATATCATGAACAAACGGTGCTAGTTGTATTCGGACCAGAAGGCGGGTTATCGAGAACAGAAGCTGAAAATCTCCGTTCTGAAGGGTTTCTGCCGATTGCATTAGGTCCGCGCATCTTGCGGACTGAAACGGCACCATTGTATTTATTGTCCGCAATGTCATACGAATTTGAATGAAAGAGGTGAGCAGCTATGTCTTCGGTGGCATTTCATACGTTGGGCTGCAAAGTGAATCATTACGAAACCGAGGCAATCTGGCAACTTTTCAAGGAAGCCGGTTATGACCGCGGTGATTTCGAAAAGAACTCTGATGTTTATGTCATTAATACATGTACAGTGACGAATACCGGTGATAAGAAAAGCCGACAAGTCATTCGTCGGGCAGTCCGTAAAAATCCGGATGCTGTCATTTGTGTTACGGGTTGTTACGCACAAACTTCTCCTGCTGAAATTATGGCGATTCCTGGGGTCGATATTGTTGTTGGAACACAGGATCGGACCAAACTTCTTGGGCTCATTGATGAGTACCGTTCAGAACGTAAGCCGATCAATGCCGTCCGCAACATTATGAAAAACAGAGTTTATGAAGAACTGGATGTACCTGCATTTACTGATCGCACACGTGCGTCCCTCAAAATCCAGGAGGGATGTAATAACTTCTGTACATTTTGCATCATTCCGTGGGCTCGTGGACTTATGCGTTCGCGTGATCCACAGGAAGTCATCCGTCAGGCGCAACAGCTTGTCGATGCGGGATATCTTGAAATTGTTTTAACAGGTATTCATACAGGTGGTTACGGAGAAGATTTGAAAGATTACAATCTGGCTCGGCTGCTACGTGATCTTGAAACCCAGGTGATAGGACTGAAACGTCTTCGTATCAGTTCGATTGAAGCGAGCCAACTTACAGATGAGGTCATCGATGTCCTTCGTAATTCATCTACAATCGTTCGTCATCTGCATATTCCGATTCAATCCGGTTCCAACTCCGTTTTGAAACGTATGCGCCGGAAATATACGATGGAATTTTTTGCAGAACGTCTGGACAGATTGCGTGATGCACTGCCACAATTGGCAATCACTTCAGATGTTATCGTCGGTTTTCCTGGTGAGACTGAAGAAGAGTTCATGGAAACATATAACTTTATCCGTGATTATAAATTCTCTGAACTTCATGTTTTCCCTTATTCAAAACGGACTGGGACTCCCGCCGCAAGAATGGAAGACCAGGTTCCCGAAGCTGTAAAAAACGAACGTGTTCATCGCCTGATCGAATTGAACGATCAGCTGGCGAAGCAATATGCATCAACATTCGAAAATGTGGTACTCGAGGTC
This sequence comes from Sporosarcina sp. Y838, assembly GCF_056786515.1. Taxonomy (NCBI): domain Bacteria; kingdom Bacillati; phylum Bacillota; class Bacilli; order Caryophanales; family Caryophanaceae; genus Sporosarcina; species Sporosarcina sp. Y838. Next base: position 122,802 of record NZ_JBXCJD010000006.1, on the reverse strand, counting down.
ATCCCGGAAGAAAAGTATAAGCTTGATCCGGACAGCGGGTTATATGAAGGCTACTCGGATAATTATTTGAAACTCGTTTTTCCCGCTGATGAGTCCATGGTCGGTAAAATCATTCGTGTAAAAGTCGTGAAAGCAGGCTATCCCTATAACGAAGGACAGTTTGTCCGTGTTATTGAGGAAGAGGCACAACTCGTCTAAATCAGCTATCTAAAAAAGCTGTTCTTATCCATTTTGGAAGGAACAGCTTTTTTCGTGCAGAAACGAATGGTTCTTGATATGATATCAGAAGTACGGACAACTCAAGGAGGTATTCATTTGAATACAAATTATGCTACTTATATCGATCATACATTATTAAAAGCAGATGCTTTAAAAACAGAAATAACGACATTATGTGAAGAAGCCCGTAAATATTCGTTTGCTTCTGTCTGTGTAAACCCGGCATGGGTAAAAACAGCTTCAGCTGCACTTGAAGGTTCACCAGTTAAGGTTTGTACAGTCATTGGTTTTCCTTTGGGAGCGTCAACGTCTGAGGTAAAGGCATTTGAAACTGCTGATGCGATTGCAAACGGAGCAACTGAAATCGATATGGTCATTAATATAGGAGCCCTTCGCAGTGGTGATGATGCGGCTGTGGAAAAAGACATTAAAGCAGTTGTTAATGCAGCAAAAGGAAAAGCGATTGTAAAGGTTATTATTGAAACAGCTTTACTAGCTGATAAAGATAAAAGAAAAGCATGTGAACTATCGGTTCTAGCAGGTGCTGATTTCGTGAAAACATCAACCGGTTTTTCAACTGGGGGAGCGACAGAGGAAGACGTCAAGTTGATGAGAGCCGTCGTTGGACCTGAAATGGGTGTCAAGGCTTCGGGTGGAGTTCGAAGCTTGGAAGACATGAAGAAAATGATAGATGCAGGGGCTACAAGAATAGGTGCAAGTTCAGGCGTTCAAATCATGCAAGGGTTGGAATCTAAATCTGATTATTAATTTGAAAGTTTTATATTGACCTATGCTTAATAACGAGGTATAATTTATGAGTACAAGGCACTTGGTCTTGTACAAGAAGTGTGTTTGGAGGGAGGGACAAGAGATATGTCGAAAACTGTTGTTCGTAAAAACGAATCGCTTGAAGATGCTCTTCGCCGCTTCAAACGTACTGTATCCAAAAGTGGAACAATACAAGAGGTAAGAAAGCGTGAGTTTTATGATAAGCCGAGTGAGAAACGTAAAAAGAAATCTGAAGCTGCAAGGAAACGTAAATTCTGATTTCCTGCGATGATGAGTTCGATCTTGTTTTCAATTTAAAATTTGGTAAACCGGAAAATCCTTTATGGGTTTTCCGGTTTATTTGTATATGCTTGAGATAATTTACTACCTGTGCCAATCATGCGTATTAATATGCAAATCGGCTATGTAACACCGTGCACTTTTCGAGATGAAGAAAAATAAACATATTTACAATGAAAATGAAACTTCCGCGCATTTAGAACGTATATAGAGATATAATAGATTCTATAAAGAGAGGTGAACAATACTATGCATAAAATGATAGGAAAAATTCTCCTGTTCATTTTATTCGTATCGGCATTCACGTTTCCGTTCTTAGAAACCGGTGCGGCGACAACTAAAGTTTATAAAGTTCCCATTGAAGACGTTGTTGAAAAAGGATTATACGCATTTTTGCAAAGGTCATTCGCAGAAGCTGAAGATGCGGATGCAAAAGCAATCATCTTGGACATCAATACACCAGGTGGCTTTACTGATGCAGCGGGAAAAATTGCTAAGCTCATGGATGAAACAGATTTAAAGGTAATCGCTTACATCAATGATGATGCTTTATCTGCGGGCGCATACTTGGCACTTCATGCAGATCGAATCTACATGTCTCCAAATGGACGAATGGGTGCTGCACAGGTGATTGACTCTTCTGGCAATGCGGCGGATGTCAAAGCACATAGTGCCTGGGTCGCAAGTATGATAAATGCAGCGAAGTCTTCAAATCGTAACCCATTATATGCTGAAGCTATGGCAAATCCTAAAATCGATCTTCCCGACTACCGAGCAGGTGTTGGTGAATTACTGACACTTACTGCGGATGAGGCAATGAAAGTCGAATATAGTGAAGGAACGGTGACATCCCTCAAAGAGTTGCTAAAAGAAACAGGACTTGAAAACGCAGAGATTATTTCGACGAATGAAACATTTACGGAGAGTATTGCACGTTTCGTCACGCATCCTGTCGTTGTTCCGATTCTTTTGTCAATTGCTGGACTGGGATTTGTACTGGAGCTATACTCTCCGGGGTTTGGCGTAGCAGGAACTATGGCTGCCAGTTCATTAGTATTATTCTTCTACGGGCACCTGATTGCTGGACTCGCAGGCTACGAAACGATTATCTTGTTCCTAATTGGAGTGGGTCTGGTAGTAGCGGAAATCTTCCTTCCGCATGGCGTTGCAGGTGTTGTTGGATCGCTCGCAATTATTGGAAGTATTATTATGGCGGGCGGCAATCCGATGTATATGGCGATATCTGTCTTAATCGCGGTTGCAATCGCTGTAACAGGGATGGTGATTATTATGAAATTTTTCGGTAAAAAATTGCACTTGCTTAACAAGATGGTATTGATGGATTCAACTGATACTGAAAGTGGCTATGTTTCTAATGTGAATAGAAAAGAACTACTGGGCCGCACCGCGCAGACATCTACAGCACTTAGACCATCCGGTGCAATAGAACTGGACGGCGAACGAATTGATGTTGTTTCCGATGGAAGCTACATTGATAAAGGAAAGAATGTTATTATTGTAAAGGTTGAAGGTTCTCGAATTGTAGTCAGGGAATCAGTAGAAAAGGGGGAAATTGAATAATGCAAGCACTTTTAGGTACAGGTAGTTTAGTTACAATCGTTATAATTGCTTTTATCGCAATTATTGTTTTGTCAGTGTTTTTCACACTCGTTCCTGTGACACTGTGGATATCTGCAATGGCAGCAGGTGTTAGAGTCAGTATTTTCACATTGATAGGTATGCGTCTTCGCCGGGTTATCCCAAGTCGAATCGTTAATCCGCTCATTAAGGCACACAAAGCGGGGCTTGAGGTTTCAATTAATCAGCTTGAAAGTCACTATCTTGCAGGAGGGAACGTTGACCGTGTTGTCAATGCCCTGATTGCTGCACACCGTGCAAATATCGAACTTACATTTGAACGTGCGGCTGCTATCGATTTAGCGGGTCGTGACGTTTTAGAGGCAGTACAAATGTCCGTTAACCCGAAAGTTATTGAAACACCATTCATTGCCGGTGTGGCAATGAACGGGATTGAAGTAAAAGCAAAAGCTCGTATAACAGTTCGTGCAAACATTGACCGACTTGTCGGTGGTGCTGGTGAAGAGACAATCGTAGCGCGTGTTGGTGAAGGTATCATATCCACAATCGGTTCTTCAATTGACCACGCAAAAGTATTAGAAAATCCAGATATGATTTCACAAACTGTGCTAGCAAAAGGTCTAGACTCAGGTACAGCATTTGAAATCCTCTCGATTGACATCGCAGACGTTGATATCGGTAAAAACATCGGTGCGGAACTTCAAACTGAACAAGCTATGGCTGATAAAAACATTGCACAGGCAAAAGCAGAAGAACGCCGCGCAATGGCAGTGGCAAATGAGCAAGAGATGAGAGCAAAAGTTGAAGAAATGAGAGCGAAAGTTGTTGAAGCCGAAGCAGAAGTTCCACTTGCAATGGCGGAATCACTACGTTCAGGTAACATGGGAGTCATGGATTACATGAACTTTAAAAATGTCCAGGCAGATACGGGAATGCGCGATTCCATCAGTAAATATGGAAAAACCGATAAAACCGGCCCAGCCAAAGACTAATCCGGAAGAAACAGATTCCCGGAAAGGGGATGCACTGAATGGATAGTGGACTTATCATATTGATCATCTCTCTAGCTGTCGGGGCTTTTCTAAACGGTAAAGGAAAGAAAACTCCACCCGAAAAAGGACCGCAACCAAAGCCATTCACGGCAACAGGTCAGGCTCCAAATAGTCCGACACGTAAATTAAAAGAGATGTCAAAAGACTTGTATCGCGAATTGCAAAAAGAGATGCAGACTCAGGATGCGGAACCGCCAAGTCGCCAACTTCAAACACAACAGGAACAAACGCAACAGCGACAAATGCATCAAGGAATGGTTCTGACTACGTCCGAAACAGCACAACCTGCAAGAGCTACATCTAGCAGAAAAGAACGTGCTGATTCAACAGTTAGTCGTCATATCGAGCGTCCTGATTCTTCCGTAAATCGTCATAGTGGAAGATTGTCGGCACATGGTGGCGTACGCCAATCTGTAGAAATTGTAGAAAAGCTTGATCTAATACCAAAAAGTCAAGATGACCTGCTTAAAGGCATTGTCTTCTCTGAAATCTTCGGTCCACCGAAATCAAAAAGATAAGCATCGACCCCCTATCCAAATCATACAATGCGGATAGGGGGTTTTATATTTTGAGAAAACTATTTAATACCGGTTCATCAATTACAATTGAGGATTTTTCATCATTACGAATCACTGGTCCTTACTCTTTGCTGAAACTTGGCCCCGATTTTGCGATTATTAGCAGCGGAGAATACAAGATTGAAGTGTCAGGGACTGACTTAACAGTTGAAACACTAACGGAGGAAGTGGCCCTTTTTACATTTACCTCCATTAGTGCGATGAACATTAAAACTGGTGAAAAACAGGAAGCTGTGTATGATGCGTAAACGGTATGCTGTTAAAGTTTCAGGCGACGGTGACCTTCCTGGATTTCTCACAAAATTGGTGACAATAGGAACAAAAATAACATCGTTATCGGTTGTTGATGGTGTTGCTCGTTTTCGGACGGATCGTAGTGGGCTTCGTACTATCCGGCGCAATAGAAGGAATTATCGATTAAAAGTGGCAATCTCAATTGCAGATCTTCAGTCGGGTTCAATAGTTTTTTTTTCTACAGGTCGTTTTCTTATAGCCTGTCTTATTCCGTTAGCGGCATCCTATTTCCTCTGGTCAGTAGAAATTGAATCTGATATCCCTGAAGTCGTGGATAGAATTGAGAAGAAACTTGAAAAAGGTTCAATTGTTCCGTTAAGACCTTTAGCTCTGATCCCAGATGAAGGTGAAATTCGCCGAAACCTTATGCTAGATGATCCGAATTTGTCTTGGGTTAGATTTAGACGGGTCGGTACATCGCTCACGGTTATACCCATGATTTCGCCTCCCTCAAATAACATAGTCGAAGCTGAAGAGGCCCCATCTAACCTCGTAGCGCGTACCGGGGGTGTAATTACACGTTTTGAATTGAAAAGAGGTGAACGGGTCAGTCGAGTTCATCAGACTGTAAAAGAAGGGGACGTGCTTGCTACGGGAATCCTTGAACAAGGCGATAAAACAACAATTGTAGCTGCGGACGGAGCCGTTTATGCAGATTACTGGGTTGAATATTCATTCAGCTTGCCAAAAGAAATGAAATTCCAGTTGCAAGGTGAAGAAATTGTTAAATATTCATTTAACCCTCCGTGGAAGCAGCAAGGAGAAAAGAAGTGGACTCCGCAATCTTTTATTAAAATGGAAAGACATGTGGAAGAGACTGCAGGACAGTTTGAATTGGTTAAAGGGATGGAGGAAACAGTACTAATTCCCTTACTAAAAAACAAGCTATTATCGGAATCTTTTTCAAAAGCAATAATTAAAGATGAAAATATTTTACACGTGACATTCGGTAATGATAAAGTTAGTGGGACTATATTGTTTCTGATCAATGACAATATAGCTGTTAAAAGACTGATTCCCAAGGAGACTGAGCCTATTGGATGAGCAAATGATTCAACTTCATGTTGAAGACCCTAATGAAACAGTGATGCTTCTTGGCATTTCTGACCAGAATATGAAGCTGATTGAGGAAGAACTGAACATTTCAGTATTGACCAGAGGTGACACGATTTCAATCAGTGGTGATGAAGAGAATAGGAATTCAGCAAAAGTGCTTTTGGAGCAGTTATTGAAAGTAATACGTAAAGGTACTAATATTAATCAACGAGATGTCTCGACAGCCCTCGAGATGGTGAAAAGTGGCACAATCGAATATTTTGCTGAACTGTACGATGAAGAAATTTCTAGGAATATGAAAGGAAAGGCGATTCGCGCGAAAACGATTGGTCAGCGTGAATACGTTAGTGCAGTTCGTTCGAGAGATCTTGTATTTTGTATTGGTCCAGCGGGAACAGGAAAGACATACTTAGCAGTCGTACTAGCTGTACTGGCGATGAAAACAGGATCTGCCAAAAAGATAATACTTACACGACCAGCAGTCGAGGCTGGAGAGAGTCTTGGGTTCCTCCCAGGCGACTTGAAAGAAAAAGTCGACCCATACCTGCGTCCGCTATACGACGCCCTCCATGACGTGCTGGGAGCAGAACAGACGGATAGACTTATGGAGCGGGGAGTTATTGAAATTGCGCCCCTTGCTTATATGAGGGGACGAACACTCGACGACGCCTTTATTATTTTGGATGAAGCGCAAAATACGACAAAAGCACAGATGAAAATGTTCTTGACACGACTCGGTTTTGGTTCGAAAATGGTAATCAATGGGGACAAAACCCAAATTGACTTGCCACGAGGCACTGAATCAGGCTTAATTGTCGCAGAAAAAATTCTAAGTAACGTAAGTGATATTCATTTCCAATATCTAGAACAAGGGGATGTCGTACGCCACCCACTCGTAGCCAAAATAATTGAAGCGTATGAACAGGAGCAGTCATAGAAAGTGACTGCTTTTTCTTTAGAATCATCGCTGCTCTAATTGTAGTCATAGAGAAGCAGGGGGAGAGATTCCAATTTTTAAGCCAATGGGGAAACTTTTTAAAACACTTAAGTTCAATTACTTGTCGCTATTTTTATTAGCGATATCAATGATACTCCTTTTTACTTTCATGTATGGCAGCGTTAAAAAAGAAACCTATGAGGTAAAACTTTTTCAAATTTCATTGGATACCATACGTTCATTAAAAACGGTAGAAGATACTGTGAAAACAGAGCAGGAAAGAGAACGCGCGGCTAATGAAGTTAATCCATACTATCAATTTTCCGAAGATGTTGTGAAAAATAGGCAAGCGATTGCAACGTCTATATTTGACTTGCTTATTGAAGTGAAAACTTCGAGTGAACCTGGAAAAACTGAAACAGAAGCGCCAACTAAGTCCGCCAAAGAACAACTCCCGACTATGCGGGCTAAACTTGCGAGCCTGGAAAAGGAAGAAACTGGACTGCGCTTGAGTGATGAAGCCCTTACCAGTCTCTTAGCACAAAACACAGAGACATTGCTTAATATGCAGAAAATACTTGTCAATGTTATTGGGGAGGAATTATCGAAACCTGTCAGGACTTCAGATTTGTCGACTGTACGCGACGAAGTCGAACGGGAAATTCGACTTACGGAAGCGGTTCCGTCTTCTGTCTTACAAACACTAATTGCGATTAGCAAATCCCTTATTGTTGAGACAGAATCGATTAACGAAGATATGACGAAGGCACGGGTCGTACAAGCTAAGGAATCTGTAGAGCCTACACGTATTTTACAAGGGCAAGTAATTGTACGTGAAGGCCAAGTTATCGATAAAGAAGTATACAGGCAATTGGAGCTTGCAGGTGTGTTGTCAAACCAGTCATCCATGAAGCCATTGGTTGGCCTGATTATCTTTGTTGTAATTATCGGTGCAATCATTTATATGCACTTTGGATCTTGGAACGAAAATAGAGTAACAAAAAGAAAAGCATTACTTATTGCGCTATCAGTCTTTTTTCTATTAGTAGTCATTATGAAGTTACTATCGCTTATTGGAAAGGATTTTGATGTCCTTCTCGCATTTCTATTCCCAACAGCCCTTGCACCAATGTTAATGAAGCTGTTAACCAATGAACGTCTTGCGATATTGTCAACAATCATCACGGCTGCAACTGCGGGAATAATTCTTCAGGAAGGTTATGCAGCAATCATTCAAATGGAAGTTGCATTATACATACTTTTCGGCGGTATTGTGAGCTTATATTTGCTTGGTAATGGTGGGAGACGTTCGAATATTTTACGGACAAGTCTTGGGGTATCCGTTTCAAATATGATGTTTATCGCATTTTACCTCTTGATGACACAGTCTTCTTATGATTTGACGGAGCTAGTGTATTATGTGATAGCGGCAATTGCTTCTGGTATTTTATCTGGAGCACTTACAATCGGTCTCATGCCATTTTTTGAGTCTGCCTTTCGATTATTGTCCGACATGCGTCTAATCGAATTATCCAATCCAAATCATCCATTGTTGAAAAAGGTTTTGACCGAAACACCAGGTACTTATCATCATAGTGTTATGGTTGCCAATCTGGCTGATGCGGCGTGCGAATCGATTGGAGCGAATGGACTTCTTGCAAGAGTCGGGAGCTATTATCACGACATTGGCAAGACCATCAGACCGGGCTTTTTTATAGAAAATCAGCTTGCTGGACAAAATCCTCATGATGCTTTACCACCGGAGAAAAGTAGGGACATTATTATCGCCCATGCGGAAGATGGTGCAAAGCTGCTTGAAAAGCACAAGATGCCAGCTGAAATCATCGATATCGCGCGTCAACATCATGGTACGAGTACATTAAAGTATTTTTACTTTAAAGCGAAGGAATCTGGTATGGATGTTAAGGAGGAGGAATTTCGGTATTCGGGTCCTAGACCGCAAACAAAAGAAATCGCAATAATATCAGTAGCTGACAGTGTTGAAGCAGCAGTACGTTCGATGAAAGAACCCACACCACAAAAAATAGCAGCACTTGTAAAATCGATTGTAAATGATAAATTAAATGATGGCCAATTCGATGAATGTGATCTTTCAATGAAAGAATTAAAGACAGCTGAAAGAGTTATTTGCGAAACATTGAATGGGATATTCCACAACCGTATTGAATATCCAAAGTGAGTTTGAAAGGAGTGTCAGAGAATGCTGGAAATTTATTTTGAAGATGAAACTAAAAAAGTAGATAAAGAAACAGAAGACTTGATAAGAGAATTGCTAAGCCATGCTTCAGTAGAAGAAGGTTTGACTGGAGAAATAGAATTGGCTGTAACATTCATGACAGATGAGGAAATACAAGAAGTGAATTCTGAATATCGTGGTAAAAATGTTCCGACAGATGTTATTTCATTTGCTCTTGAAGAGATGACGGAAGGCGAAATTGCAATAATTCCGATAGAAGGCATGCCGACCGTATTAGGTGATATACTTATATCAGTGGAAACAGCTGGTAGGCAAGCAGAAGAGTATGGGCACGATTTTCATCGTGAAATCGGTTTTCTAGCACTGCATGGTTTTTTGCATCTGCTAGGGTACGATCATATGACAGAAGTTGACGAAGCTAAAATGGTCGGCAGGCAGAAAGAGATTCTCGCATCATTCGGACTTGAGAGGTGAATACTCGATGCGGAAGTTTTTGCTATCATTCGTCTACGCGTGGAATGGAATCCGTCACGGTATACTAGTAGAACGAAATGCTAAATTGCATTTATTTTCCGCTATTATTGTCGTGTCTGCAGGAGTACTGACTGGATTGTCACGATACGAATGGTTTATCATTCTCATTTTGATTGGCGGGATGCTCGCACTTGAAATGTTGAATTCGGCGGTGGAACGTGTTGTTGATCTTGTAACAGATACGCGCCATCCGCTTGCAAAACAGGCGAAAGATCTTGCTGCGGGTGCTGTGCTAATATACGCAATGATTAGTGCATTAATCGGGTTGATTATTTTTTTACCGAGATGGTTTAACTAAATTGAAGAGGTGTTTTTATGGATGTAGAACAATTATTAAATGAGTCGAAAAAAGCACGTGAAAAAGCGTATGTACCATACTCGAAGTTTCCGGTCGGGGCTGCACTTTTGGCTGACGATGGAACTATTTATCACGGTTGTAATATTGAAAACTCTGCATACAGTATGACGAATTGTGCGGAAAGAACGGCATTTTTTAAAGCGGTTTCCGATGGTGTACGGACGTTCAAAGCACTTGCAGTAATTGGCGATACGCAAGGTCCAATCTCCCCGTGCGGAGCATGCAGACAAGTCATAGCTGAATTTTGTGATGGCGCAATGCCTGTATATCTGACAAACTTAAATGGGGACGTAGAAGAAACAACGGTAGCAAAATTGCTTCCGGGCGCATTTTCCAAGGAGGATCTTTCATATGCAGCAAAACAATAATAAGTTTAAATCAGGGTTCATATCGATTATTGGCCGCCCTAATGTTGGTAAATCAACATTTCTAAACCATGTAGTCGGTCAGAAAATTGCCATCATGAGCGATAAACCCCAGACAACACGCAATAAAGTGCAAGGGGTTGTTACAACAGATGAATCACAAATAATATTCATTGACACTCCAGGAATTCATAAGCCAAAGCATAAGCTTGGTGATTTCATGGTGAAAACTGCTCGTAACACGTTAAAAGAAGTAGATATAATCATGTTCATGGTTAATGCTGACGAAGCGATTGGCCGCGGTGATCGATTCATCATCGACTTACTTGAAAACTCGGAGACACCCGTGTTTTTAATCATCAATAAAATTGACCTAGTACACCCAGACGAGTTGTTTAAAATTATCACATCTTATACTTCCGAATTCGATTTCGCTGAAATTGTTCCAATTTCAGCTTTAAACGGTAATAATGTGGAGCGTTTGCTAGAAACGATGACGAAGTACTTACCTGAAGGGCCCAAATATTACCCTGATGATCAAGTAACGGATCATCCTGAGCGATTCATTATTTCTGAATTAATTCGCGAAAAAGTATTACATCTAACGAGAGAAGAAATTCCACATTCCATAGCTGTTGTTATTGAAAAGATTGAACGCGAGGAATCACGTGAAATGGTTAACGTAATGGCAACGATTGTCGTTGACCGCGATTCTCAGAAAGGCATTGTTATCGGTAAAAAAGGTGCATTGCTTAAAGAAATCGGCACGAAAGCAAGATATGATATTGAAATGTTACTTGGTTCAAAAGTATTTCTTGAGTTGTGGGTTAAAGTGCAAAAAGATTGGCGTAATAAGCCAGGTCAACTGAAAGAATTCGGTTTCAGGGACGATGAGTATTAAGAAATGAGTTGCATAAGTTGACAAAGAGGTGATTGCTTCGCTGAACAAATGGGAAGGAATCATTTTAAGAGGCATTCCGTATGGCGAGTCCAACAAAATTGTTACGCTGTTCACACGTGAAGGCGGTAAAATGACGGCAATGGCGCGTGGTGCGAAGAAACCGGCTAGCAGGCTAGCAGCAGTCACACAACCCTTCACACACGGTTCATTTCTGATTCGAACTGGCAGAGGAATGGGGACACTTGAACAGGGTGAACCACTCGACTCAATGCGGCATATTCGAGAAGACTTGGAAGCAACGGCCTATGCCAGTTATATTGTCGAATTGATTGATAAGCTTACTGAAGATAATGAACGTATCGTGGGAATATATGGATTGTTATATGATGCGCTTCACGCAATTAACGAACAATATGACCCCGAAGCGATTGCGTTATTCGTTGAGTGGAAAATGTTACCGATAGCTGGCATTCATCCAGTTCTTCATCAATGTGCAAACTGCGGAGCGACAGAGGGAGAGTTTGCATTTTCCTTTATGCAAACCGGTTTTATCTGCCATAGATGCTTCCAGGTAGACAAATTTGCAACCCGAATTACACCAAGTCAATTAAAACTGATTCGGACATTTTATACAGTCCCCATCAATCGAGTTGGTAATTTGACATTGAAAAAGACAACGAAAGAATTCATGAAAAAACTTGTTCGTACAATTTACGATGAGCAAGTGGGAATTCGTTTGAAGTCGAGATCATTCCTCGATCAGCTAGATTCGACACCCGAACTATTGCCCAGAAAAGAAAAACCTAAAGAAGAAAGCGAATAACTTTCTGAAATAGAAACCCCGAATTCTGGACTCTTTTAACTAGAGCCTGAATTCGGGGTTTATTATCGGTAAAAAGATTTACTCACTAATCACTCGTACTGTTCCATAATAACGTTGGCATTGAGAAATTTAAATTTCAAAATTGCCCTCAGCAAGCATACTGAATTCGGGACCCTTTAGTGCGAATTCTATAGGGTCACCACTTTCAACGTGAAACGTGACATACTACTTTGTACTAGCAGATAAATAGGTGAATATAGCTGCAAAATGCCCCAATGTATTTAGGATAATAGACTTGCCATTATTGGTCTTGGCGTAAAAGTAGTTTCAGAAGTCTATCGTAAAACGTTGAAAATTCATTGCGACCTTTGATATTTACATAGTAAATCTCTATACTGATACGAATAGAGCATCAAGTTAATGTGAAGGAAAGTAATAAAAGGGGGCAGCGTATTTTTGAAATACATAAAAATATTTTCGCAGATCGTAATTTTATATGGTTTTGTCCTAATCGGTAACTGGTTAAGAGACTTCCTGCACTTACCACTTTCAGGAAGTATAATCGGTCTTTTATTATTACTAGCAGCTCTTTCATTAAAAATATATAAGCTTGAATGGATAGAATCGGGTGCTTACTTTCTTTTAGCTTATTTGCCACTATATTTTATCCCTGCAACTGTCGGTGTGATGAATTATTGGCATGTTTTTGCAGGAATTGGTTTTTTGTTAATTCCAATTACCATAGTTAGCACGCTATTGGCGATGTGGATTTCCGGCACTACAAGTCAATCCTTGGCTCGTAAATCTGCAAAAAGTAAGGAGCAGGTTTCATGCGAATAATAATGCTTTCCATTCTGTTTTTAGTACTAACCCTCGCTATATATCTTGTGATGAATTTCGTATTTGTTAAATTTCGCAGAGTGTTCCTAATCCCAATCCTGACAACAACAATTGGAATCATATTGGTACTAGTGCTTTTCAAAGTTCCTTATGAAACATATATGCTTGGTGGAAAGTGGGTGGATTTGCTTTTGGGACCCGCGATTGTAGCATTGGCAATTCCTTTATATAAACAAAGGGAATTGATAAAAAAATACATGCTTGCGATCCTTGGTGGTATTTCGGTCGGTGCTGTTGTTGGTATGTTAAGTGGAGTAATATTTGTTAAACTTGCTGGTTTCTCAAAGGAAATCGTCATGTCATTATTACCAAAATCGATTACAACACCTATCGCTATTCAAATATCTTCAACACTTGGCGGTGTTCCTTCGTTAACCATCGCTTTTGTAATGATTGCAGGTTTCACTGGAATCATAATTGGACCGGCGTTGTTGAAATGGATGCACATTGATACAACAATTGGCCGAGGAATTGCATTAGGGACGGCTGCTCACGCACTGGGAACTTCGAAAGCAATCGACTACGGTGAGGAGGAAGCATCCTACAGCTCCCTTGCTATGACACTTTCGGCAATTATCGGTTCTGTCATAGGTCCGATTGTGGCTTGGATGTTTTATTGAAGGATAATAAGAATCAAAAGAGTGTATGTTAGGGAAAGGAATTCTTTTTTAAAGTCCATTTCCTATCAATCACAGTATTGTAGTATCTAGTAAATAGGAAATGTTGAATAAATGGTCTAGTTCACAGAAAAACTCACAAACCGGAGGTACCTATGTTTTTTATGGAAGCAAAACGTATTATTGTTGTTATTTTTGGTTCGTTATTAGTTGCAATATCACTTAACTTCTTTTTAATTAATGCAAATGTTTACGCGAGTGGATTTGCTGGGGCTGCGCAGCTAGCTTCTAGTTTGTTTGAAGATTATACCGATTTTAGCATTAGTACGGGAATCTTGCTGTTATTATTTAATATTCCTGTCTTTATTTTAGGATGGTACAAAGTAGGAAAAGGATTTACCATTTATAGCATTATTTCCGTTATATTTGCTACTATCTTTATGGAAATATTACCTGTAATCTCAGTGTCCGATGATATTATTTTAAATGCAGTAATTGGTGGGGTAATTGCTGGCGTAGGTGTCGGATTATCCTTAAAGTTAGGTGCATCTACTGGCGGTATGGATATTGTTGCAATGTTTTTATCACGATTACAAGACAAGCCAATCGGTACTTATTTTTTAATTCTTAACGGGGTTATTATTGTTATGGCTGGTATTTTATATGAGCCTGAAAATGCCTTATATACAATGTTAGCGTTGTATACTACGACAGCCGTAATTGATATGATCCATACACGTCATGAAAAAGTAACAGCAATGATTGTTACAGTTAAAGCAGATGAGCTACAGCATGCTATTCATCAAAAAATGGTGCGCGGAATTACGATTATTCCTGTAAAAGGGGCATATACAAAAGAAGATAAAAATATGATGTATTTGGTCATTACGCGTTATGAATTATATGATTTGGAAACAATTATTAAAGAGGTAGATCCAAAAGCATTTACAAACATTGTACAGACTGTTGGCGTTTTTGGGTTCTTTAGACGAGAAGGCGAAGTAATTAATAAGTAAAGCGGGTATTTCGTCAATCGAAGAGATAACTTTCATACAAAAAGGATGGCTAAGATTACCTTAGCTGTCCTTTTTAATATTTGAAACTGATAGTCATTAAGAGCAAAATATATACAGGAAAGATTTCTTGCTATTTTTATTTAGCTGATATATAATTGAATTAACGATTTGTTAATTGTTAATTGTTAATTGAAATGAAAGTTTTTGATTTTAAGAAATGATAAATAGATAGTTATCTGTTGAACAGCAATGGGCGTCTCTAAGGAAAAAATGAAGTCTAATCGACAGTTGGTTTATAAGCAAAGGAGATGAAATTGGATGTCAAAATTTAATACAGAAGAAGCACTACAACATTATGATTCGAGTCAGTACAGAACGCCGGATGGGTATACAAGTGATATTGCGATATTTACATTACTCCGCAATGAGGAATCGACTGTTGGAAGTGATTCGACTTCTATTCACTCATTAGCTTTGATGTTGATTAAACGGGCAGAGTTCGATGCTGAAGGTGAACCTAACATCGAAGGCGGAAAATGGGCTTTACCAGGAGGGTTTATCCATCCAGAAGAAACAGCATACGAAGCGGCTAAGCGGGAACTGAAAGAAGAAACAGGTGTAGATGGTATTCACATCGAACACTATGGTGTGTATGACAAATTAGGTAGAGATAAACGCGGATGGATAATATCTAATGCACATTACGCAATTGTTCCTGAAGAAAACGTTGAAAATATGGAAGCTTCTGATGATGCTGAAGATGTTCAATTATTTACGATAGATGAAGTCTTTACGTTAGATTTGGCTTTTGATCATTACCAAGTGATTAAAGATGCTTTGGAAGCCGTTCGAAAAGATGTGTTTCAAACAACGGTGGTTAAAAACTTTTTAACAGAGGAATTCAAGTTGGAAGATTTACGCCAAGTGTTGCTTGCGATTATTAATGACCCTGTTGTGAATAGTAAGCCTGGGTTCTTTAGAAAAGCACCAAGTCTGCCTTTTATCGTAGCTGCGTTAGATAAAAATCATATACCTAAAACAGCAGAACCAACGAGCACTACCAAACGACCAACAAAATTATACCGATTTGTAGATGTAGACATTACGCCTTCGATTTGGCGCTAAATTTGTGAATGGGGTATGTACCTGAACTTGTGAATCAATAAAATATGGATGCCTACTGTTGCAGGCAGTAAGGTGTCCGAAATCTCTAGTTTTTTATTTTTCAGTATAACAATTAACAAATGTGTAATTGTTAATTTAGATTAAAACTAAAGGAGTGTGTTGAAAATGATGAAAACTAAATTTGAGGAAATCGTTGATGTTTCAAGGGTTGGAAGTGAGAATTCGAAGGGATTAAATGAATTAATGGTCCTTGCGAATGCGGAGAAAATGGCACCTTCAAGAGGAGATGTTGAAAGAGTATTGTTCATAGGGATTGATATTCAAAATGACTTTATGGAAAACGGAGAACTAGGTGTCCCAAATTCCCATAAGGATGTTGAACGTGTAACTAAGTTCCTTTATCAAAACCTAGATAAGGTGACGACGATTGCCTTGTCGTTAGATACACATCAAATGCACCAAATATTCCATCCGAGTTGGTGGGTAGATGCAGAGGGGAATCATCCTGTTCCATTTACAGTCATCACAACAGAAGATGTTGAAAAAGGTAAGTGGATGGCTGTAGAAAAACAACAAGAAAGCTTGGCGTACATTATTCACTTAGAGCGTTTAGGGAAAAAACAATTGTTGATATGGTCTTATCATTGCATTGAAGGGACCCATGGCGCCGCCTTAGAAGGTCAGTTTTCGAATATGGTTCACTTTCATTCTGTGATACGGAAGTCCAGCATACAAAAAATTGTGAAAGGGCAAGACCCATTAAGCGAAATGTATGGAATCATTCAGCCGGAGTATGCCAAAACAGACGGAACAAATTATGCGTTTCTTCAATCCCTACTCGCTTACGATAAAATTGTTATCGCTGGGGAAGCAAAATCTCACTGTGTATTGGAATCCGTTCGGCAGATAGTTGAGTACTACGGATACAAGCATGAATTGCCATCAAAGATTTATTTGTTAGATGACTGCATGAGTCCCATCCCTGGATTCGAAGTATCAACAGAGCATGCATTTAAAGAACTTCAAAAGAATTATGGCTTTCATATTGTGAAATCAACCGAATTTATATTGTGAAAACGAACAAAACACGGCTGTTTGTACAATAAAAGAAGTGGCACTGTTAAAGAGACGGTGCGGTTTAGAAGTAATCAATGAACCTTATAGAGGAGGAGAATTCAATGACTAAAAAGTACTCAGATGATGGGTTAGCACTACACACGGATCTGTATCAAATTAACATGACGGAAACGTATTGGGAAGATGGCATGCACAACAAACGGGCGGTGTTTGAACTCTATTTTCGCAAGTTGCCTTTTGAAACGGGTTACGGTATTTTTGCAGGATTGGAACGAATCATTGAATTCATTAAAGAATACCGTTTCACCGATAGTGATATTGCTTATTTACGTGAAGAATTGGGTTATGCAGAAGACTTCCTGATCTATTTGCAATCGGTGCGCTTTAATGGAACGATTCGAGCAATGAAAGAGGGAGAATTGGTTTTCGCGAATGAGCCGATTCTACAAGTCGAAGCAAGTTTGGCAGAGGCTCAGTTGATAGAGACAGCTCTCTTAAATATTGTGAATTACCAAACACTCATTGCGACGAAAGCAGCACGTATCAAACAAGTGGTAGGAGAACAAACCGTAATGGAATTTGGAACAAGACGTGCACATGAATTAGATGCGGCGGTGTGGGGAACAAGAGCGGCTTATATTGCTGGGTTTTCTGCAACGAGTAATGTAAGAGCCGGTAAGATGTTTGGTATCCCTGTATCTGGAACACACGCACATTCAATGGTTCAGGCGTATAAAGATGAATACAAAGCATTTCATAAATACGCTCGTCGCCATAAAGAGTGTACGTTTTTAGTGGATACCTTTGATACGTTGCGGTCTGGTGTTCCGATAGCGATTCAAGTTGCGCAAGAACTGGGAGACAGCATTAATTTTAATGCGATTCGATTAGATAGCGGCGACTTGGCTTACTTATCAAAGGAAGCTAGAAAAATGTTAGACAAAGCAGGATTCAGTAAAACAAAAATCGTTGCTTCAAACGACTTAGATGAAAAAACCATTATGAACTTGAAGGCGCAAGGAGCGAAAATTGATATGTGGGGTGTCGGAACAAAAGTGATTACCGCATTTGACCAACCTGCTCTCGGTGCTGTTTATAAATTGGTGGCGATTGAGGATGATAACGGTAATATGGTTGACACAATAAAAATATCTGGAAATCCAGAGAAAGTAACGACTCCAGGATTGAAGAAAGTGTATCGTATTGTGAACTTGATGAATAATCGTGCGGAGGGTGATTACATTGCTATGATCGATGAGAATCCGCAAGCGGAAGAAAAAATAAAAATGTTTCACCCGACTCATACGTTTATCTCAAAGTTTGTGACGAACTTTGAAGCGATCGAATTACTCCAGGACATTTTTGCAGAGGGAGAGCTTGTGTATGTGTCCCCATCTATACAGGAAATTCAAGCGTTTGCTAAAAACAATTTAAACCTCCTGTGGGATGAATATAAGCGTACCTTGAATCCAGAACAGTATCCCGTGGATTTAAGTCAGAAATGTTGGGATAATAAAATGAGAAATATTCGTGAGGAACAGGAAAAAGTACAGAAGCTGAATAGCTAAAAGGTTTGAGATACAAGGGAATTAGTAATGGATAGGGTTGAGGGGCAAGGGCGATCCCTTGTCCCTTATGCATGTTGATAGGTTTCATAAGGAAACCTATCAACATGCATGAGAATATTCGTTCTTAAGTATACAATTTAACAGAAATTCTAATAGAGTGATGAACACCTTTCAAGGCTGCTCGGTACATTTATCTAGAATAGAAAAAACGAAAATACACCATCTTGTGAAAGATGATGTGGGTTCGATAAACCTTGTTGTATAGAGGTTTTAAGTATATGAAATTTTCTTCGATATTATAATCCGTCAACCGACGAGGATATCCGCTATTCGTAATGCTTCTTCGGCATTTTTGATTTGGTCTTCATTGTCCGCAACGATTGTGTGTAAGTGAATCCCATCTTCAGATAACTTGGATAAGTAATTGGCTTCAGACTCTCTTATACGATTGATGAACTCTTTCACTTCATTCCGATTTGAAACCATGATAGAAGCACTCAAATCACCATAGACAGGATGCTCAATTTTGACGTCTTTCACAGTAATGCCATTATCGACAAGAATATTAAGTTCTTCCATCGTTTGATCAGAAGTATGCTTGCAAACAATCGTTTTTTTAATTTTCCCATGGGTTTCCTGAGCCTGTATATAAATATATCCTCGACTTGTAGCAACAATAGGTTCATTTTTTGCTTTTAACAAAGTTATATCTCCGACGATTACTTGTCTACTGACATTAGTCATTTCTCCAAGTGTTCTTCCTGTAATGGGTTTAACAGCTGACCTCAATGTATCAATGATTTGCTGCCGACGTTCTTCTCCTAATACTTTTTCATTATCTTTCACCATAAAACCTCCTCGCAATGCCATTTTAACATATTGTAAGTCTGAATCACTTTCGCTTGAATTGTTCCACAACTCTGAGTAGTGAGCTAGTTAAAGAGGATACTGTTTCGTCGGTTGTGCTGGCCCCAAATGAAATTCGGATAAATCCTTTTGCTGTTTGTGCATCAATTCTTAAGGCCATCATTGCTTTTGATGATTGCTGTTGACCTATTTGGCATGCGCTTCCAGTTGATATCGCAAAACCGAGCCGATTTAGCTCCAGCATCATAAGTTGTCCTTCTAAATCTTTTACACCCAATCCAATAATTTGAGGGAGTTGAAAAGTCATATCTTTTGATTCGTAGATTGTAAATAGCTCTGGATATTTTTTTATTTCATCCAGTAAAAGAGCTCGGAAATGGACGTGTTTTTCAACGTCATAGGCATTTTTTGAGCAAAGTTTGGCGGAAGTCACAAAAGCAGCTATTCCCGGTACATTCACGGTTCCGCCCCTGAATCCGGATTCGTGAACAAACCCTGGAAAGACAGGAATAATTCGGTGCCGCGGATTGATGTAAACTGCACCGACACCTTTTGGACCATATACTTTATGACTGGAAACGGTTAAGCTGTCAACAACTTTCGCGATTGGTGTAATATCCATCTTACCGAATGACTGAACGCAGTCACTATGGAGAAGCGTAATGCGTCCGGAAATTAATTGGGCAATCTGTTCAAGAGGTTGAATTGTGCCTAGTTCAGGGTTGATATGCTGGATGCTGACCAATATCGTATCATTTTGAAGCGCTTTTTCGAATAAATCAAGATCGACACGACCGTTTTCATCAAAAGGAACAACTGTTACCGTGAATCCGTCCGCTTTCAAATATTCCAGTGCGGAATCTACAGATGGATGCTCGCCTGCTGATGTAATGATATGACTACCTTGATGCCGATTTGCCTTAGCAAGAGAGACGATTGAAAGGACATTACTTTCCGTACCACCTGAAGTGAAATAGATTCCGGCTGCATTCACCCCTAGCAATTCAGCGAATTCTTTGCGGCATAGTGCCAGCATGTTTTGCGCTTCACCACCAACCTCATGCAAGCTACTTGTATTTCCATAACACTCCTGTGAAAGTTTCAAGTAAACGTATGCTGCATCTGGGTGTAACGGTGTAGTAGCCGCGTAATCGAAATAATGCATAATAGA
The DNA here is from genome assembly GCF_056786515.1 of Sporosarcina sp. Y838. Taxonomy (NCBI): domain Bacteria; kingdom Bacillati; phylum Bacillota; class Bacilli; order Caryophanales; family Caryophanaceae; genus Sporosarcina; species Sporosarcina sp. Y838. Next base: position 102,459 of record NZ_JBXCJD010000006.1, on the reverse strand, counting down.
TTCCTCCAAGTTAACTAATAAATTCATCTTGTCATAGTTTGCAGAATGTGTAAAGATAGGTGTCAAGACACTAATGGTTTTTAGGAGGATAAAGATGAACTCATACAGTTGCATTATTGTCGGGAGCGGAATATCCGCATTACAGTTGGCAAATGAATTGACTGGCGACGCGCGAGTATTGATCATCACTAAATCTACGAAACGTTCGAGCAATTCTTATCGTGCTCAAGGCGGCATTGCCGCAGCGCTAAGTAGTGAAGATACATCAGCTTCGCATTATCAAGATACAATCGCAGCCGGCTGTCTATTCCATAACAGTGATGCAGTACAAGAACTTGTCGAAAACGGGCCTTCACTTATTCAGGCTTTGATTAGAAAAGGATTCAAGTTCGATACAGATTCGTCTGGACAATTGGAACTTGGATTAGAAGGCGCACATAGCCTAAATCGGATTGTTCATTGCGGAGGAGATGCGACTGGTAAACATGTAGTGGACTATTTAATCAGCTCACTCGGAAGCAATGTTGAAATAGTGGAAAACCGTTTCATATATGAATTAATTGTTCATCCTCTGACAAAGTCATGTATTGGTGTCAAAGCGAAAGACCAGTTTGGACATAATGAAACGTATTACGCTGATCACATCGTGTTGGCAACAGGCGGAATAGGTGGATTATATTCATATACTTCGAATGATTCATCTGTCACTGGGGATGGACTTGCAGTTGCCTATCGTGCGGGGGCAGAAGTAAAGGACATGGAATTCATTCAATTTCATCCGACGCTGCTGTATAACAACGGAAAAACAGAGGGATTGATATCGGAAGCGGTTCGTGGGGAAGGGGCGAAACTCGTAAATGCAAATGGGACTTTGATAATGAGAGGAAAGCATCCTCAGGAAGATCTTGCACCGCGGCATTTAGTAGCGAAGGAAATATATCAGCGGCAAGTTGCAGGTCAAGATGTCTATCTGGACATTCGAATGATTTCCCGATTTAAAGAGAAATTCCCTACAATCACAGGAATGTGTCAGGAAAACGGGATTTCTTTGGCTAGAGGGAAACTGCCTGTCGCACCAGGTTGTCATTTCCTCATGGGGGGCATTGTCGTGGATTCGGTCGGGAAAACGTCAATTGAAGGATTGTATGCCATAGGAGAAACAGCTTGTACTGGTGTTCACGGTGCGAATCGTCTGGCTAGCAATTCTTTGTTAGAAGCGCTTCATTACGGAAATAAATTGGCCAAGCATTTGAATGAACTGCCAGATAAGAACTGGCAACAATCGATCTACATGGAGGCGACTGCCATGCAATCTTCAATTTATATACCCTTGCCAGAAAAAGATGAACTACGTGCCGAAATGATGGCTAAAGCAGGCATTGTTAGAACAAAAGAGGAGCTTCAGCAGTTAACTAATTGGCTGGATAGCTTTGAGCAGCCGTATTTAGCGAACTTACAAGTTGATGAGTGGAGCACTGAACAAATCCAGCGGCTATTTATGCTGCAAATTGCGAAGTTGATCACAACTGGCGCTTTGCAACGAGAAGAAAGCAGAGGCGCACATAACCGAGAAGATTATCCGAATGAGGATGAACGATGGGCTAAACTCCATATTGTCCAATCGAAAAATGGAATTGAAATGAGGGAGCGACAACATGAATATCATCAAGTTGAAATCCATGCTTGAACAGTTTTACATAGAAGACATCGGTGACGGCGATCTCTCCAGTGATTATCTATTTCCAAAATCATTGAGGGGTGAATTGTCATTTATCGCAAAAATGGATGGCATCTTTTGTGGCAATAATGTCATTGAATATGGATTACAGGTTGTAGATGACACTCTTTCAGTCGTTTGTCATGTGGAAGATGGAGATCCGATTGAGCGAGGGACTGTTATTGCGACTGCTTCGGGAAGAATTGGTAGTTTGTTAAAAAGTGAGAGAGTTATTTTGAACTTGATTCAGCGGATGAGCGCTATTGCTACTGAGACAAACAGGGTAGTGCAAAAAATTAGCGGGACAGGTACAAAGGTAGTCGATACACGTAAAACTGTACCCGGTTTACGCATGCTTGATAAGTACGCAATCCGCATCGGTGGTGGATTCAATCACCGTAATGGGCTTTATGATGCTGTTATGTTGAAAGATAATCATCTAGCATTCGCTGGGTCCATCTCAAAAGCAGTTAAAACAGTAAGAGCGGCAATCGGCCATACCGTGAAAATCGAAGTTGAAATTGAGTCATTCGAGCAATTGCAAGAAGCCGTGGAAGCTAAAGCGGATATTATTATGTTTGATAATTGTTCTCCTGAAATGATAAAAGAATGGAAGAAATCAGTTCCAGGATCAATCATTACAGAAGCATCTGGCATGATTACGAATGAAACAATCCGTGCTTATGCGGAATCTGGAGTGGACTATATTTCACTAGGTTATTTAACACACTCAGTTAAAGCGTTAGATATTAGCGCAAATGTACTAATAGAAACTCATTAAGGGGGAATCGATTTGTCAATTTTACAATACTTTGAAATAGAAAAGAGCGGTACATTACCAGAATTTTACCGGGAAATGACACGTGAACAAATGGAAATGCGTATTGTTGAAATCAAACAGCATCTTGGCGATAAACTACTTATCCCAGGACATCATTACCAAAAAGATGAAGTCATTCAGTTTGCTGATATATCCGGTGATTCACTTCAACTTGCACAGCTTTGCGCTGACAATCAAAAAGCGGAGCATATCGTATTTTGTGGTGTCCATTTCATGGCGGAAACGGCCGATATTTTAACAAGTGAACATCAGAAAGTATACTTACCCGACATGCGAGCAGGTTGTTCAATGGCTGATATGGCCGATATATTTCAGACAGACCGTGCGTGGACAGCGTTAGAAAAGATGTTCGGAGAATCAATTGTACCATTGACATATGTCAACTCGACAGCAGCCATTAAAGCTTTCGTTGGTAAAAACGGTGGTGCAACGGTAACGTCATCCAACGCACATAAAATGGTGAAATGGGCGTTTACGCAAAAGGAGCGCATTTTGTTTTTACCAGATCAGCATTTGGGTAGGAACACGGCCTTTGATATCGGGGTTTCACTTGAGCAGATGGCTGTATGGGATCCCATTCATGACAAACTCGAGTATGATGGAGATTTTGAAGACGTTAAAGTGATTTTATGGAAAGGGCATTGTTCCGTCCATGAAAACTTCACAGTCAAAAATATCGAGGATGTCCGTGCAAATGATCCTGCTATAAAAATTATTGTCCATCCGGAATGTTCACGTGAAATTGTCGCTCTTGCAGATGATAATGGTTCAACAAAGTATATTATCGACGCAATCGAAAACGCGTCCCCGGGAAGTAAATGGGCGATTGGGACAGAAATGAATCTAGTCAATCGACTAATCCGCAATCATCCAGATAAGCACATCATTTCGCTCAATCCACAAATGTGTCCATGTTTGACAATGAATCGTATCGATCTCCCGCATCTGCTGTGGAGTTTGGAGAGCATTGTCAATGGAGAAGAAGTAAACGTGATTGAAGTCGATGCTGAAACGTCACTGTATGCTATTAATGCACTGGACCGGATGTTGGAAAGAGCATAATGAATAACGAAGAGACACCTTATGTATTTGGGTGTCTTTTTTTCGATTGCTGGAGAAATGAGACGATTCATGGGTGAGACCCAAGAATAGTAGAATGAAACAAATCATAATATCGAAAGAGTCGGAAAACACATTGAACTCCGTAAGCATGTATGTGAAAATAGTAAATAACCAATCAGTCAATAACTTTTCCCGATTTATTCACCAAATAAATCGACACTTGACGCAACAGCGACTTTGTTTTCATTCATGAATGCGATTGTTGCGGGATTATCCGTAAAAGAAATGGATAGTTTTGAAATTAGGCAGAAGACCAATAAGCGCTAACAAGTGATTTTTTATTTATAGAGGGAGCGGATAGAAAGTGAAAAACGCATTACTTGAAGTAGAACCAATCATTGTAGACGTGTTCCAACATTTACATACACATCCTGAAATCAGTTGGAAGGAAGTAGAGACGACAAAGTATTTACAGCAACTGCTTGAAAAAGAGGGCTTTCAGGTGGAGACGTTCGAGGATTCAACGGGACTCGTCGTCACTGAAGGGTCAGGGGAGTATTGTGTAGGGCTTCGCACGGATATTGATGCTTTATGGCAAGAAGTGAATGGCATTTATCAGGCGAATCATTCATGCGGACACGACGCGCATATGTCGATAGCAGTTGGTGCGATGCTAGTTTTGAAAAAACTAGGATATCCGAAAACAGGTCGACTAAAAGGGATTTTTCAACCGGCTGAGGAAAAGGGGACAGGGGCTTTAGCATATGTGGAAAAAGGCGTTGTAGATGATGTCGATTATTTATACGGTGTCCATCTTCGCCCTATTCAAGAAATCGGTCATGGCTACTCGGCGCCGGCTATTATTCATGGTTCTGCAAAAATGATCAAAGGGTCTATCATCGGAACGGATGCACATGGAGCTAGACCGCATCTTGGGCAAAATGCCATTGAAGTGATGGCGTTACTCGTGCAAGCAATACATGCTATCCATATCGATCCCATGGTTCCACATTCGGCTAAAATGACAATGTTCCAGGCAGGCGGAGAGTCGGCGAATATCATTCCAGGAAATGCAGTGTTCAGTTTGGATTTACGAGCCCAGACGAACCCAGTCATGGACAAACTGATGGAACAAGTAAAGAAAGCGATTCACTCGGTTGCAGAGCTTACCGGTGTTACTATCAATTTCGAAGTTATCGCTGAAATAGCGGCTGCAGAAGTGGATGAAAATGCGGTCGATATGATGGCTAAAGCAATTACGGAAACAGTCGGCGAAGACTATCTCGCGGCACCCATTGTTACACCGGGGGGAGAAGATTTCCACTACTACACGTTAAAACGTCCAAACGTTAAATCAACAATGCTAGGTCTTGGCTGTGACTTATCACCAGGTCTCCATCATCCAGAAATGACCTTTAATCATGATAGTATACTCACTGGAATAGAAATTCTCGTTCGAACAGTTATTCATTCGTTTGAAGAATTAGAAAGAAGGAACCAAAAATGACCGTTGTTATCCGGGAACTGACTACAATTGAAGATATAAAGCTTGTGCAACCTCTAGAACAATTAGTTTGGGGTGCATATGCAATTCCTGTTCACCAAACATTTACTGCCGCAAAAAACGGTGGGTTAATCATTGGGGCTTTTTCGGGGAATGAACTCGTAGGATTTTCATACAGCTTCCCGGGATTTGCAAATGGAAAAACGTATCTCTGTTCACATATGCTCGGAATTCATCCAGACTATCAGCTGATGGGTATCGGAAAGCAGTTAAAAGATGAACAACTAAAATTAGCTGCTGAGATGGGATACGACTTAATCACGTGGACATTTGACCCGCTTGAGAGTCGTAACGCCTACCTGAATACAACAAAGCTATATGGTATTTGCAGTACTTATTTGGAAAATTGGTATGGAGAAATGGATGATGGACTCAATAAAGGTATACCAACCGACCGTTTTAAAATTGAGTGGTGGATTTCGAGCGAGCGTGTCGCAAGAAAGTGGAACCCACAAATTTCAAGATACGATCGACCGTTTACAGTCGGGCAGTCAGCAAAAGGAAACCCGATTCTGTTATTTGATGAAAAAGATATCCCAGCAAACAGTGAAGGTATCGAAATCCCTGTTCCAGAGCATTATCAGTTAATCAAAAAAAATGAACCTGAACTGGCACTTGATTGGCGAATGAAAATCAGAATGATTTTTCAACAGTTATTCGCTTCTGGATATGCATTAATCGGTGTCAACAAATCCACAGAAGGCGTTCACTATTACCAAGTCGTAAAAAGAGAAACAATCCCACTACCTACGACAACTGGAGGAGAATATAAATGATTATTAAAGAAATTAATATACGCAAAATGAAAATGAGAATGAAACATCCGTTCACAACAAGTTTTGGAACCTTTCAAGATAAAAACTTTTTATTGCTTGAAGTGAAAGATGAACTTGGAAATACAGGGTGGGGAGAGTCGGTCGCATTCCACTCGCCCTGGTACAGCGAAGAAACACTTGAAACAAATCTGCATATGATTCGGGATTTCCTTATTCCACTTGTGCTTGGCAAGAAAATGGAACATCCGGACGAAGTGAGTGAATTGTTCGCAGCAATCCGTAAAAATAACATGGCAAAATCTACTTTGGAAGGTGCAGTTTGGGATCTTTATGCGAAACGAAACAAAATAACATTAGCACATGCACTAGGCGGAGAGCTCGACAAAATTGAAGTAGGTATCAGTATCGGTATTCACGACAACGTTGCTGACTTGGTTGAAACGGTCGGCGGTTTTATAGAAGAAGGGTACAAGCGGATTAAAGTCAAAATCAAACCTGGCTATGATATTAATGTGATTCGTGAGTTGCGCAAGAGTTTCCCTGACGTGCCATTAATGGCAGATGCAAACTCGGCTTACACATTGGACGATATTGAACTTCTAAAACAGCTGGACGAATTCAACTTGATGATGATTGAACAACCCCTTGCTTCCGATGATATTATTGACCATGCTAAATTACAAAAACAATTGAAAACGCCTGTCTGTTTGGATGAAAGTATTCATTCGCTTGAAGATACACGGAAAGCTATCGAACTAGGTAGTACGCAGATCATCAACATTAAAATAGGGCGCGTTGGCGGATTGACAGAAGCTAAGAAAATTCATGATTATTGCATGGAGAAAAATATTCCTGTTTGGTGCGGTGGAATGCTGGAATCAGGAATTGGACGTGCGCATAATATAGCGCTTACGACACTTCCAAACTTCATTCTACCGGGGGATACAGCTGGTTCATCCCGTTACTGGGAAGAGGACGTTATTACGCCTGAAGTGGTTGCAATAGATGGCTATATTACGGTCCCGAAAGCTTATGGCATCGGGTACGAACCAAATCTGGAAGTGATGGATAAATTCACTGTTGAAGAATTGCATTATAAAGCTGAATAACTATATATGCTCAACACATTAATCCAGGCTCATGGCGAGAGGCATCCCCAAAGCGCCAAGCGATCTATAATCCACACTCCGAATTCCATGGAAGTCTATATTTCAATATAAATAGATCCTTAACAGCTAAAAATCTGAGGGTAAGAGTTGCTATCTTTACATGGACAAGGAACAAAGTAACAGCCGGATAAATAGATTCTGAAATCTGATAAATGCTTGACAATTTAGTTTTATAGTGTATGATTGTTTAAAATCTACAATAACTGAACGATGATGAAGGATTAGTATGCGGATACATGTTGTGATAGAGAGTGGGATTTATCAGCTGGAAGATCCCTCCACAACAAACCGCTGAACCTGCCTTCGTAGTCCTATGTCAAAACATAGGCGCAAACTTCGGCGTTATGAGGATAAGCGGGATGTGTTCACACGCATCCAATTATGGTGGTACCGCGGAAACTAAGCCCTTTCGTCCTTAATAACAGGACAAAAGGGCTTTTTTGTTATTCGAAAAGAGAGAAAGGTGAGAGATTTGATGAAAAAACAACGGATAGTCGTAAAAATAGGCAGCAGTTCGTTAACAAATCACAAAGGCGAAATTGATCAATTGAAATTTATAGATCATATTCAGGCACTAGCTCAACTTCATCAAGCAGGACATGAAGTACTTGTCGTTTCTTCGGGTGCGATAGCGGCTGGGTTCGCGGGGTTAGGTTATCCATCAAGACCTTTAACCACTAAAGGAAAACAGGCCGCAGCAGCAGTGGGGCAAGGCTTATTAATGCAATCTTATATAGAAAAATTCAGTGTACATAACATTATTCCAGCTCAAATTTTATTGACACGAACTGATTTTTCTAATCGTGAAAGCTACAAAAATGCGCTTGCGACCTTGACAGAGTTAATAGAGCGAGGAATTTTACCGATTATCAATGAAAACGATACTGTCTCTGTAGAAGAATTGACGTTTGGCGATAATGATATGCTATCTGCTTTGGTCAGTGGTCTTCTCCATGCAGATCAGTTGATTATATTAACGGACATAAATGGTCTTTATGACTCGAATCCTCGTACAAATTCGTCAGCTAAGCGCTTGGATTTTGTGAATGAAATTTCGGATGCTCACCTGGAAATTGCTGAAGACACAGGGTCGAAAGTCGGTACAGGGGGTATGAAGTCTAAACTAATGGCTGCTAAAACAGCTACTTCACTAGGTGTTTCTGTCTTTATTGGGACAGGTGAAGGTTCGGACAAATTACTGGAAATTTTGCAGGGTGATGGGGATGGAACTTATGTCTCCAACGCCGGTTACACAAAAATCAATACCAGGAAGCAATGGATAATCCTCCATTCTGAATCGACAGGTAAGCTCTATGTAGATCAAGGTGCTGAAGAAGCTCTATTGAATAATGGGAAAAGTTTATTGCCGGCAGGTATTTTTAAAGTGAATGGAACTTTTGGAAAAGGGGATGTAGTGGAAGTCTTTGGTTTGAATGGCATGTTGGGGAAAGGAGAAGTAAGTTATTCTTCCGATGAGTTGTTAAACAGAATTGAAAGTAGACAAAAGGATAGCGCGATTGAATCATTCCCTGTATCGGTGGAAGTGATTCATCGTAATCGTTGGGTTAAAGTTTAGAAATGAGGAGTGTGTAACATGGGAGAAGTAAGAAGAAAAGGTCAGATTGCGAAAGAAACAAGCTATTCACTAGTGAACATTACAACTGAAGAAAGAAACCACGCACTGGGATTGATTGCCGAACAACTACTGGTGGATCAAGAAATGATTTTGGTTGAGAATAAGAAGGATTTGAATGAAGGGAAAGAAAATGGGCTAAGTGAAGGGGTTTTGGATCGTATACTACTCACCAACGATAGGATTCAAGGCATGTCCAATGCTATTCGTTTGCTAATTGACTTAAAAGATCCAATCGGAGAAACGGTAGAGACCATAGAGAAGGATAACGGATTGCATATTAAAGTGAAAAGAGTGCCAATCGGTGTTATTGGTATGATTTATGAAGCTAGGCCAAATGTTACGATTGACGCTGCGACTCTGTCACTTAAAACTGGTAATGCTGTCATTCTTCGTGGAAGTTCTTCCGCTAAACATTCGAATAAAGTACTTATAAAATCAATACACACAGCACTTGAACACAGCAAAGTCCCGAAAGAATCTATTCAGCTGATTGAAGATACAAGCAGGGAAACTGCAAAAGAACTTTTCAAGCTAAACGAATACTTGGATGTGCTTATTCCAAGGGGTGGCAAGAAGTTAATAGAGACAGTTATTCGAGAGGCGACGGTCCCTGTCATTCAAACAGGAGCAGGAAATTGTCATATATATATTGATGAAACAGCGGACCAACTAATGGCCGAAGAAATTGTGATAAATGCAAAAGTTCAACGTCCATCTGTTTGTAATGCAATTGAAACGATTTTAGTGCATGAAAAATGGTTTGAAAGATATGGAAAAGAGTTAATTAATAAACTTCAGATTAGTAATGTGGAAATACATGGAGATGAAACAGTTGTCAGAGATTGTGAAAATGTTCAGCTGGCATCTAAACAAAATTGGTCAACAGAATACTTGGATTTAATGATCAATGTAAAGTTGGTAAGGGGGCTTGAAGAAGCCATATCTCATATCACTCAATATGGAACAAAGCATTCCGAAGCGATTATTACTAATGACGAACAAAACGCTACAAAATTCTTGAATTATGTGGATGCTGCTGCGGTTTATCATAATGCATCTACCCGATTTACGGATGGTTTTGAATTCGGGTATGGCGCAGAAATCGGTATTAGTACACAGAAATTGCACGCTAGAGGACCGATGGGATTAAAGGCGCTGACGACAACAAAATTCGTCATTTACGGAAACGGGCAAGTAAGGGCCTAATTGAACCCTTATTTTAGGGAATTAGGAAAAGCCACGGAGTGATCTCCGTGGCTTATTTCAATTCCAAATGTTGTTTTAGGATGCTTGACACTTCTTGCAATTCTATGTCATCCATCATGTAATACCAAATTCCACCATTCAATCGTTGACCTCCGCCTTTTTCAAAATGCAGCTGTTCTACTTTGACTGCGGCATCTCGATAATTCTTCTGGACGTCAACCATTTCATCGAATGTCATATTCGTCTTAATATTTTTACCCAATGAGTTGAATACAGTTCGGTAATTCAACAGACTTGTCATAGAGGTCCCTTCACGTAATATACCTTCAATGACTTGTTTCTGACGATCTTGACGCCCGAAATCACCATTAGGATCATCTTTTCGCATCCGTACATATGATAAAGCCTCTTCACCGCTTAACGTGATTTCACCAGCTGCATAATGAAATGAGTCTTGTGTGAAGCCAAATGGGTTAGACACTTGAACTCCACCAACGGCATCCACAATGGTTTGGAAACCTTCCATATTAACTTCTGTTACATAGTCAATCGGAATATCCAACAAATTTTCAACCGAGTCCATCGACATCTGAATACCTCCAAACGCATAGGCATGATTAAGCTTATCTGAAGTTCCATGACCGACAATTTCCGTATACGTATCACGTGGTATACTAATTATTTTAGTTGTCATCAATTTGGAATTCACTGCGAGCACAATTATCGTATCTGAACGTCCTTTATCGCCTTCTCGTTCATCTACACCTAAAACGAGAACCGAAAATGGATCCTGTTCATCTAAAACAACAACTTCTTCACGTTTTTCAGATACCTCTCGGTCAATTGGTTTATGCATATCTTTAAGTGTTGATGTCAAGTCTAAAAAGACACTTAACGCAAATCCGCCAATAATAAGAACAACTATACCGGTTATCCATGGCCATTTTTTTCGTTTCTTTATCTTCTTGATATTTGAACGAGTCAACTATTTACCTCCAATAACAGACGTGTTTCTCTAGTATCAAGTTACATAATCAATGAATAATAAAACTTCACAGTAGTATGTCTCTTTTCGATCAATCAATACATTTGGGGTGTATATTACATACTTTTGGGTGCTAGAGAATATAATCTGCATCAGAATGCTTGAAAAGAAACTACACAGCTTATTAGGAATTTCATAAAGGGTATGTGATATCTTATGACTCACATAAAGGTACTAGAATTTGAAATCACCTAAATTTCATGCCGGGCGGCTATGTCCATATCTACTCCAATAATATTGAGGAATTGGCCTATTTTTTAATCGACAGAATTATCTAACTGATTTGGTCTTTGTTCACCCTTTGTACAAAAATATTCATCATTTAACCTTTTGTATGAGCAAGTTAGGGCTTATAATAGACTTATATTAGAGAAGGAGTTGTAGGGCTTGAAACTTATTTCGAAATTTGCAACAAAGATTGTCGTCCTTGTCCTCTTAGTCGTGGGAACAGCAGCAAGTGTGGGGTGGTATGTCTTTGATGCAGATAAAGGAATTGAAATCACATTTTCAGAACTTGAAAATATTATCCAAGCCAAAAAAGACAATTCAGTCTCACTTAAAGAATCGTCTGATGGTACTTTGTACGTAAAGACGGATGACAAGCAATACATCGTCCAAGTTCGTCCTCAAAGTCAATTAGTCGAACAACTTGTAGAAAAATATCCTATTTCATATAAATATTCCACTCCAAATTCCTTTGGCAGTTTGATTTTGTGGGCTTTGTTCATATCATTTTTAATTACTATATTCATTCTTCATAAAAAAGGGAAGATTGGTGTCGGTGCGTCTTCCATGAAAAATAGCGCGGCTAAAGCTACTCCACTACCCGATATTACAATGCAAGATATTGGTGGACTTTCAGAAGAAATGAAGGAAGAGATTTTACAGACATTATCCATTGTGAAAGATCCAAAACGATCTTCACAAGTAGGTATTGAACCACCTAAAGGAATTCTGTTATATGGACCTCCTGGAACCGGAAAAACGTTGCTTGCACAAGCAATTGCAAAAGAAATTGGTGCGACATTTTATTCATCCAGTGGTTCGGCTTTTACGGAATTATTTGTTGGAGTTGGTGCATCACGCATACGCTCACTATTTGAGAATGCAAGAAAGCAAAAGCCAGCAGTCATTTTTATAGATGAAGTCGATGCGCTTGCCGGTAAACGGAAAACGCATGGCGGCGAAGAATCCGAAAAAACATTAACGGAATTACTTGTGCAGTTAGATGGTGGAAATAATAATGATGGTGTGCTGTTTATAGCGGCAACGAATAGAAAAGACATGTTGGATGAAGCATTTCTTCGTCCAGGTCGTATTGATTATTCTTTCCAAGTACCTTTGCCTGATATGACGGGTAGAAGAGAAATTATTGATATTCATACGAGAGGTAAGCTCTTAACAGATGAAGTCTTTGCTTCATTGGACATTCTAGCGGAAAGTACGTCAGGATTTTCTGGTGCAGAGCTAAGTTCGCTTTTCAAAACTGCCAGTAGAAGAGCAATCCGTGATGGGCGAGAACAAATTGATAAAACAGACCTTGATTTTGCGATTGATCGCACCATTTTAGGCAGTGCCTCCCGATCTATGAATGATCCGGTAACAAAAAGAAGAGTAGCCATTCATGAGTCTGGGCATGCGTTAATAGCAGAACTAACAAAACCTGGTTCTGTACGAAAGGCGACAATTATTCCGCGAGGACAAGCTCTTGGATATGTCGCGCCGATTCAGAAGGAGCTTCACTTGTCCACGTATAGTGAACTACTAGACCAAGTCAGCATGATCCTAGCGGGTGGAGTTGCCGAACGGGTTTATCTAGGTGAGCACAGTATCGGTGTGGGCGGAGATGTCCAACAAGCGAAAGAAATTATTGAGCAAATGGTAGATACAGGATTACTTCAAGACGGTTTTAGGTTAACCTTTAATAAAGTTGAAAAAGAAGCAAAAATGCAACTTCTATTTGAGGATGCGCTTCGCAAGACGGAAAGCCTCATTGCCGGACATGCACCAGAATTTAATGAATTAGTTGAAGCATTAATGCAGAAAGAAACACTTGACGGTTTAGAAATTCAACAAATTGTCAGTAGCAGTGTTGCTAAACTGGAAATGTGCTAATCAAAAAAGAAGAGACATTCGTCTCTTCTTTTTTAGGTTCTTGGAATCGATAGATTGCATGTTGCTTCAATTTAACTTCATCTGTAATAGGGACAGACTATGTTGTATGTTACCCGACCGATCATATCCAAAAATAATCTCCATAATCTGATGCATGCAGCGAGTAGTTCGTTCTAAATTATCTCCGTTCCCTCTACAGTGTAACAAGGCATGAAAATGGGGGAGATAATCTATGTTAATAGATGGGGTTTTTTCAGGGGGAGGTTTAAAAGGATTTGCATTAGTAGGGGCGTATCAAGTACTAGAAGAAAAGGGATACAAATTTCAGCGTGTAGCAGGAACGAGTGCGGGTGCAATACTTGCCTGTTTCATAGCTGCGGGGTATTCTGCGAAGGAAATTGAAATTATGTTGGATGAACAAGATTTCCAGGTACTTCTTGATCCGCGAAAAACAATTATTCCCTTACAGCTAATGAAATGGTTTCAGCTGTATTGGCGGCTTGGCTTATATCAGGGCAAAGCTTTGGAGAATTGGTTCTTAGAAAAGTTAGCGGAAAAAGGGGTGTATACATTTGCAGATTTGCCACCCGGATCATTGAAACTGGTTGCCTCAGATTTAACGAATGGTAAGATGATTGTTCTTCCTGACGATTTAAAATGGTATGGACTATCAGAAGCAACCTTTCCAATTGCACGTGCTTTACGAATGAGCTGTGGAATTCCTTTCTTCTTCGAGCCTGTAAGATTGAAAGTTGGGTCAGGTGATACAATCGTTGTTGACGGGGGAGTGTTAAGCAATTTTCCGATGTGGATATTTGAAGACATGGACGGAAAAAAAGAACGACCAGTCCTAGGTCTCAAGTTAAGCCGCAACCAGGAAGAAATGCCAGGGCATAAAATCGACAATGCATTGGATTTGTTCGAGGCACTCTTTTCAACGATGAAAAATGCACACGACGAAAAGTATATTTCGCGCAAACATGAAAAAAATATTATTTTCATTCCAGTTGATGACTATAGTGCAACACAGTTTGATTTGGATGAAGAAACAAGAGTAGCCCTTATAGAAGCGGGACGTATCCATACAGTTAAATTTTTAAAAACCTGGTAAAGAACAAGGAAATGCTAGCTCCCTGAATACGGGAAACTGGCATTTTTTATACTATAGTTCTAAAAATACCCAATTCTAAAAATATGACTTACTTACCAAATGTCTATGTCATCACATTCACACACCTCTAATTGGTATATATGATGTGACTGATTACTATTAACACTAGAATTCCCGCTACAGGAATATAGAATGACAAGTGAAAAGTGAGGCAAGCTAGGATTTAGCTAATAACTCATTTGATGTGGCATCCTTCAACATATAATATATAACTAGGAGGATGAATATGGATTACAGTAGAAAAAAATACCCCCATAAGAAGAAGCAGCAACCAAATATTCTCTTCTTAATGGTTGATCAGGAACGCTTCCCATCTGTCTATGAAACAAAAGAATTGAAGGAATGGCGAAAAGAAAATCTAGTTGCGCAAGAATTTTTGCGGAAGAATGGTATGGAGTTTTTCAATCATTATGCTGGTAGCACCGCTTGCTCTCCAAGTCGCGCAACATTATATACAGGGCAATATCCTTCTCTTCATGGAGTTACTCAAACTCCTGGAGCTGCTAAGGAGTCGTTTGACCCAGATGTATTTTGGCTTGATCCAAACACTGTTCCAACGACGGGGGATTACTTTCGAGCTGCAGGATATGATACCTTTTGGAAGGGGAAATGGCATGCGTCAGACGAAGATATCTTAATCCCCGGTACGCATAATGCTTTACCCAGCTATAATCCAATGACTGGAGTTCCTACTAAAGAAAAAGAAGAATTATATGAAAAAGCGAACCGTCTTGACTCTTTTGGATACTCTGATTGGGTTGGTCCGGAACCTCATGGGTCAAACCCGCGAAATTCCGGTTCCTCTGCGGGAATAGGCACAAGTGGTCGGGACGAAGTGTATGCAGCAGAAGCAGTAGAGCTGATCAAATCGCTAAATGAAATTTCAACATGCACGAAAGACGAGACACCTTGGTTTATAAAGTGCTCCTTCATAAATCCCCATGATATCGCGTTATATGGTGTGCTATCCGCTATTTCCCCGAACTTTAACTTTGAAGTCGACCCAACACTTCCGTACATCCCACCAGCTCCGACAGTAGGGGAGTCGTTGTTAACTAAACCATCAGTCCATGAAAGCTATCGTGTTACGTATCCTAAAGCATTGCAGCCGATAATTGACAACAATTTTTACCGCCAATTGTATTACAGCTTACAAAAAAAGGTCGATGATGAAATGCTAAAAATCTTATTGGCCCTTCAAAACTCGAGTTTCTATGACAACACAATTGTTGTATTTACATCTGATCATGGAGAACTACTGGGCGCACACGGCGGCCTCTATCAAAAATGGTATAACATGTACGAAGAATCGATTCATGTTCCATTGATCATTCATAGTCCAGCTCTATTCAAGAGAGCTAAATGTACAGATATGCTTACAAGTCACGTCGACGTACTTCCAACATTGCTGGGACTAACGGGAATAAACGTTGACTTAATTCGAGAAAAGCTTTCAAAAAATCACACGGAAGCACTTCCATTAGTTGGTCGGAATTTGACGCCTTTACTTTATGGGCATAAAAAGTTTTTTGGTGCAAATGAACCGCTCTACTTTATGACAGATGACAATGTCTTCAAAGGTTTACAACAAACGAATGCCATCACAGGCAAACCATATAAAACAGTAGTTGAGCCAAGTGACATCGAGGCGGTGATCACCAGGCTTGAAACAGGGAAAGATAATACTGAAGAAATATGGAAATTCGCACGTTATTTTGACAATCCCAAGTTTTGGACGGTTCCAGGCAATAGCGATACAGTCATAACCGAACAAGATGGCTACCGCGTCCCAGTGACAAAAACAGAGCCAGTCCCGGAGCAATATGAACTCTACAACCTCACAAAGGATCCGTTAGAAAAAACAAACCTAGCGGATCCGGTATTTGCAACAATAGAATCTGCCATTACTCAAAGCGTGTTAGCGAGGATCCTTGAGGAACAATGCCGTCAAAAGAGACTGACACCAACGAGTGGAGAAGTTCCGGGGATGCCGGGGTGTAGTCTTGATGTGGAATAACTAGTCATTAACTAAAACGCGCGTTAACTGTATCAAAAAAGCCAGCAACTCGACGGGTTAAACCCACTGAGTTGCTGGCTTATTATTGATATTCGTTCAGTTTAAGATAAACGACTCTTAAAGTCTTCATAGCCAAATTGTTTAATCACTTTAACACCATCGTTAACTGTATTCAAAACGATAGAAGGTAAATTAACACCATTAAAAGTATTGTTTTTCACCATTGAGTAATGACCCATATCACAAAAGACCAGTTTGTCGCCAGGCTTTAAAGGCTCATCAAAAGAGTAATCACCAATTACGTCACCTGCAAGGCAAGTAGGTCCACCAAATCGATAGGTGTAAGCTTTTTCGTTCGGAAGTCCTGCGCCAATGATTTCAGGGCGATAAGGCATTTCAAGTACATCAGGCATATGGCAAGCTGCTGAAGTATCTAAAATGGCAATCGGCATTCCGTTGTGAAGGGTGTCTAAAACAGTAGCAACCAAATAACCGGTATTTAGTGCTACAGCTTCACCAGGCTCCAAATACACTTGAACTCCATATTTCTCCTTCATAAACAGGATTGAACGAATGAGTGTTTCAATATCATAATCCGGTCTTGTAATATGATGACCGCCTCCGAAGTTGATCCACTTCATATTTTGAATATACTTTCCAAACTTTTCATCTACAACTTGTAAAGTTCTTTCAAGTGTATCAGAGTTTTGTTCACACATTGTATGGAAGTGTAGGCCATCGATACCTTCAAGCTGGTCTTCTTCAAAGTTTTCAAGCGTTATACCAAATCTTGAATGTGAAAAACAGGGATTGTACATATCGACTTCGATTTCAGAGTACTCGGGGTTAATGCGCAGCCCGATTTCGATTTGCTTCGAATGGTTCTGTACTTTGCCCTTGAACTGATTATATTGTTGGAATGAATTAAAGACGATATGATCTGAGTAAGTAAGAATCTCCTCAAACTCCGATTCAGAAAAAGCGGGTGCGTAGGTATGTACCTCTTTACCCATTTCATCATAGCCTAGTCTTGCTTCATGGACGGAACTAGACGTTACGCCATTCAAGTATTCTCCTATCAACGGATACACGGAGAACATCGAAAACCCTTTTTGTGCGAGTAGAATCTTACATCCGGTCCGATCGATAACTGATTTCAATTTCTCCAAGTTTTTAATGAGTAAACCTTCGTCTACTACATAGCTGGGGGAGGGGAGTGTGTTCAAGTCAATGTTCAATGTTAGTCCTCCTCAGTCAATCAGTTCAGGATTGAAGCTTTCCTGCCATGGCAAACCGTATTTGTTGAGTGCTTCCATGAATGGATCAGGATTGAACTCTTCGATATTGTGTACGCCGGGATTCTTCCATTTACCAGTCATAACAAGCATAGCACCAATCATTGCAGGTACCCCGGTTGTATAAGAAATCGCTTGTGAACCGACTTCTGCATAACATTCTTGATGGTCACAGACATTATAGACATAATATGTTTTCTCTTCGCCATCTTTGATACCTGTGAAGATACAGCCGATATTCGTTTTGCCTACTGTTCTAGGACCTAGGGAAGAAGGATCCGGTAAGATTGCTTTTAAGAATTGTAATGGAACAATTTCCTTACCTTCGAAAATAATAGGTTCAATAGAAGTCATGCCAACGTTTTCAAGTACTTTTAAATGGTTCAAATAATTCTCTGAGAACGTCATCCAGAAACGAATCTTTTTGATACCAGTAATATTGAGTGCAAGAGATTCCAATTCCTCATGATGTAACAAGTAAACATCTTTTGGACCGATTTCAGGAAGATCATAAACACGTTTAATTGACAATGGCGGAGTTTCGATAAACTCACCATTCTCAAAATAGCTACCATTTGCTGTTATTTCACGGATGTTAATTTCTGGATTAAAGTTTGTAGCGAAAGGATAACCATGATCACCAGCGTTTGCATCTACAATGTCAATTGTATGAATTTCATCGAAATGATGCTTTAACGCATGTGCAGAGAAGACACCTGTAACACCAGGGTCAAAACCACTACCAAGTAGGGCAGTGATACCCGCCTTTTCAAAACGTTCTCTGTACGCCCATTGCCAGCTGTATTCAAACTTGGCTTCGTCAAGTGGTTCATAATTTGCCGTATCGACATAGTCAACGCCAGTAGCAAGGCATGCATCCATAATCGTTAAGTCCTGGTAAGGCAATGCAACGTTAATGACGATATCTGGTTGGAAACGATTGATAAGTTCAACTAATTCTTCTACATTGTCCGCATCTACTTGCGCTGTTTGAATTTTAGTACGACCGCCGTCTAGTTTATCTTTCAATGCGTCACATTTAGAAACTGTACGGCTTGCGATACAGATTTCTTCGAACACGTCTGGAACCTGACAACATTTATGAGCAACGACCCCTGCAACTCCACCAGCACCAATAATTAAAGCTTTTCCCATTAATATACACCGCCATTTTATTATTTTTAGTTATCTGAATCAATTTCATTATATAGAGGATATTGTATTAAATTCTGAACAAGGTTGATTTACACTCCAGGCAGACGCTTCTCGTTACAATCAACGGAGCTCATCCATGCAAGTGAGTAATCGATAACGAAATTTAGTTAATGTTAAGTTTTTTAATTATAATTAGAAATTATGAAATTAATTTACATATAAGAATTAAGATAAAAAATTCTTTTAGTCGGTATTAATTGCTAATAACAATTCTCTTAACACTTTGCATGCGACAGCTGTGGAAACGCCGCTTTGATCGTAAATAGGGGATAGCTCATTTACATCACATGCGACAATATTAAGACCGCTCGCTGTTAATATGGCATTCAGTAAATCCATAAAGCTGACACCACCAGCTTCAGGTGTACCTGTTCCAGGAAAAACAGAAGGATCCAAGACATCCAAATCAATGGTTAAATAAATGGGTTTTCCTTTAAGCTTATCAACAATTTCTTCTAAACCGTTAAAGTTGAACTTGTTAGTAAAGACGTGGTCTTGCCCCCATTGGAATTCGCTACGGTCGCCAGAGCGGATACCGAACTGGAAGATTTTATCATCTCCAAGCAAGTCCCATACCCTGTGTATGACAGTAGCATGAGAAAGAGTCTCATCGAGATAATCCTCACGTAAATCTGCATGTGCGTCAAACTGAATCACATGTAAGTCGGGATGTTTTTTAGCAACAGCTCTTACAGCACCGAGTGTCACTAGATGTTCTCCGCCAATCATACATGGGATCTTGCTGTCATTCAAAATTTGAGTTGTAAAATCCTCAATTTGTCCTAGCGCTCTAGAAGTATTTCCGAAACTTAATTCTAAATCGCCACCGTCAAATACAGTGATATCTTCCAAATCTCTATCCTGATAGGGGCTATACGTCTCAATACCAAACGATTCACCGCGCATGGCTTTACTAGCAAATCGAGTACCTGGGCGGAAAGAAGTCGTTGAGTCGAAAGGGGCACCGAAAATGACGATTTTTGATTCATCATATTCATTGTCACAGCCAATAAACGTTTCAATATTTCTATTCAACATCTTTTAATTGCTCCTTTACATAGTTTGGAAGAGCGAATGAACCGACATGTATACCCGTATTGTAATACTTCGTTTTCAAGCCAAGTTCGTTCCAAGCCGCTACATCCAAATCTTGAATAGGGTCAAACTTTTTGGACGCGAAACCAAATAACCAATGTCCGGATGGATAAGTGGGCATATGAAATTGATACACTTTACAAACAGGGAAGAACCCTACAATTTTTTGATGTGCTTTCCTCATCCCGAGTGCGTCTTCAGCGTAAAATGGACTTTCGTGCTGATTTACAAGAATTCCATCATCAGTTAGAGCTTTGTAACAGTTGCCGTAAAATTCTTTAGTGAATAATCCTTCGCCTGGACCAAATGGGTCTGTTGAATCCACGATAATTAAATCATATTCATTTTCAATCCTGCGAACAAATTTTAACCCGTCTTCAAAGTGTAATTTGACTCTAGGGTCATCCAGTTTTGAGGCCGTCTGTGGCAAGTATTCCTTGCATACATCTACAACCAATTTATCAATTTCCACCATATCGATTTCCTCAATCGTCGGATAGGCAGTTAACTCGCGGATTGTTCCACCATCACCTGCTCCGATAACTAGCACTTTTTTGATAACCGGATTAGTCGCAAGTGCAACATGTGTAATCATTTCGTGATAAATGAATTCATCCTTTTCTGTCAACATGACCAGTCCATCAAGTGTTAGAACTCTTCCGAACTCTGCCGTTTGTAAAATATCGATTTTTTGAAAATCACTTTTACCGGTGTAGAGGTGCTCTTCCACTTTCAATGAAAAACGGACATTGGGCGAATGATTTTCTGTGTACCATAAATTCATTCCACCAACTCCTTCAATACATTAATATTTTCAATATTGCTGTCCTCAGTACCGGTTAGGAAACAACCTTTTACTTTTGAGTAATCAATGAAATCTAAAATCTCTTTTGTAATTCGTTCACCTGGAGCTAGAATAGGGATGCCAGGTGGGTAGCACATCACGAATTCGCTGGAAATATAACCCGCGCTTTCTGAGATAGGTAACTTTTGCTTGGGTGCATAAAAGGCCTCTTGCGGGGTTAAAACCACCAACGGACTGATATATTCATGAATGTAAATCCTGTTTTTATCTTTAGAGTAGCGACGTTTGATCTCTGCTAAGGCAGCTACTAAACGTTCCAAATCCAAATGCCTATCGCCAACAGAAATATAGGCCAAAATATTACCGATATCGCCAAACTCGATTTGAATATCATACTCATCTCGCAGAATATCATATACTTCAATTCCAGCCAATCCGATTTCACGCGTATCTACCGAGAGTTTCGTTACGTCAAAGTCGTAAATGGTATCTCCATTAATAAGCTCTCTTGAATAGGCGTAATAGCCATCAATTTTGTTGATTTCATCCCTGGTGTATTGCGCCATTTCTGCTACTTTTTTAAAAATCTCTATCCCATTAAGAGCTAAACTTCGTCTTGAGATATCTAAAGAGGATAGCAATAAGTAAGAACCGCTTGTTGTTTGCGTCAAATTAATAATTTGTCGTGTATAACCTTCACTTACGTCATTATTAATCAATAAAAATGAACTTTGTGTCAATGAACCTCCAGATTTGTGCATACTAACGGATGCCATATCAGCACCAACTGACATTGCAGAAGCAGGGAGGTTATTACCGAAGTAGAAATGCGTGCCATGTGCTTCATCTACAAGGACGAGCATGCCATGCTTATGGGCTAGATCGGTTAGTGCCTTCAAGTTAGAACAAATCCCATAATAAGTAGGGTTATTGATAAGAATGGCTTTAGCATCTGTATTCTCTAAAATAGCTTGTTCCACATCTTTTACGGACATCCCTAGGGGAATACCGAGTTCACTGTGGACGCCGGGATTTACATAAATGGGTACAGCACCGCTTAAAATGAGTGCATTAATGGCGCTACGATGAACGTTGCGAGGCATAATGATCTTATCTCCAGCTTTGCATGCCGTCATGATCATTGCCTGTACAGCAGATGTTGTCCCATTCACCATGAAAAAGGCATTCTTTGCATTAAAGGCTTGAGCAGCTAATTCTTCAGCCTCTTTGATTACTGAAACCGGATGACATAGATTATCAAGCGGCTTCATGGAATTGACATCCATGGTCAGGCATTGCTCACCTAAGAATGCAGCTAATTCAGGATTACCTCTTCCGCGTTTATGACCAGGGACATCGAAAGGGACGACACGCATAGATTTATATTGATTGAGGGCCTCCATGATGGGGGCTCTATGTTGCAAATGATTTGTCACGTTATCACCCCTTATTCATCTATATTAGAACCGTTAAAAATCTCTGTCATTTCTCTACGTAACATCGTTGTAATCTCGAGTCTTTCACTAATAGGAAGCTCAGAGACATTCGTATTAAACAAATAATTTTGTAAGTTTATGTCTTTTATCAATAGTTTCGTGTGGAAAATATTTGATTGATGGACATTAATATCTTTCCAATCGTATTTCAGCAAGGTTTCACTGTCAATATAATCCCGGATGGATTCCATAGCATGATCTATATATACTTTCTTCCCTTCAATGCTACGAGTAAACCCACGCACGCGGTAATCAGTAGTTATAATATCCGAATCAAAACTGCCAATCAGATAATCCAGTGCATTCAAAGGTGATATTTTACCACACGTCGAGACATCGATATCTACCCGGAAAGTAGCAATCGAGTTATCTGGGTGATATTCAGGATATGTATGCACAGTCACATGACTTTTGTCCAAATGACCTACAACTGTATTACGGGTTTTAAAAATTGACAGTTCCTCTTGACTGTAAGGGCCGTCAATCAGTGGTCCAGGAAAGGAACCTTCAGAGATAAGAATTGTTACGCTCGCACCCTGGGGATCATAATCCTGCTTACTAACATTCAAAACTTGAGCACCAATAATTTCGGTCACTTCATGGAGAATAGCCGTTAATCTCTCAGAATTATATTGTTCATCAATATACTCGATATATTCACTTTGCTCCCGCTCACTTTTCGCATAGCAAACATCATAGATGTTGAAGCTAAGTGTCTTGGTGAGGTTGTTAAAGCCATATAGCTTCAGCTTATTTTCCAACCCTAACATCACGCCTCTCATGTGAAAACAATACTAATTATAGCACGTCTAATTCCTAGTCAATATAGTTATTTTTAGAAAAAGTAAAATTAATTTATCATTATTAGGCGTACGATATCATAACTACGTAGAGGCCAATTTCATTGAAATATAATAGATACGACTCGCACTATCCGCGTCAGTTACATAATCCTATTTCCAAGTGAATTATTGTTTTCGTTATTATAGTCTGTGGATTAGACTTGAACTTTATGCGTTAAAACAAAAAGCCAGTTACTCGGCTTAAATAGTTTGCTGAGTAACTGGTAGTAGTAATTATATAATTATTTAATTTACAAAATCTTCTCTAAAAAGTCTTGTGCTCGTTTACTCTTTGGTGAAGAGAAGAACTCGGCAGGGGGGGCATCTTCTACTAATTGACCATCGTCTAAAAATAACACGCGATCTGCCACTTCTCTTGCAAATCCCATTTCATGTGTGACAATTGCCATTGTCATTCCCGTTACCGCTAAAGATTTAATAACTTCCAGTACTTCCTTAACCATTTCGGGGTCAAGGGCGGAAGTCGGCTCATCAAACAGCATCATTTCAGGTGACATTGCCAAAGCCCTTGCAATTGCTACACGCTGCTTTTGCCCACCTGATAACCTTACTGGATGTTCTTTCTCTTTTTCGGAAAGGCCCACTTTTTTTAATAATTCACGTCCAAGAATTTCTGCATCATTCTTCGAAGTACCTTTTACCATCATTGGTGCATATATAATATTTTCAAGAACAGTCTTATGAGGGAAGAGGTTAAACTGTTGAAATACCATTCCCACTTGTTCTCTAACCTTCATGATATTCACTTTGGGATTTGTCACTTCATTTTCATTCACCCATATTTGTCCGCTAGAGGGATTTTCAAGGAGATTGATGCAACGAAGAAATGTTGATTTCCCGGAACCTGAAGGGCCAATAATCGCGATGATTTCCCCTTGTTTAATGGTGGTTGAAATACCTTTCAAAACCTCAACTTTCCCGAAGTTTTTACGGAGATTCTGAATCTTAATCACTTCTTCTCATCCTCCTTTCAATCACTTTCCCAAGAAGTGTTAACACAATTACCATTAGATAGTAGATGACACCTGCGAAGATAAGGGATTCAAAATAGCGATAAGTGCTACCACCGACAATATAAGATCTTCTCATAATGTCCGTGACACCAATTACAGTGACAATCGCGGATTCCTTCGTTAACGTTATAAACTCATTTACTAATGCGGGTAAAATATTTTTCAAAGCTTGCGGTAGAACGATATCTTTCATCATTTTCTTATAAGGAATACCGAGCGCCATTGAAGCTTCTAGCTGTCCTTTATCTACAGCTAAAATACCAGCTCTAATAATTTCTGAGATATATGCACCCGAATTTAAACCGAATGCCAAGATAGCTGCGGTATACGCACTGACTTTTATATCAAAAAGTTGTGGGGTACCGTAATAGATTAAAAGAAGTTGGAGAATTAACGGTGTTCCACGGAAAATGGACGTATAGATATCCGCAAACCATTTGAGTCCTTTAAATGGTCCGATTTTGCATAATGCCAAAAGAATTCCGATTGCAAAACCAATAAGTGCCGCAACGCCAACAATTTTTAGAGTGACCGCGATTCCTTGCAGAATATAAGGAATCGAGGGAGCAATTTGTGTAAAGTCTAAATTCATGGGTTACACCCTCTCTTCCTATCTGACTTAGTTGCTTAGTTACTGAACCATTTCAAAACTAGTTTTTCCACTTCGCCTTTGTCTTGTAATTCTTTTAGGGCTTGGTCGAATTCAGCAGTCAATGGACTGTCCTTTTGGAATGCCATTGATAAACCTAATTTGTGCTCTTCAGGAAGCTCAAAACTGGATAGGTCCTTATCTGACTCGATGTAGCCATTTGCCACTACATCCGCAATTACGATTGCATCAAGATGGCCAGATTTGATTTCTTGGAATAAATCTGGAACACGGTCCCGGCTTTCGACTGTATACCCAAATTGTTCTTCAAGTGATTGCGCACCTTTTTCTTGAACAGAAGCTGTTTGTGCGCCTACTTTTTTACCTTTAAGATCTTCCGCACTATTGATGTTGCTGTCTTTTGCTGTAATTACCAGATTTGTTGCTGTGAAATATGCTGTTGAAAAATCCACTACTTTTTTACGTTCTTCATTGTTGCCGTCCATACCTGCAACGACCATGTCAATGCTCTTTGCTTGTAACGCTGGAATTAGGCCATTGAAATCCATATCTTCAATTTCAAGCTCATAGCCAAGTTCTTTAGCAACCATTTTTGCTAAAT
This sequence comes from Sporosarcina sp. Y838, assembly GCF_056786515.1. Classification (NCBI taxonomy): domain Bacteria; kingdom Bacillati; phylum Bacillota; class Bacilli; order Caryophanales; family Caryophanaceae; genus Sporosarcina; species Sporosarcina sp. Y838. Next base: position 77,147 of record NZ_JBXCJD010000006.1, on the reverse strand, counting down.
CTATATCGAAGCCAATAATTTCATCACCTACCGCAGTGTCAACATATTCGAAAGGAGGGTAATCAGCTGAAGTTCCCATCTTAAGAATCTTGGTTTCTTCCGTATCTGAAGTACCTGTTGTTCCGCTATCCGCCTCATCTTTCGTTCCACATGCCGCTAGTACGCTCATAACTAAAACGAGTAGAAGTGCAATTCCTGACCATTTTTTCATATTAAATCTCTCCATTCTCAATTGGTTTTATTTTCGAATTCCGTTAAAGCTTCATCCAATACGTTCAATCCATCGTCAATCTGCTCTTTCGTTATTGTAAGCGGGGGAATCATCCGGATTACTTCACCCGAGTTACCGCATAAGTAGAACAGAACGCCTTTTTGGAGACAACTATCTAGTACAGTCATTACGGCTTCGCCATCAGGTTCACCCGAATCAGGATTACCGAGTTCGATACCAATCATCAAGCCGACACCTCTAATATCGGTAATAACTGGGTGCTTCTCTTTCATTTCAAGCAGGCGTTTCTTTGCATAGGCACCCATTTCGGTCGCGTTTTCCAATAACTTTTCTTCTTTCATCACTTCAAGAGAAGCAAGGGCAGCAGAACAAGCTATAGGGTTACCGCCAAAAGTCGTTCCATGTGTGCCGAGCGGCCATTGATCCATCAGTTCCTTGGAGGCGACCGTCGCACTTAACGGAAGTCCTGCAGCAATCCCTTTAGCAATCGCCATGATGTCCGGTTTAACATCAAATGTCTGTGCAGCAAACCAATTACCAGTACGGCCAAACCCTGTTTGGACTTCATCGAAAATAAGAAGAATGCCATGACGGTCGCAAATTTCACGAACTTTTTTAAGCCATGCCTTTGGCGGAATGATGTAGCCACCTTCGCCGAGAACTGGTTCGATGATCATGCAGGCGACTTCTTCAGGGTCAACTTGGTGACTGAAAAGTTTTTTTACGTCTTGTTCTAGTTTTTCAGGGAAGAAGACTTCAGGATCTGCCCCTTCAGGAAGATATTCAGGTAAAGCATATGGCAATTGATATGAAAGCCATGTGGGTTGCAGATGTTTTCGGTATTTACTTTTAGATGTTGTAACGCTTAATGCGCCCATTGAACGTCCGTGGAAGCATCCTGTAAAAGAAACAATATAAGGTCGGCGAGAAGTGTACTTGGCAAGTTTTAATGCACCTTCAATCGCTTCAGTACCACTATTTGCGAAAAAGAAGTTATCGAGTTTTGGTGGCAAAATCGATTGTAATTCCGCAGCGAGTTTTAGAATTGATTCGTAAATGATGACGCCCGAGGGACCATGTATAAGGTTGTCCGCACTGTCTTTTATCGCCTGAACTACTTTGGGATGACGATGACCGACGTTTTCCACGGCAATACCAGATGTGAAGTCTAAATACCTTTTACCATCAGCGCCGTAGTAATAACATCCCTCAGCTTTAACAACCGGTAAATTCGGATGGTCTTTTGCCATGCTTGGTGCTAGAAAGTTTCCGATATTGTCGACCATATGAAGCCAATCTTGTTTTTCATTGTTTTGTAGAGACAATCTAGACACTCCTATTGAAATTCATTGTATTTTTTTAGTTTGCGTACGACGGAAGGTTGACTTATTCCTAAGAATTTCGCAATTTCAGTTGTTGTTCGATAGCGCTCTTGTGCGTCTCTTAAGACTTTCATTTCTACGTCTTCTAAAATGCTTGGGAGCGTACGACCTTCAAGATGAATAATAGACAAATCATTTGTGGTTTCCTTGCGGTATTCTGGTGGTAAGTCTATCGACGTGATAATAGAAGAATTACTTTGAACAACAAGTCGTTCCATTACATTCTTCAGCTCGCTGTGATTACTCGTCCATTCAAGTCGAAGTAGATGGTTAAACAAATCATCTGCAATTCTCTTCTCGGTATGGTGATAACTGGCAAAGTGATGCAAATAAAATGTAATTAAAGCACTCAAATCTTCTTTTCTCTCATGTAATGGTTTTAAATAAATAGGCACAATATGAAGTAAATAATATAAGTCTCGGTGAAATTCTTTTCCAAGTAATGCATCTGTAAGAACACTTTCGGAAGAGCTGATGAGTCTCACATTAAGTGGAATGGCTATCGTTGAATGGATAGGTGTGTATTCACGTGCTTTTAAAACACTCATCAGTTTCCCTTGTAAATGAACAGACAACTTATTAATCCCTTTTAAATAGAGTGTACCTCCATGAGATAACGTCAACAATCCGGTTTCTGTGTTTTCAAACTCACCACCGAATAATTCTCGTTCAAACATCGCTTCAGGTATTGTTTCGCAGTCGATTTCAATGAATGGCCCATCTTTACGAGTGCTTTCATTGTGAATGACCTTTGCCATTGTCGTTTTCCCGGTTCCTGCTTCTCCATAAAGGAAAATGGAGACGTCTAGTGCGGCTGCATTACGTGCAGTTTCATAGGCGATTCGAGTTGATCTGCTTTCAATCGTCAGCCCATCAATTGTAAGATTTTCTTTACGTAAGTGAGATAGTTCTTGTTTTGCCAAAGACATTTCAAGTTCAAGATCTTTCATGTATTCCTGAATAACCAGAAGTTCTGCTACTTCATATGAATAGCTCATTACAAATTCAACTTCACCCGATTCATTAAAAAAAGGCATACCAGTAATAAGTACTTTCTGTCCAGCAGGTGTGGATTGTATAATGACTACTTTCTTTTTCTGTTGAAGTACTAGAGGTGTTATGGCAGGCGAGAATATCCCCATTTTCTCCAGCGCATAAACGGACTTTCCGAGTAACTCTTCAGCTTGTATACCATAATTTCTTCCACTAATTTGCGAGGCTTTTACTATGATACCTGCGTGATTGGTTACGATGATGTCTTCGTCATATGAATCGATAATTTCTTCCCTTGAATTTGGATGTAAGAAAAATCCTAACATACGACCACCTTTCCTCAGAATGACATTATTCAATTTTGAATTATTATTTAGAAGTAAATAAATTGTACTGATTTTTCAGAATAGCGGCAATAGATATTTAAAAATAGGGAAGATTTTTTTATGTAAATAGTTGATAACGTTGAAAAGTATAACATGTATGTTCATTCTTGCACAAGTATAATTATGCAAAAATGAATAAAGGGAAATTAGGATTTCCTTTCTCTATTGCTTTATGATTAACTGACTAGAAGGGCTACAATTTAAATTCATTAAATGGAAGGAGAATTATGAATGCTAAAAGAAGTGATATTCAAGAATATATCGGATGCTAGGATGGAAATGATAAAGATTCGTCGTCATTTACATATGCATCCTGAGCTATCACATCAGGAGATTGAAACGCCTAATTTCATCGCGAACTACTTGGAAGACTTGGGAATTGAAGTTAGGCGGGGGGTTGGTGGAAGAGGAGTCACGGGGATAATTCGTGGTGGGAGGTCTGGGAAAACAATTGCATTTAGAGCGGATTTTGATGCGTTGCCAATTCAAGATGCTAAAAATGTCCCTTATCAATCAACTGTTCCCGGAGTCATGCATGCTTGTGGGCATGACGGTCATACTGCAGCATTACTAGGGTTTGCGAAATCTTTGAATTCAGTAAAGGACCAACTTCAGGGAACTATTGTGCTCATTCATCAGTTCGGGGAAGAACTGCCACCTGGTGGGTCAAGGGCAATGATTGAAGATGGTTGCCTTGAAAACGTCGATGCGATTTACGGTGCCCATCTACAGTCCAATATGGAGGCGGGTTATGTCTATGTGCGTGATGGTTATTTACAGGCTGGAGAAGATACGATAAAAATCACTGTAAATGGTTCTGGAACACATGGGGCGGAACCGCAAAATGGGGCAGACCCGATTCTGGCAGCCGGTCATATTATGGTTGCCCTACAGTCGATTGTAAGCCGCAATGCAGACCCATTGAAAGAACTTGTCATTTCGATAGGGAAGTTTCATGCAGGGGATGCGGATAACGTCATTCCTGAGAAAGCAGTTATGGAAGGGACAATTCGCGTCTTTGATGAGGACTTGCGAATGCTTGCCGGCAAACGTCTAATTGAACTTGCACAATTTGTAGGTCGTGGACTCGGTTGTGAAGTTGAAGTCCAAATAGAAAAAGGCTATGACGCACTTTGGAATCATCCAACACAAGTGAATATTGTCCGCCAAGTGGTAACGGATGCATTTGGTATGGACGTTTTGGTGGAAACTCAACCAATTATGCCGGTTGAAGACTTTTCTTATTTTCTGCAAAGAATTCCAGGTGCATTTTTCTTCGTTGGAGCAAAAATGGATGACACAGATAATGTCTTTCCACATCATCATGAACGTTTTGACTTTCACGAACCTGCAATGGAAATGATCGCGAAAACATTCGCGGGAATTGTACTTGCATATCAAAAATAACCAATGCTCGGAGCGCAATAGCCCGTACAATATTAAAGGCAGGACTATAATTTTATTATAAATGAATGCTAGTTGTTGTAAACGGTTGAATAAAGGGGGAGTTAAAGATTAAAATAGTTATCGCTCCAGATTCATTTAAAGGCAGTGTCACAGCGATGGAAGCTGCACGATCGATTGAAAAAGGTGTTTTCCAAGCGCTTCCAAATGCAGAAACGGTTCTTGTCCCTGTAGCAGATGGGGGCGAGGGAACAATGGAAAACTTAGTCGCTGTTACCAAGGGATATACGAAGACAGTTCTAGTTATAGGACCACTTAGAAGTCCGATTGAAGCTAAATACGGTGTGCTTGAAAAGTGGTTGAATGATATGGAAATCAAAAAACGATTGAAAAGCTAAACAAAAAAGCCCTAAACAGTTCACCTGAACTTGTTTTGGGCTTTTTCATGTTATTGAATTGCTTGAATATCCTTCAAAATTGCATAACCGTTTTTCACCTTTAAGTGAGCAACCAATTGCCCTTTAGCAGATAAATCCTCAAGCTCTTTTCCAGCGTTTTCTGGTACATAGAATCTATCTAAACCAAAGTTAATGGAATGAACGTTTATACCTGTCGTATTTTGATAGTCATAGCCATTCAGTTTTCCAGTTAAGTAAATACTGCCTTTTGGTTTTTTATCAGTTAAGCTATCAAGTACATAAATGTCTCCCTGTTTAACTAGCTTTCCATAAACAGTTAACTGATTGGAATTCGTGTGTTTTTCAATTTTTTTCAAAATACTTGTGGGAATTTCGCTTTTTGCAACTTCCTCAATTTCATAGCGGAGCGTTACATAATCTCCATACAATAAATCTCTCGGATCCACAGGCACAGTTAACAAGCTGATATCTTCACCGTACGTTAGCGCCCATAGCGGTTTAAAAGTCAAGCTAATTAACAATATAAGAGGGATGGCTAATGCAACGATGAAACCAAAACGCTTATTTTTCATCCTGTTCATTGGCTATCACCTTTCCTCTGACGTGTCTTTTCAAACCAGAAACCAAAGCCAATTAGGATCAAACCACCAATGACAAAGAATAGTGATTTTGGCATGAAGTCATATGACAAATCTGCGTAAAAGCGGAAAATCAGTGCACAAACAATGAGAACAGCGGGTAAACTACCGATTTTCAAGAAGAACAGTAGTTTTATCGCGAAAACAATTGTGAAAATAATCGCCATGATTTCGGCAGTTTCTCCAGAAACAACATCTATCCAAGTAGTTGGAAATGTTAGAAATAGACCCGCTATTCCATAGACAACTGAACCAAGCCATTCAGACGATAATTGGTACCTGCCAAACGGGTAAAAGGCGAGAAATAACCCAATGATGAAGAAAGTACTTGCAATAAGAAGCCCATGCACATCAAAATAGATGAATAAATTGAAAATAAACGTCATTGCTAAAACCGTATTAGCGATGAACAAACCTCTAGAATGATCGAACCTTTTTTCATTCATCCAAAAAAGAAATGGAATGACAAGTAGAAGGAAGTAAGGTACACCACTGATTCCACCCCATACATTGAATCCATAGATAATGAAAAATCCTGTTGATACTGCAGCTATAAATTTATCTTTCAAGTAATATGCGAGCGGTAATATCCCGAGTCCCCACATGAAGAAATCTGCATAGACGCCTGCGCTTAGGTTAAACATCTGGCCAATCAAGAAGATACCAGCACCGTACACAGCCACACCGATATAATAAAGGCTACGCGATGTTTTTGGATAACGTTCTTCCATTTTATAGCCGCCAATATAAAAGCCAGCTGTCGCAAAGAATAATAGAATAAACTTTGCAAGTTTCGGTATTTCCTGCCAATTTCCAGCGATGAAACTTAAAATACCGACACCTATTAAAATGGCTCCAAAGACCAGCAAGACCCGCACAAAACCCACTCGTTCAGTAGGCTCGTATTCCGATAGAAGTGCGCTTCTTTGATCCGTCCCAAGCTTTCCTGCTTGTTCCAAATAGCGAAACTCCTTTTCAAGAACACGGTATTCAGAATTACTGACTTTTCTCTTCATCTAATCGAGCCCCCTATTCCATAGTTTCTCGTATGCTTAATTATACCCGTTTTTATTCATTAACAACACTGGAAGTTAAGGCTATTTTCTAGAACAGTTTAAACTGTATAAGAGACAAGTGGTAGATAGACGAATGAATAGTTTTTGGGTACTCTAGTACTTAGCACATTGTATTCTTTGCTGTGTGCTATAAGAAGTGTTCTTCCTTAAAATGAAAGTAGGGATGCGACGAAATCGCATCCCTACGTATTAAGACATTTCGATAATGTATTGAAGTCGTTCAATATAGTAATACAACTGTATCCGTATTGCTCATTGTGTGGATTAAATTATTCGCTGGCGATTCTGGACAATTACCATGCGTAATTTTATTAGTACATATCTAAACCCCACGTTTATTCCCCCATATAAGGGTATGGAGCTGAGGTAACACCCTAACGTCATTCATGATAGATGAATTGACGGTCAAATCAACCAACCATTCATACCGATTCAGTAGAGAAGACACTAGCAGTTCATTTTCAGTCGTCGTCGTATCATCGTTTCCTGTCTGTAAAAAGAAAGGAAAAGCCGGGTAACGTTGGTGGACGGCTTCGGCAAATTTGAAATCCACTTCATCAAAAATGACGATTTTCAAACTAGCCGTCGTATTAAGCAGTTTCTCCATAAATGTATCCAGTTTGCTGAAATCTGTTGCCATTCCAGAACTAGGTGGTTTTGGAGAAAGGGTAATATCATCGATTTCCAACAACCAATCCTGCCAAAAAGAAGCCTGCGTTTCAACCGCAACTTTCCAGCCTTGTTCATGGCATAAATCAACAAGTTCCCCGATACCTTTATGAAGCGCAGGATTCCCACCTGAAATTGTTACATGTGAAAATGACTGCCCGCCAATTGCTTTAAGTTCATCTATAATTTCAATAGGTTGTTTCGAAACGCTCTTTCCTGAACCATCCCACGTGAAACTGGAATCACACCACGAGCATGAATAATCACACCCTGATGTCCGAACGAACATCGTTTTCAATCCCATTACCATTCCTTCACCTTGAATAGTTGGTCCGAACACCTCCATCACAGGAATCTTCATACGTTCTCCTCCAGTTTAGGCCGGTAGATGACGTAGCTTGTTGGCGTTTCACGGACAATGACCTGAAGACAGACTGCTTTATTGCTCCTCGTCTGTAGAACTTCCTGAATTGAATTATAAATCTGTTCGGCTAATTTCTCAGTTGTAGGGAAGTTAGCCTTAAATTCAGGATGATCATTCAATACGGAATGATCATATTTATCATGAATGAGGGTTTTGAGTTCCTTGAAATCAATCAGAAAACCAATTGAATCCAATTCATTTCCTCCGATTGTTATGTTCAAATAGTACGTATGCCCATGCATCACTTGGCACTTTCCAGCATTTTCACTCGGAATGTAATGCGCCGCCGAAAAATGCATGTCTTTGTTAAGTTCAAAACGAAACGAGTGCTGAACTTGTGGGTAAAATTGCTGCATCATTCGGAAACACCTTCAGACTTTTTAGTAATGTAAGCAGTTAGTCCATCATTTCGTAACACACAAGCTGGACATTCCCCGCAGCCTGAACTTGGAATCCCGTTGTAGCATGTAAGTGTTTTGTGCTGTACAAAATCAAGTGCATCTAATTCATCAGCCATTGCCCAGACCTCGGCCTTATCCAGCCACATTAAAGGCGTATGGATAACAAAGCGCCCATCCATTGCTAAATTCAACGTGACATTCAATGACTTAATAAAATTGTCACGGCAATCTGGATATCCGCTAAAATCAGTTTCACTCACACCCGTTATTAAGTGCCGGGCTCCAATCGCATCCGCATAGACAGCCGCAAACGACAGAAATAGATGATTCCTTCCTGGAACAAAGGTAGAAGGTAATTCACCATCTACTTCTTTTACTTCGATTTCATCACGTGTCAAAGCATTAGCAGATAGTTGATTAATAAGGCTCATATCGAGCAGTTTAAACGACACACCGAGCTCATCCGCAATTTTTCTTGCACATTCAATTTCCGCTGAATGGCGCTGACCATAATCAAACGTGACCGTCGCAACTTCAGCGAAATTTTTCAATGCCCAAATTAGACATGTCGTACTGTCTTGGCCGCCACTGAATACAACGACTGCTTTTTCATTTTTCATAGTAAACATCTCCTTAGTTTTTTTGAGAGGGAGTTTTCGAACCTCTTTTTCGAACAATGTTAATAATAGCATAGGAGTAGAAGCTACTAGTAGTAGTTTCCACTTTAAATAAAATGATATATTTATTCAGTATTTATATACCGATTTAATCCTAATCATTTTTAATATATAAAATGTGATTTGTTGGTACATTCATTTGTATAAAGAAAATTGACATCACCAAGGATCAAAAACGGGAAGCATAAAATATATAGGATTAGTGCCGATTAACTCCACAAATTTTTATGATTTATGTATTAAAACGCTTTTTTAGCAGAAGATAATAACGAATCTTAACAATTACCGAGAAGAGTGTTTTTATGGTGCCCATTCGTAATGATGTAATCCCTTTAAAACTCGAAACGGTATTGCGGATTCAATAATTGTTCGAAACTGCTTATTAAATAAGGGAGGTGTTAAAATCATGAGAACGATACAACGAATCGCCTTGGCTTTGGTAATAATTGGAGCAATCAACTGGGGCTTAATTGGATTCTTTAAGTTTGATTTGGTAGCATCACTATTTGGTGGACAAGAGGCGTTTTTATCACGGGTGGTTTACGGTCTGGTAGGGTTAAGTGGATTGGCTTGCTTGGGTATCTTATTTAATCCAATCGAAGAAACAGTCGCAGATAAAGAAATCAATCGTCGAGGCGTTAATAATCTCAGTTACGATACTGAATTCGGTGAGGAAACAGATATTGCGAAGTTGCGCGAGTCTTCTAAGAAACCCATTGATGAAAAGAATTCAGCTGACACAAGAAAGAAGGATTCAACAGACAATAAAAAATAAAGGAAGCTGAGCAAAGTTGTGGCATTTGAAAAAACATCCCAGCCTATGTCATATTGACAAGGGCTGGGATGTTTTTTAATGCATTACCTATACTTTTTCGAAATTATTAATATAAATTGGTGTCAATTTTCATTAATAATTTCATCTACTGTAGATTCAACTTCAGCTCGTGACATTTTTTCTTTACCACTCTTAAGCGTTTTTAATGTTGTTTTTGCCAAGGCAAGTGGGATTTTACAGAATAAAAGAATGTTTTTAGTGTCTAATGACTCTACATAGGCATCCGCTTTATCCAAGTTCTTTGTTGCATAGGAAAACATGTCGTTACGGTCCCAACCATCGGGAATAAAATGAACGCCACGATCAGCATCTTCCTCTTGATTGCGAAGCATATTGACTGCCTGCAAACCACGTCCGTATCCTATAGCTAATTCACGATCTGTTTTAGTTCCATCATACATCTCCCATATGTCCGAAAGCATAACACCTACTAATCCTGCTACATAGTATGTATATTCATCTAAATCTTCTTTGGTTTTAACTAACCAATCCTTCTCGACCCATTTCGCCATTCCGTCTGCCATAATACTTGTTGACTCTTTTACCTTGTCCATAATATTTTCCGGACAAAAAGATAGCCAATCAGCCAGCCTTAATGTTACTTCAGGTAAAAGGTCCTCATAAGGCTTTAATAGTTGTTGATAGGCTGCACCATCAAAGTCTGCTTTTAAAAGTTCGCTTGTTGAGCGCAAAAGATATTGCTTCGTCTCCGATTGTAATCCTTCGTGATCTTCAATTTCATCAATTGCTCGCATACATAAATATGCTGATCCTACAGACTTTCTTAATGTTGGATTTAGTAATTTGATGGGGATATAAAAGGTTCTACTTGTCAACTTAAGGATGTGCATGGCTTCTTTATTTAACTTTGCTTCATTAATCAATGAAATGATCCCCCTTTCACAATGAGGTTGTTAATGTTTTAACGCGTCAGATAGAAAACAATCAATTACTCGGATAATATCTCAGGTTATTCAGATTGTATTCGCTCACAATATACTTGGATCGTATAATCTTTATTGTATCATGGACGGCAGTAATACGTACAAATAAACTCAGCCTACAACTTAAAGGCTGAGTTTGGATTATATTGCAGTCAACTTCAAATTGATGTCGTAATGTGCAAAAAAGACAAATTATTATTTCGTGTTCTTCTTTTTAGCGGCTTCTTCCAGTTTGCTTTTTGGATCTTTTGATAGGTCAGTATCTGCATAACCTTGGGGTGTTACACTAGTCGCTTTCTTACCCTTATCGTTACTTTTGTCTTTCTCCATTTTTTCACCCCCTATTAAAATGAATTGCTATATGTGATTGTTCCTTGTCACTTCATCTGGATTTGTATCACTGTAGATACCAGTTCCAAGTCCGCCACTCTTGGCAATTAATTCTTTTACTTCATTATAAGTTAGGCCCGAGTTTGCATTTTTTCTTTTTACGTCTTCAATATCTGTTCCAGATACTGTATAAGTTCTTTTGTTCGAATTGCTATTTATGTTCAAAAAGTCACCTCCATTTTGTGTATACTTATGTTCTCTCAATTCAGGATAATTATTCAGGGATTTATTGTCATTGGTGCAAGTGACTATATGGGACACTGCTTCGGAAATACACTATAATTGTCTAGAGTGAAAATCCAAAACACGAAAAAAGGTAATTGCTGATTTATTGGACCAACAAGGTAGTTCGTCTGTTAGCCGCATTTTACAAATGAGAAATCAGTACAAAATAATCGTATAAGTCATAATGAAAAGTCAGTAATCTGAATAGGGATGCTGACTTTTCCATGTTTATAGTTATCAGATTGTGAAAGAGGGCATGCTAATGAAACAAGATACATCCACACTTAAGGTAATGCGGTGCGGACTAGGCATGACGGATAATGCCCGCAAAGGAATAACGAAATTGACAATGGACGAATATGCATTTTTTTCGATGCAAGAATCCTTTTATGTATATATTGAAAAACGACCGAATAATAGACAGGGGAATATGTCGTTTTCAATTTACTTTGATAACGTAGCGAATGAAGTTTTATCAAAACGTCTAAATGATAGAGTGGCCGTAATGGAATGCGTTTATCAAAATGAAAGTTTTTTGGCAACCGGTTTTCAAGTTAGGGGAAGGAAAGAACCCGTCCAGACAAACAGACGTCTTCCAGCACGCTTGAAATTTCTGGTAGGGCGTAGCACAGGTATTGCAATGCCGATTGATCTTTACACAAGCATTCGAGAATTGCCGATTGCACAAGAACGTTCGGAGTATGTGAAGAAAAGAATTGCCGGCTGGGAAGGCTATCTGCGAGTAGAGGAAAGAATTGCCGATGTCGATGATTTGACGACGCCTTTTTCACACGCATCTTTGAATGCAGACTTCAGTAAATTGACCATTCGATGTAAAGAACTAAAAGGAAATGAATGGAATACAATTAATGGTTTCAGTGTTAAGTTGAAAGGACTTCAAAATGAAATTGGAAATGTTATTAATACGAGTAAGGGCAAAGGGATTGTAGAAATCGAATTGAGTCGCAACTATAAAGAGATGGCTCGCCGGAATGAATGGAATCCGAATACATATAAGGAAGTAGTATTTAGTAACTTTGCTGCGCTGAGCCAGGTAAGGAGACTTCGAAAGGGGTTCAAAGATCTACAGGATGGACTTGCTGCTAATGCAAATTTGGAAAGGGTACTTTTTGAAGAGCGCCCAGTTGTACGTATTTCCAAGAAACAACAGAATCTTGTTTTTCATAATGAACTTAACCAGTTCCAGAAAGAAGCAGTCACTGGAGCAATGACTTCAAATGATTTGTACGTTATTCAAGGACCACCGGGTACAGGGAAAACGACGGTTATTTCAGAGATATGCCATCAGAATGTCAAAGCTGGACTGCGTACTCTCGTTGCTTCTCAAGCAAACCTTGCTGTGGATAATGCACTCGGAAGACTTCTATCTCATCAGGACGTCCGAATTTTACGTTATGGTCGAACTGAAAGTATTGAGGAAGAAGGCAAAAAGTTCATTGAAGAAAACGTAGCTATAAACTGGAAAAACGTGACGTTAAATACCATTAATGCAAAACGCCAGTCGAATACAAATAGAGAAATACAAATAAATGATTTGTTAGTAAGTCATGGCGTAAAGTTAACAGAAATGAAGAATGAATTGGTATCTTTAGACAAAAAAGTTGAATTGAAGGAAGCGGCTCAAAAAGAATACATAACTAATTCATTGACTATGAAAAAGCAACTTACTAATCTGAAGAGCTTGAAAGAAGAAAGTGATAAGTTGGTCAAAATTCAGGCCGCATTCATCCAATCTGAAACGACGTTAACCAGTGATGTTAATCGTCTTGAAGAACTCGTCTTATCGAAAAGCACAAGTATAGCTACAGCGGGGCAAATGGAAAAATTAGAACTACGAATAGAAAAGCTTCAATACTTCATTAGCTATAGTCAAACAGTAAATAAGATTGACGAGATGAATAGGTCCATTGGGGCCCTCCATAAAGAAGTACAAATAATAAATAACAAAAAGAAGCGACTTCATGTATTTTTGGAGGATATTCAAAAAATCACTAAAATAGATCGTTTACAAAAACACATGGATTCGTTTGAAATTATTCCACACTTCAACACACAGTGGAAAATTACCGAGTTAAATCAATTGATCGCCACTATTAAATCTGAAACAGCGGATGTTGGATACAGTGAGTGGCAAGAACTTTCACAGCGACTATACAATGCCATTGAAATGATTGAGCGTTTATTGAAAGATAATGGTTTTATTAAGAAAGAACTGAAAAGAACAGTAAATGATAAATATAGTTCTATAAAAGAAATTCATAGCCTTATTGACCGTGTAGGTAAATTTCTAATTCACCCATCTACCAAGAGTAGCCTAGAAACGCGTAGCTACTCTGCACAAAAATATGATAATCTCGAAAAAATAGCAATTGCACTTGAAATGTTATATGAAAGAAAGAGATTTTCAGAATTGCAAGAAGCAGGTTTTGAAAAACAAAATCAAATTAAGATAAACTCGAAAAAAATGTATTCAGTCATAAAAACCGAAATTAGCGAACAGACGAATCAATCCATAGTGGAAATAGGACAAGAAAAAAAAGCAATCGACTTAATTGTTAGTAATCACCAAGCTGAGATCATCAGTCTTCAGCAAACGGCCATGAAACTTTTAGAAAAAGTGGAACCCGTTGACGAAACTATGACAATCAGTGCTGCAATAGAGGAATTGAAGAAAAATGAGATCGTTTTTTCGGATTATAATGAGAATAAGAAGGATATCAAACAATATAAAGATGAATTAGAAAAGAAAAAGCATGAAAATAGAATTAATGAAGAACATTATTTAGATACTTCAAAGGCACTTGAAGATATTAGAGATAAAACTGAGGCATTGAGCAGCAATCTCATGAAGTTGGAAAAAGTAATGATTACCTTGGATAAGCTATTGGATGAAAATCCTGAAGAAATCCGTAAACAAGTTTTAACTACCATTCAAACCATTTCCACTGAAGTAGAAAAACTTAAAGTAGAAAAAGAACGACTACCAATAACAGATAAACTCCAAAAAGAATGGGTTTCACTTCTGACTAATGCCACTGAATATGATTTAGATGAAATACGAAAACTATATGTTAAACACGCAAACGTAATTGGTACAACCTGCGTTGCGTCTGCACGGCGTGATTTCATGGAGGAGTATCCTACTTTCGATGTAGTTATTATCGATGAAGTTTCCAAGGCGACGCCGCCAGAACTACTTCTCCCAATGTTAAAAGGGAAAAAAATCATATTAGTTGGAGATCATCATCAGTTGCCTCCGCTCATGGGACAAGCAACTCTTGAAGAATTACTTGAAGAAAGCAACAGTCATGAAGAAAAGAATGAACTGGAAAAGCTTTTGAAAGAATCATTATTTGAACGTCTTTTCAGAACGTTGCCAAAACAAAACAAAACGATGCTGGGTATTCAGTACCGCATGCATGAAAGTATTATGGAAACAATTACGCCGTTCTATGAAGAAGGGAATTACAGTTTACGCTGCGGGTTAACTGATTCGGATTCCTTGCGTGATCATTTGCTTGATTCCCACTTCGTGAATAGAAAAGATCATCTGTTATGGTTTGATATGCCGAACGAACAAAAGTATTTCGAAGAGAAGGTCAAGGGCGGCACAAGTCGTTTCAATCAAGCTGAACTAAACATGACTTGTAAAATATTGAAGGATCTAGATATGGCTACTGAGAAGGCCAAAACCTCTGGGCTAATGAATCAAGATACTAAAAAAAGTGTCGGCGTAATTAGTTTCTACGGTGAACAAGTCAAAAGGATGGATCGGCTAATTCATCAAGAGCTGATACCTCAACATTTAAATTGCAGAACCGGTTCGGTTGATAAGTTTCAAGGAATGGAAATGGATGTCATTATATTGAGTTTTGTTAGAAACCATCGGGAAAAAGGTGGAGATATCGGTTTTGCGAGAGATTATAGACGTTTAAATGTTGCGTTATCTCGAGCACGTGAACTACTCATTATAGTAGGGAGTTCAGAAATGTTTACAGTACAGACGAAACATCCTAGTTCGAGGAAAATGTACGGACGTTTACTTGAGAATATCAAAATGAAAAATGGCTTAAGAGGTCTAGATGGAATTGTTAAATCGTAATTTGATGGATGGAGGTCCCAGGTTAATGATTGAGTTGAAAGCGCGGTTAACAAAGGAACTTCAGCAGGACATCAATCTAAAAGTAATGGGTTCTCTAATATGGAATCTACCTATACATTTAATTGAAATTGAATATAAAACGGTAATGCGAACTAAAATGGATATACTCATGAAAATGATGTTGATTGCATTTGGAAAAGCTGAATTTTCGACAGTAGAAGAATTAAGTGAAGTTCTTCTCGTAGAACAGCTCTTTATTACTGATTTAATCGATAAAATGTCCAGAACTGGTGTAATTGAAAAGAGAGAAGGCTTTTTTTCATTGACTGAAGCCGGGATTGAACAGCTGAAGAAAGGGGTTTTTGAACATGAACCAGAAAAAAAATCGACACAGACGCTCTATAGTCCTAGTCATTCAGCGTTTTTGATAGGCGAAATAAAAAAAGGTGCATATGAAAATGCCGAAGTCTACCGTTATTTTGTTGGTTTTGATGAGAGGGATTTGGCAGTTATAGAAGATGACTTATTAATAGAAGTGCTTAAAAAGAGTGGTGTTGAGTCAGGTGAAGGAAACGTTCAAGTCATTGTTTCAGAAATTATATCTGCATCTGAGTTAGCAACTGAATCATCACAATGTATAGAATTTCATTTGTATAACAAATCTGAAGATATATTATACGCGCGTGTTTGGAATACACTAACAAGTCACTGGGATGAGGTTATCGAAGCACAATTAAATGAAAAGGAACGTAAAAAGTGGCGGGAAACATATTTGGCATAAGTTAACTAGCCGGTCTTTGTCCTTAGAACATCGTTTGTACCAAGTATCACAGAAACTAATCACATAAATTCATGTATAAAGTAGCCTTGCTCACTGTAAAAGTGATCAAGGTTTTTTGTTTTTGATTTAAATGATATTTACTGCGGCAACTTTATCAAAAATAGTTTGCATCTTTTCGTATATCAGCGCATATACTAAATAGTTCAATGACTTTATAAGGAAGCTTATATATTTCCTTCTACCGTTTTGTCTTTACAAATTAGGCGATTATAATTCGGTTATTCAATTGTTCAATATACATAGTTGATAAATGCTGAAATTTAAAAGTGATAATAAAAAATCTTCAGTATATTGTAACTATTTGGGGCTATCAAACGTCTAATATGGACACAATCATTTTAGAAAAGAGGGGTAAACTATGAGAGAAAAGAAAAGATTGTTAATTGCTTCAGTTGCGATAGTAATTGGGATTGGATTGTTTACACCATCTTATACATCAATTGCAGCCGAACAAATTGAATCGCAAATTAAAGTTGGACAAATTATTAAAGGCACTGTATTAGAAAATTGGGGTAATGAAATTATAGTTAAAGGAGATGACGGTAAACGTTACCATGTAGGACTCTATAATTTTGAAGAAGAACAAATTCAAAAGATGAATGTTTCTATCGGTTCCACTGTGCAAATCGAAGGAGAAATACTTTCTAGCTTTTCGGAATTATATGACTTCAACTATTTTGTGAAAACATTACCCGAAGGAGTAACTGAAGATGAAATCAAGAAGTTAGAAAAACTTTATAATAGAGTCATGGTTTTGGAAAAAGATGAGTTATGGGAAGAGTCTGGGAAGGTCTGGGTTAAAATCAATGAAATAACAAACCCATACTATCTGAAGAACTGGGAGCCGGAACCTTTTGATATTTATATCAGTATGTTTGAATATTCTTTTTCAAGTGACGACTTGATACAAATGGAAGAGCTTTATAATCAATGGATTACGCTTGCAAAAAGTGGTCAAGAAGAAGAATCAAGTAGTAAGTTGAATAAACTATTTGAAATTGTCGGCAACTATTATGTGGAGCCAACATTTGATGAATATATTGCAAGCATGGATATGATTATTCCGATTGAAGATTATCAAGTGATAAAGAACTTATATGAAGATGCTCGTCAGGCAAATATAGATGAAGATGAACAATTATCGATGGCTAAATGGGAAGCCTTTGACTTAGCGATGCGTCCATATTACCGTACCGCATACCCAATGCCGACATTTGAAGAACAAATGTCTTACAATGATTTCGAAGTATCGAATGTAGACTTTTCTAAGCTAAAGCAGATTTATGCAACTATCCTAGACCTGGAGCAGAGTGGTAAATATGATGATGTAGATAGCCAGTGGCAGCTGTATTACTCTATTTTAGAGCCTTATTATACAATTAATGAAAGTATCCCATTTCGTGCTTTACAAGTTATTGCAGATGATAAAGTGAAGCGCTGAAAAAAGGTGTGTAGATTGAAAGTATCAAATCGGTATATAAATATCGATATGCTTTTGTGATAAACAGGTAAAATGAATTTCCTTGAATAGTAGTTAATAGCCAGTGAAATTATTCAATTTGTCATTGAATAATTTTACTGGCATTTTTATTTTACAAAAAATGTACATAGATGGAAATCCACAAATCATTTGAAAGAACTTCTAAGTGGAAGTTCTTTCAAATGAAATTCTTTCCTGTATTATTACAGTATGGTAGACAGTTTTCTGATACTTCATTAGGAATCCTTGTAGAAAAAACGAAACGTAGTTGGCTATGACAACAAAGTCGGAAGTATCTATGTCAAAATGTAGACCTGTGAATTCTGTGCCCGTAAGAATAAGGAGCATGGCTGAATTTGATAGTGTCGGAAGAATTATTTTTGGAAGCGTCTTACAATCAATAATTAAACTTAGGAGTGTGTGAAAAATGAAAAACTATCTAATGTATATTAACGGAGAATGGGTTGGGGAAGATCTTGAGAAGCTAGAAGTTAAGAATCCAGCGAATGGCCAAGTTGTCGGTTCAGTCCCAGTTGGGGGAGAAATTGAAACGAATCAGGCAATAGATAGCGCACATGAAGCCTTTCAAACTTGGTCCCAAACGACTGCGTATGAAAGAGCCAAGTATTTAAAGAAATTGAATGACCTTATATTAATAAATCAAGAAGAATTGGCACAAGTGATGACGATGGAAATGGGCAAGCCGATTAATGAATCCAGAGGAGAGGCTGCTTCAGCCGCTACATATATTGAATGGTATGCGGAAGAAGGTAAACGGATATACGGAGAGACAGTCCCTTCCCATATTGCTAATAAACGTATGCAGGTATGGAAAAAACCTGTCGGAGTTGTTGCGGCAATCACGCCGTGGAATTTCCCAGCAGCCATGTTAACCCGTAAAATGGGACCTGCTTTAGCGGCTGGCTGTACAATTGTAATAAAACCTTCTGGTGAAAGCCCCTTGACAGCGGTTAAACTTATTGAGTTATGTGAAGAAGCTGGGTTTCCGAAGGGTGTAGTTAACCTAGTAACAGGGTCTTCATCTAAAATAGGAAAAGCGATAATGGAAAATGACAAAGTACGGAAGGTAACGTTCACTGGATCTACGGAAGTAGGTAAATTGCTAATTCGACAAAGTGCGGATCAAGTCAAACGCCTATCGATGGAACTTGGAGGACACGCACCAATCATTATTTTGGATGATGCGAATTTAGAAAAAGCCGTAAAAGGTGTAATTGCATCTAAATTTAGAAATGCAGGTCAGACTTGTGTTTGTGGAAATCGAATATATGTGCAATCGGGTATTTATGATACATTTTTGGAGAAATTTACGGATGCAGTAAATAAATTAACTATAGGCGATGGCATCAATGAGGAAACAGATATAGGACCATTGATAAATCAGAGTAGTGTGGACAAAGTATCAAATCAAGTAGCCGATGCTCTCTCAAAAGGTGCTTCTCTATTAACTGGCGGAAGTGCGTTAACAGATGAAGGTGGAACTTTTTATACACCTACTGTGCTAAGTGGGGTTAATCCATCCATGGTTATTATGCAAGAGGAAACGTTTGGGCCTGTAGCACCTGTTCAGAAATTCGAGACTATAAAAGAGGCTATCCAATTAGCGAATGATACAAATTATGGTTTAGCAGCCTATGTCTTCACTGAAAGTGTATCTAAAGGCACGCTTTTAATTGAACAACTGAATTTTGGAATTGTAGGCTGGAATGATGGTACTCCTTCTGCTGCTCAAGTTCCATTTGGGGGAATGAAAGAGAGTGGAATTGGTCGCGAAGGCGGTCATGAAGGTCTGGAAGCGTTTTTGGAGACGCAGTACGTATCGATTGGGATGGATTAATTCTAGGTAAGTATTATTTATATAAAGATTTTAAAATACACACATATACATCTATTAAACATGAAAATCAGCCAATTATTAAAATGGCTGATTTTTTTCTTATTAAAATAATTTGGACTCAGATAGGTTCACCAAAGAATATTTACTAAATGACCATAACCTTCTTGTAACATTAAATAGGATGAACTATAGAGCTGCACTGTTAATGCTCTTGTCTCTTGATTAACTCTAATTTTGAATATCACTAGTTGTCCACAATAAACCTATTTATTATAACTACTCACTTTCTATGAGTTTTAATGTTTCCCCGATTTTCAAAACATATAACCGTTGTTCATCCAAAGCATTTTTCTTCCATTCATTTAGTAAGCGATCAAGGGCTTCTTTTGGTGTGTCATCAGCTAAACGAAAAGCACCGTAATGCATAGGAATCATGACATTTGACCGGGTATCTAAGAATGCCTTTACAGCTTCTTCCGGATTGACATGCTGCATACCCATGAACCATTCAGGTTCGTATGCACCAATTGGCATGAGACAATAATCAATATTGTATTTATCCCCAATATCTTGAAAACCTTTGAAATAACCGCTATCCCCTACAAAGTAAAGTGTATAGCTAGTTTCTTGTATGACCCAACCACCCCAATGTGAGGTATTTGTATCTGTAAGTGTCCTTTTTGTCCAGTGCTGTGCAGGTACAAAAACGAATATTAGGCCATCTAGCTGTTTTTCATCCCACCAATTAAATTCAATGATTTGTTTAAAACCTTTACGTATGAAACCTTTTTTCAATCCTTCTGGTACAAGAAATTTCGGATTTCCCAGTAATTTTTTAATCGAAGTGTAATGGAGATGGTCGTAATGGCTATGTGAGATCAGTACATAGTCGATTGGTGGTAAATCTTTAATTGCTATTCCTGGAGGCATGAGACGCTTATCAGATCCAAGCCTATTCGCCCATACAGGATCAGTGAGGATATTGAGACCATTCAACTGAATCAGAAATGTAGAATGTCCAATCCAGGTAATCGTGGGAATTGACCGATTTGTTTGGAGAAAAGTTTCATCAATATCCTTTGCCACTGGAATTCTATATGATAAATCCTTCTTTTTTGATAATCTTTCTTTTCTCCACCGAATTAATTCTTTGAACGATGCTGTTGCAGTGATATTTATGTTTTCATAGCGTCTCTTTTTCAATATAAACCACCTCTTCGGTTTGGAAATGGGGAATTATGTTATACATAACTATAACTATAACTAATATTTACCGTACTACCAAGTTAAAGTCACATGGATAAAATTTATACATTTTCTGTAAGAGGAAACTAGTGAAATCATAAATGGACAATATAAAAAAGCGATTAGTCAGATATCAAAATGACTAATCGCTTTTTGTAGTATTTATTAATGCTTAAAGTTTGTTCTGCGATAACTCCATTGTTGGTATTGAAAACGTATAAAACAACCGATACAGAACCCTAGTATTGCAATAAGTGCGGCCAGACCAACCATGACTGTAGCAATATTAAATAACAAGGACCACTTTAATAGTGAACTAACACTTGCTATTATTAGGAATCCGACAGCCAGCCATTGGTTAAACCTTAATTGAGCATAGTCTTCTTGAACGTACTGATTTGCGGGTTTGGTGAGAAATCTTTTAACAATTACCAAAATAGGATGGAAGCCTGTCAATAAACTTGATAGATTCGCGATTAAAGGGATAAGTAGTATCCAAGCTGACTGTGTCAAAAGTGCAATAATTACCGCCAATACAATTGTCCATTGATTTACCATAACTAAAGGCTTCGGAATTGTTTTCATTTTAAACCTACTATTCTTATTGGATTTTATATAATTATATATCTAGTCAATCAAATTGTAAAACGTTCAAGCAACTAATCAGCATGTGAAATTGTGAGTTACTATGCATAATTCAGAGTCGGAAAGGACATATTGATAATTAAAAAAGAACTTGAAGTATTAAGCATAGGGGGATTTCCATGACAACTATAGTCAGGATAACCAATGTAGAAATATACAATCTAAAAAATGTGAAGAGAGGTGAATTTCATACAAATTCAACTTTCGATACTTTGGAAAAAGCTGATGTCATAGGATTTTATGGTCAAAATGGTTCTGGAAAAACAGCTGCGGTAGAAGCTTTCAACCTATTAAAAACGTTGTTATCAGCCCGGCACGATGCATCACTTCCTAAAATAACATTTAACTTGCTCTATTTTGGAGAAAAGACAATTCGTTTGGTTTTTCGATTTATTGTGGAAAACAGTTTTGGTGAATTTTACGTTAATTATTCCGTTTCCTTATCTGCAGGAAAAACAAAATATCAGGTGCTTGAAGAAGAATTGGTATACCGAAAAAACAAAGAAGAAGATCCATTCGAACTTTTGATTTCAAAGAAAGAAAACAATATCGTCATTGGAAATAGAAAAATTCATGAAATGAATGAATCGGAAAGAGTCTCCGTTATTGTTGCCAATCGGATGGCTGCTAGCAACGCAACTTCCCTAGTTTTTAGGGACGAATTGAAAGAGGTGTTTAGCAACGCCCTTGGTGACCATGAAATTGAAATTATAAAAAGTCTATCCTTCAACTTTAATCAAGATCTACATGTAATTGATACGATTCAATATGGTTTGTTAATCGCTAATCTTGTCATGCCATTTAGTGTTCACCTTGAAAAAAAGCGTGGTCATATACCATATGAGATGACAGACACAATGGTGTTGCCAATCGATTTATTTGAAACAATAGATCAAGTGGTTACCCAAACGAATATTGTTTTACAGACAATAATTCCAGGTCTTCGAATAATAGTTAGACAAATCAATAAACAGAAGTTAAGTGATGGCAATGAAGGGATTCGCTTTGAGTTTCTTGCGAGAAAAGGGGAGATTGAACTACCGCTACGAAGCGAGTCTGAAGGTACTTTGAAAATCATCTCAATTTTAAGTACATTAATAGCCGTTTACAATAGACCAAACGCTTGCGTAGTGATTGATGAGTTGGATGCGGGGATTTTTGAGTATCTACTTGGTGAAATATTGGAGGTATTGAATGAAAATGCACAAGGACAACTTATTTTCACTTCACATAATTTGCGTATATTAGAAGTTCTCCCCATTCGAAACTTATGGTTTACGACACTAAACGAAGAAGACAGGTACCATCAACTAAAAGGCGTTAAAGAATTGAGCAATGCGAGGGATGTCTATTTACGTGCTGTACAACTAGGAGGACAGGAAGAAGCAATATATGAAGAAACAAGTTTGTTCGATATTAAAACAGCATTCCGAAAAGCAGGAAAAGTACATGACGAATAGTAAAAAGAAAGTTGTAATATTAATTGTCGAAGGAAGTTGTGAAGAGGTTTTACTATATAATCGGTTACGCAGTCTCTTTGAGCAGCATAATATACGATTCCATATACAGCGTGGTGATATTTTATATGATTTAGACAAGCCGAAAGAACCAATCACGTCTGTAATTGATAATGCTGTGAAAGAGTTTATGATAAAAAGTAAATTTCGAATCGATGATATATTTTGTGTTGTGCATATTACTGATATGGATGGTTGTTTTATTCCAGAAGAGGCTATTATTATAGATGAAACACAAAAAGAACTAACAGTTTATCATACAGATCGAATTACTGTGCCCCATGATAAGCAGAAACAGCAAATAGCAGTTAGGAATGTGGATAGAAGCAGAAATATCAATGAGATGAAATCAACAGTTAAAATACTTTCTGGAGAAATCAATTATCGGATGTACTATTTTTCAAGAAATTTAGAGCATGTTTTATTTGAAAATCTGAATCCGGAAAAAGGCGGGAAATTTCCTGAAGTTGAACGTTTTATTGAACAGCTTGAGATTCCGATTGAAGAATTTCTGCAGGATTCAATGCCAGAATTGAAAGGAATCGATCCTTATTCGGAAAGCTGGAAAAGAGTAACTGTGGATACAGCATCACTGCAAAAATACAGTAATGTGCCTTTGTTATTTGAATTCATAAAATTACAATCTGAACAACTTTGAGGTTATTGAAAGTCGTGCGAGTAATCTACTGGAAATGCTCATAATTAGTGTCCATTATCATGAACATTAGCGTATAAAAGATGTGTAGTATGGCAATACTGATGTATCACTATGCGAATTTAGAAAGGAGAGTCTAATTTTGAGCGAGAAAAAACCTCAGCATGAACAGATGACGACTAAAAACAATGGTTTGAGTTCGATGCAAGAAGTGGTGTATCATGAAGAATTTAAAAAAGCAGATAAAGCTATTAAAAATGGAGAAAACAAGGATAAAGAGAATAAAAATTGATATAGTAAAATGAGCATCAAAAAACGATTGCAATATAACTGCAATCGTTTTTTGAATTGATAAAACTATTTCTGTTGACGATAATACTCATCGATTGGTACAAGTAGACCTACATTACCATATGTATCATCATTCGATGTAGCGAATACGATGCCAATCACTTTGCCATTACGATTAATAACCGGACTGCCGCTGTTCCCACGATAGACAGGGGCCTTCATCATAACGACAGGTACATCCCAATCTGGTAGTTTTAGATAATCAATAATCTTTCCTTGGTTTGCAATGCCAGTAAAGCTTAAAGGATTTCCAATGAAGTAAACGGATTCGTCATCTCCAAACTCCGTTTTTTCGGCGAGTTGTAGAAATGGGAAATTACTACCTTTCACTTTTACTACAGCGAGATCGACGGATGGATATGTATGTATGACTTCAGCATTGAAACGGCCCTCATTTGGAAATAGAACCGTTACAGAATCATTTCCTTCGACAACATGGTAATTTGTAAGGATTATTCCATCATTTGATATTGAAAAGCCGGTGCCTTTGCTGTCTTGTGTCTTAATAACAACAACAGACTTTTTATATTCCGTGATATTATCTTGTTGGGATAGTTTTGAGGATGTTATTAAAAAGTCAATAGCAGGAATCGAATAGATTTGAAAAATCATTCCAAAGGTATTGAAGAACAACACGATTGAGATAAGCCAGAAAAGCCATTTTGGAAAGGGGCGTTTAATTTTGTGTTTCTCTCTCTCTTCTGTCGCTCTTGTAAGGGCTTCATGTTGTGCTTCTAAAACGAGTACTTGTAATTCTTCATCATCTATTTCTTCCAAAATGTCTTTATCTTTCAAATCACTCTTATGGCTATCATTTAAGTCCACAAGTTCACACCCTAACCATTATCATTATAGACATTATACACATATGCATGAACTGCGATTTTCATATGGAGAAACTCTATTTCAATATCATTTTTCTTCGTTTTCAAAAAAGTGTTATTGAAACGTCATCAATTAATGATTCTCTCTGGATGAGTATACAGGTTGAAGGATTTTTGTCGAACAAAGCCGATAATGGTAATACCGAGTTCTTCCGCCAGTTCAAGCGCCAGTTCGGTAGGTGCTGACTTTGAAAGTACAATTTCACAGCCGATTTTTGCTACTTTCAATAAAATCTCAGATGAAATTCGACCGCTAAACACAATAACTTTGTCGCGTACTGGAATATTATTTTTCAAACAATGCCCATATATTTTATCCAATGCATTATGTCTACCAATATCCATCCTTGATAAAACAATACCGCTTGGTTCACACAAAGCAGCATTATGGACGCCGCCCGTTTGGTGGAAGAGGTCTGCAGTTCTATCCATCTCCTCCATCAAGAAGAAACAATCTGCGGGTGTTAGGTTAACATGGATTTCCGTCATCTTTTTTGCTGTCAATGCATCGTTGGCGAACACAAATCCTTGTCTACTCATACCGCAACAAGAGTTGATGTAGCGCTTGTTCAGTAGTTTTTCGTAAAAGGGATACATTTTGACAGTTTTGATATGAACGACGCCCAACTCTTCCTGCACCCAAATTTCTTTGATATCATCATACTTAGGAATGACGCCTTCAGAGACCAAAAACCCAACAGCCATATCTTCGATGTACTCAGGCGAGCAAACGATTGTGGCAAATTCTCGATCGTTGATTTTGATGGTGACTGGATGTTCGACTACAACTAAGTCTTCTTGTTTAGAAAATTGTTCGTTTGAATAACGAGAAACAGTCCGTTTCTTATCTAGTTTCAACTATCTTTCCTCCCTCATGGCCAATATTTCGGTCGAAAAGGAATACGGATACAGCAATGTCATCTTCAAATTTGATGTCCGAGAATAGGTGGACAAACTTAGCACCGACGAGCTCTTCCATGCCTTCAGGTGGTGATTTTTGATAAACTTCCTGGATCATTCGGGTCCTTGCGGTATGGACCATTTCTTTTCCTTCCTGTGTACCAGCAATAAAATTTTCGGTCGGTGTCAAATTCCCATAAAGTGTGGAAATTATCATATTATCGACAAAAACCGTATGGATTCTTTCAGGACCTTTACCAAATAAATCCTTTCTGAGTTTTCTGATGATATCGTTAAATTGATGTATCTTTTTCGACATTTATTTATTCCTCCTCTGTAAGTAAAAGTAAAATAGATTAATAGAAAAAGTATTGATTGATTATTCTTACATGTTCAAATATACTAGTATTAAAGAGGGCGGTACAGTATTAACTGCTGTGACGTTATTGAACGTTATGAAAAAAATGGATTGGTAATTTAACATGTCCTGTTAGAAGACTATTCCACTATGAAAGTGCACTTGTCAAGTTAGTGTATTTTTTCATGGTGGTTTTTTATTGATAAAATAGGAGGCGCCAATATGCCAATTAAGATTAACGGTTCCGAATATGACTTCGTGGAAGGCAAGACAATTCTTGAGGTAATCAATCATTATCAAATTTCTCATCCGCAAATATGTTACTTACCAGAAGTAGATCCAATTGAGACGTGTGATACGTGTATCTTGGAAGTGGATGGTCTTCTAGTGCGTGCTTGTTCAACAAAAGCAGTTTCTGGAATGAACATTGCGCTTTCTTCGACTCGAGCTAAAGAAGCCCAGACCGAGGCGATGGATCGGATTCTCGAAAACCATCTGCTGTATTGTACAGTATGTGATAACAACAATGGCAACTGTAAAATACATAATACAGTGGATATGATGGAGGTCGAACACCAAAAGTATCCTTATGAACCAAAGTGCACACAAGATAGTGTTGATTTTACGCATCCGTTTTACCGATACGATCCGAATCAATGTATTGCTTGTGGTCAGTGTGTGGAGGTATGCCAAAACTTGCAGGTAAATGAAACCTTGTCGATTGATTGGGAGAGGGACCGTCCAATAGTCCTGTGGGATGGGGGAGCGAAAATCAACGACTCATCCTGCGTTGGTTGTGGCCACTGTGTTACCGTATGCCCTTGTAATGCGCTAATGGAAACCTCAATGCTTGGCGAAGCTGGTTTCATGACTGGGCTGAAAGAGGAGCTTCTAACGCCGATGATTGAACTAGTTAAAGATGTTGAGCCAGGGTATAGCGGAATTATGGCAATCTCGGATGCAGAAGCAGCGATGCGCGATACAAGAACGAAAAAAACGAAAACAGTTTGTACATTTTGCGGTGTTGGGTGCTCATTTGAAGTGTGGACAAAAGACCGGGAAATTTTAAAAATACAGCCGGTTTCAGATGCACCGGCAAATGCGATTTCTACATGTGTTAAAGGGAAATTTGGATGGGATTTCGTTAATAGTGACAAACGCATTACGAAGCCACTTATCCGTAAAGATGATTCTTTTGTTGAAGCTACTTGGGAAGAGGCACTGAACCTGGTTGCACGGAGACTCGGAACAATCAAAAATGAGTATGGAAAAGACGCTGTTGGAATTATTTCTTCGTCGAAGATTACGAATGAGGAGAACTATGTGATTCAAAAGCTTGCTCGTCAAGTTTTTGAAACGAATAACGTCGACAACTGTTCACGTTATTGCCAATCCCCAGCAACGGACGGCTTGTTCCGTACAGTTGGCATGGGAGGGGACGCTGGAACAATTAAAGATATTGCTAATGCAGGTCTAGTGATTATTGTTGGGGCTAACCCAGCTGAAGGACATCCTGTACTTGCCACACGTGTAAAGCGAGCTCATAAATTACATGGGCAAAAACTAATTGTTGCTGATTTACGAAAACACGAAATGGCGGAACGCTCGGATATTTTCATTAGCCCGAAGCAGGGGACAGACCAAGTGTGGCTAATGGCAGTTACAAAATACATGATCGATAATGGATGGCATGACCAGTCATTTATTGATGAAAATGTCCATTACATGGAAGAATTCAAAGAAGTATTAGAAAAATATACACTTGACTATGCCGAAAAAATTACTGGCGTGTCGAAAGACATGCTCATTCAAACAGCTGAAATGATTCGTGATGCTGACGGTACTTGTATTCTTTGGGGAATGGGAGTGACACAAAATACTGGTGGATCGGACACTTCAGCTGCCATATCCAATTTGTTGCTTGCGACTGGTAACTATCGTCGATCCGGAGCAGGAGCATATCCTCTTCGCGGGCATAATAATGTACAGGGTGCATGTGATATGGGATCACTACCAGGATGGCTTCCAGGGTATCAGCACGTTACTGATGATACAGCGCGTCAGAAATTTGAGAAGGCTTACGGCGTTAAAATAGATAGTAAGCCAGGGCTCGATAATATTCAGATGCTACATTCCGTTGATGACGGAATTATGAAAGCGATGTATATTGTAGGTGAAGATATGGCGCTTGTCGATTCTAATGCGAACTACGTACATGACGTCTTGTCTAAACTCGACTTTCTCGTGGTACAGGATATCTTTTTCTCGAGAACAGCACAATATGCAGATGTCATTTTACCAGCGGTACCATCACTTGAAAAAGACGGTACATTTACAAATACAGAGAGACGCGTACAACGTTTATACAAAGCACTACCAGAACTTGGCGAAGCGCGAGCGGACTGGTGGATTGTTCAAGAAATCGCTAATCGACTAGGTGCAAAATGGAACTACAGTCATCCTAGCGAGATTTTTGCGGAAATGGCAAGTCTCTCACCATTATTCTCTCAAGCAGATTTTAGTGTGATGGAAGGCTGGGATAGTTTTTTATGGGGCAGTTTTGACGGTGCTAGCACACCACTCCTATATGTGGATGGTTTTAACTTCCCGGATAAAAAAGCACGTTTTGCTTTGTCAGACTGGGTTGAACCTGTAGAGTTTCCAGAGGAATATGATCTTCACATTAACAACGGACGTTTACTTGAACATTTTCACGAAGGTAATATGACAAATAAATCAGATGGGATACAAGAGAAATTGCCCGAGGTTTTCGTTGAAATTTCACCAGAGCTTGCGAAAGAACGCGGCGTGTTAAGTGGTTCTCTCGTCCGTCTAGTTTCTCCATATGGAGCATTGAAGTTGCCGGCTCTCGTGACGGACCGCGTCAAGAACAATGAATTATTCTTACCGATGAACTCGGTTGAAAAAGAATCAGCCATTAACTTCCTAACTGGTCCCGCTGTCGATCAGCGTACAAATACACCTGCTTATAAACAAACGAAGGTACGAATGGAATTACTTCAAAGAGGCGGTGAAAACCCATTGCCTAAGTCGAATCACCGTAATAAAAGTCGTCATCCACAAAATGGTGTAGAAGTGGAGCGTAAATGGGCACGTCCAGGATATGTTCAATTAACTGATAAAGAGTGAGGTGATGTTTAATGGCAGTACCCATTACTTCTATTCGTATAGAAGAACTACCACTAGAAGAAAACAAAAAGAAGAAATTAGATGAACTGCAATCATTGATTATCCAACAGGATCAAGCTCTTAATAAAATACTTGAAATTACCGGTGAATTGGACAATGCAGGAGTTTTTGATGCCGTGAAGGCAATGGTGAAAGCGAAAGATGATATTGCTAAAATTGCGGTAGACCAAGTGTCAAAGGAACCAGTGACTAATCTCATTAACCATATGCTTAATGCAATATCGGTGATTTCATCAATTGACCCTGAACTTACCGCAAAGCTGGGAGTTAGTATTAAAAGTGGTCTGCATGAAGCGGAACTTTATAAAGACAACGAACAGAAGGTGACTATTTTCCAGATAATGACGGCTTTAAACGATGCTGACATTAACCGAGCTGTTAAATTTGGTTTAGATTTTATGAAAGGAATGGGGAAGGAATTAGCCGGTGACGATTAAGCTGCATGTTTATAATACGATTAATTATTAGTGTCATTTGCATAAAAATAGCTCCTTCCAAACGACGACTCGTCGAGGAAGGAGTTTTTGGAGATATAATCTTGTTATTAAATGAAGATAAGTGTTTATACTAGTTAGTAATCAAAAAGATCCGCTTAATTTACTTTGGTACGAAAGTTTTACAATCCGTTTCTTCACTGCTTGAAGCTTGTTTACCCTTTTGACTGACAACATAAATTGAATTAGCTCTACATTTGTTTCCTGAACCCCAATATTTACAGTTATTCACTTCGCACAAAATTTCTTGTGACATCGTAACACACCTCCTTTTTGTTATGATGAACAGAATTGATAGGAACGATACCTTTTAAAAACTGTACTCTTTTTTAATAATTTATTTTCTGAAAACGTCGCAATTACAGATTTCTGAATGAGCACAGATATGGATTTAAAGCAGAACTTATCGTAAGTTAAATAAAAATCATTGCTTAGAAGGTATGTATGAAGCATAATATACACAAAGCGAAATTAACCATAGGAGTTGTTCATAAATGTCTATTGATAAAAAATCAAAATTACAACTTAAAAGTCAGGGAAAACAATCAGAGAACAGAGGCATCCTGTTGGTGAAATGTCCGGAGAAACCGGGAATTGTCTCAATGTTGTCGACGTTTATACATAATCACGATTCCAATATTATCGAATTGAATCAATATTCAAATGACCCGGAAAACGGTACTTTTTTCATCCGGATTGAGTTTTATTGTGAAAGTCTGGTTAATAAGTCATTAGAAATGGAAAAGGATTTTGAAACGGTGGCTGCTAATTATTCTATGAACTACCATTTTGTATATGGGAATGAACGCAAACGGACAGCTATCTTTGTTTCAAAAGAGACTCACTGTTTAATGGAGCTTTTATGGGAATGGCAAAATGGTGACCTGAACACAGACATAGTTGTTGTTATTAGTAACCATGAGCATGCGCGTGGAATCGTTGAGTCATTAGGTATACCATTTAAATATATTCCCGCAAACAAAGACATTCGAAAAGAAGTTGAACAAGAACAGATTCGCCTAATGGAAGAGTATGATGTTGATTTATTGATACTTGCTCGTTATATGCAAATTCTTACGACTGATTTCGTCAGCCGTTTTGAGAATCAGATTATTAATATTCATCATTCTTTCCTTCCTGCATTTATTGGTGCACGTCCATATGAGCGTGCATACGATCGTGGTGTGAAACTAATTGGGGCGACATCCCACTATGTAACGAATGATCTTGACGAAGGTCCCATAATTGAACAAGACATTGAACGGGTAGACCACCGTGATAGCATCATTGATTTGAAGAAAATAGGTAGTCGGATTGAGCGTCGTGTTCTTGCGAAAGCTGTAAAGTGGCATCTTGAAAATCGAATTATTGTAGAAGGTAACAAAACAATAGTATTTCATTAAAAAGTGATTGCAGCTCCTTATCCCCAAAATTAAATAGACCAGTTTCAAATTTAAACACGATAATAGTTAACTTCGTGTCCAATTAGAAACTGGTCGTTTTGTTGTTTAACTAATGTAACTTATGTGCATTGGAAAGTAACGATTTGGTCTAAATCTGTACCCCAAGGAATCCAGGAAAATCCATTCCACTTATATCCAGTTGTTGCTAAATAATCGATGTATGTTGGATGATACCAAAATGAACTGCGGTTTTTGAGTTTTATAAAGGTATCGTGATATAAGCAGCCGCGCAGTGCGCCTGGGTCCACTGTAAGTACTCCACCTTTATGCTGAGGCATCGTTGATGGTGGGGGATTAGTAGGTGCTGACCCTTTTTTTGTATCTTGAATGTGTTCATCGCTTTTCGGGTAATGTGGCTGTCCAAAAGGGAGTTCTGTATTATTCGGATTTAATGGCTCGGGAATTTGATTCTCATTCAATATTGAGTTCCTCCTTTAAGTTAGCTTCGTCTTAGTATATGTGAGTAAAGAAAATTAGGAACGTCAATCATTTTATGTATGTTTACCTGCGTTTCAATTCTCCAATAATTCTGGTTTTTTAAGGCCAGCCAGGTATGTTGTAAGCGATAGGAAATTGACATTTCCCGATATTGGCCCGTAATGAATGGGAACGAAAACTGTATGCAGTGAAATCTTAATAATTTAATACATAAAAACCGTCATTAAATTAAATCAGACGGTTTTTTGTCTATTTATTTAGAACGTCTAAACACCCAGCCGGCACAGACGAAGAAAAATCCTGATGTTGCAAGTAGAGGCATTTGTTCGTCCCAGACGCTGAAAAAGACAGTTGTAAGGGACAATACTGCAATGATTCCCGCAAACATACGTGTTTGTAAACGGGTGCGCTCAATCTCTCTCCTGGAATCCCGCGTTTGCATGTATTCGCGCATGCGTGTCGGTTCATCGAGGAACGTATTTAATTTATTTGGGAGTGTTCTCAAAGGTCCAATGAGTTTGAGTGCAATACGTTTTGCATCATCTTTTGAATATGAACCGTCTCCGATTGTTTGTTTCTTCGCCCACTCCACTATTCGCGGTCTTCCAATTGCAAGTAAATCAACCTGTGGATCCAAGACATGAAGAACACCTATGAAAATTGAGACAGCTCGCCCTAAAAAAGCGAACTCTGACGGAAGCTGTACCGGTTGTGTACGGATTATTTCTTTTAAATCATCGAGTAAACGGTCAATCAAAAAACTATTCATTTCATTTAAGTCATTCGATTCATAGGCGTTTACAACACTTTCAATTGCCTCTGCCAATATGCTTCGATCCGCATTTGGTAACAAGAATTTCAAAGCTTCCAATCCATCCAATACTTGATCATACTGTTTGAAAATAATCCCTTCAACTATTTCTAATATCGAACGGGCCTCGACAGGAGTAATGTTTACTATCATCCCAAAATCGATTAAAAAGAGCGTGCCATCCTGCTGAACTAAAATATTACCGCCATGTGGGTCAGCATGGAATTGACCACCTTCAAGTATTTGCTCTAGAAACAATCGGACAAGTCGTTCCGAAAGTTCACGGAGATTGATGTCATTCTGCTCAAGAAAAGCAATATCTGTAATGCGAGCCCCTTCAATCCATTCCATAACAAGAACGCGACGCGTGGAGAATTCATCATAGTAGACGGGAAAACGAACACCCGGCATACTCGTAAAGCGTTCTGAAAAGCTTCGTCCGTTTTTCATCTCCTGCAAAAAATTTAACTCTGCGCCAATTGTATCAACCATTTCTCCATACAATAAGTTGAAATCTATTTGTTTACTGAATGAAGTGAACCTTTTTATTAACCAAATAACAATTCTCA
Source organism: Sporosarcina sp. Y838 (assembly GCF_056786515.1). NCBI lineage: Bacteria > Bacillati > Bacillota > Bacilli > Caryophanales > Caryophanaceae > Sporosarcina > Sporosarcina sp. Y838. The sequence goes on along the minus strand of NZ_JBXCJD010000006.1, from coordinate 44,210 downwards.
TAGCACGAAAATCGACTCGTAGAATTCGTTCGATATTTGGTCTTTGAATTTTTACGGCAACGGCAGTTCCATCTTTTAATGTGGCCTTGTATACTTCGCCTATAGAGGCCGAAGCAATAGGTCCATCAGAAAGGGTTTCGAGATACCCATCGAAGCTCGTACCCCATTCATCCTCTAGGAGTCTAATCGCTTTTTCTTTAGGAACTGGTGTCACATGATCTGTTAAACCTTCCAATTCTGCAATAAACGATTGAGGCATAATGTCAGCCCGTGTTGACAAGAATTGACCCATTTTAATCATTAAACCGCCTAGCTCTAACGCGATTTCCTTATATTCTTTCGCTTGTTTCGTTACAAGAATTTCCCACTTTTTATTAACTGAAGGCGTAAAGCGGCCCCTATATCTACTTTGAAAAGCCATGATTTGGGTGAAGAATTTCACGGACATCCAAACAATTCGGAAAATCCGGTAAAATGCTAAATGATTCATATAATTTGCCTCCCGATGTATTCCATTATAGACAGTTAAGCTTTTATCGTCCAAAATGGTAGACTTAAAAGAGGTACTTATTATTCTGGAATAGACATGTTAGACTTAAATGTATTCTTATTTAATAAAAGGACGTGTTTTTTTTGATTGGACGTAATGACCCATGCCCATGTGGCAGTGGAAAGAAGTATAAAAAGTGTTGTGAATCGAATAAAGATTTTTCAGTAAAAGAAGCGCAATCGAGCGAATTAGAAATGATTTTGCAAGCTTTTTATGAAGAATACCCTGAAAAGAAAGACTTGAATCAATTTTTGAGTCTCGTGAAAAAGTGGAGTGAACCACTTCAGCAATATATAGCGGTAGAAATGATTGAAGCGATTGTAATGGATGAATTCTTTTTTCATGAAAAACCTGATATTTGGGAAAGCTATCTAGGCAAACTACAGAAGAAAGTTATCCGACCCTCAGTACTTAAAGTTATAGAAACATGGTCCAATCCCAGAGCATTTATTGGTCAGGTAGTGAATGTGGATGAAAACTATTTATCCGTAAAAAATATATTCGGACAAGAAACAATACGTTTAAGACGTGAAAGTGAAAAACCTGTTCCCATGGATGTACATGTATACTGTTTCATTCTGCCGGACGAATCATCTATTGATAATCACTATTTGGCGATTTCAAGTTTGATATTTTTCCCGACTGACCATGATAAAGTGTTTGACGAGTTCGTACAGCAATTTGAGATGCAACATGAACATTCAATTTCCTCTTTTCTTAAGGAAAATGGAATTTCGTTTTGGAAATTGCTTGGTGAAGATGGATATGATGGAAGTGAATTTACCGATTTTGAAGTAGGTGTCATCCAGGTAGTACTTGATTTTTTAGACAATAATGAACGAGAATCCGAAAGATTATTGGATCTACTAGAGGATTACTTAGTAGAGCAGCAGCCGAATGCACGTAAAGAAGTAGCTATAGCAGCTGGAGCAATTAGATTTGGTCAGGAGAATTCATTTTTTGAACCTCTAGACATGAATATAAAACAGATTGCAGAATGGTTTAAGGTATCCACTTCTTCATTGAACAGGTATTACAATGAATTAAACGAGTATTACCAAAGCAATAAATAAACAACAGGATAGGCTGGAGGAGAGATTCTCTAGCGTCATAAATAATAAATTTATCGAAATGAGATTCTAAAATCCTGAAATAGAAATCGGCCCCATGATGCGAGTAACAATCGTATCACGGGGCTTTTTTAGTAGTGATGTTTCTTCGGGGGAACTGTGTGAGCTGAAATTTTTATAAGCTGAATCCAATGTCTCATAAGAAGTTTTTTCATCATTTCACCAGCACATAAATCGACTTTCTTGTGGGAAGCTATCTTTATATGGAGGTGTGGAAATGGGTAAAAAAACGTCAGGTGATAAGGATGAAGCGGCAAACCTTACATGGTGGCAATTATCCCTAATTGGAGTAGGTTGCATTATTGGTACAGGGTTTTTCCTAGCTTCAAGTTTTGCGATTAAAATGACGGGACCTTCTGTTATCCTAGCCTTTATAATGGCTGCAACTGCAACGTATATTGTATTTGAAGCGCTTGCGAAAATGTCTGCAAAAGATCCACAGAAGGGGTCTTTTCGGACCTATGCAAAAAAAGCATATGGACGTTGGGCAGGTTTTTGTAGTGGCTGGGTTTACTGGTGTTCCGAAATACTCATTATTGGCAGTCAGCTTACTGCGATTTCAATCTTGTCTGGGTTTTGGTTCCCTAACGTAAAATTATGGATATTCGCATCGATTTATGCAGTTTGCGGTTTAATTGTTCTCTTTATTGGTGCAAAAGCGTTTGGGAAATTAGAGAGCGTATATGCTGTAATGAAAATCGCCGCTATTTTTATGTTTATCGTGATCGCTATTTTAGCGCTGACTGGGACAATTGAAGGCGACCAAAATGCAGGAATTCCAGAAACAGTAAATGAATTCTTTCCGAACGGTTTAACAGGGTTTTGGAGCGCACTGTTATTTGCCTTTTATGCTCACGGTGGTATTGAAGTAATGGGCGTGATGGCAATTCATCTGAAAAATAAGGAAGACGCTCCTAAATCAGGGAAAGTGATGTTGGGGTTGCTTGGAGTAATATACGTTACCGCATTATCCTTAGCACTATTACTAATGCCATACGATAAGTTCAGGGAGAACAAAAGCCCATTTGTTGAAGCATTATCAGGAGTTAGCAATATCGAATTTTTCCCGCATGTGTTTACCGCAGCAATTATTATTGCCGGTTTTTCAACGATGTCTGCGTCTCTTTTTTCGGTAACCACGATACTTGTGACAATATCAGAAGACGGGGATGCCCCTAAAATATTCAGTAAACAAACAAAAAAGAAGTTCAAAATGCCGTTATTTGCAATTGCTTTAACATCAACCGGTCTTGTTCTTTCTATAGTCACATCTTTATTATTGCCTGATAAAGTATATGAATATATAACCACTGCCGCAGCATTAATGCTCCTTTATAATTGGTTTTTCATTTTAACGATGTACCACAGATTAATCGAGACCACTACTGCAGATAAGGTGAAAAGAGTGATTGGAATGATTCTTGTTTTTGGAGCTGTAAGCGGAACATTATTTCATCAAACAAGTCGGCCTGGCTTTTTTATAAGCTTAGGATTTCTCGCGGTAATTGGAATAGTTGTCTTATTGTTGCGAAAGAGATGGAAGAGAGAAGAAGCTCAAAATAGCGCATGATAAGCTTGAATACCAAAGTAAATTCCAAATCCAATCATAGCTAGTGACGAAAAGATGGAAATGACTTTCAAAAGATTGGTGGATAAAAATCTGCGGGCGCCACTTGAGATAGTTGCCATTATAGTATCCCATAAAATGATACCGACTATGATGGCTATGCTATTGATAAGTATTTGATTGCCTGTGAAATTTTTGGCCGTTTCGGCAAGGACTGAACCATAAATCCCTAGCCAAAATAAAATTGTAAGGGGATTCAAAAGTGACATGAAGAAACCTGAAAATAAGGAACGTCTGAGGCGTGTTTTTTTACCAAATCTTAAAGCTAACTCAATTTTATGCAGTGAAAGTAAACTCTCAATTCCGGTATATGTAAGAACAAAACAACCAAATGACCAAAGAATGATCTTTACGAGAGGGAATTCAATAATTTGACCAACGCCGAAGTAAACCATGATCATATACAAGACATCGGCAACTAATGCTCCAATACCAAAAACCCAAGCATGAAAAAATCCGTTCTTTATCCCCGTATCCAGCTGCGCCGCATTAACAGGTCCTACAGGCGCAGCTAAAGATACGCCTAAGAAGATATAGGCAGCTATTGAATTCAAGCAATAATCCTCCCTTAAATTGATGTCTATGCATCCTATTCGAAAGGAGTGACCTGTACAACTATTATAAAGGAGAAATTATAGTGAAGGGAAAATGGTTATTTCATACCCTCGACTTGATTTATATAAGATATTACCTTAGATATATGATTTGTATTTGTTTGAAGAATGAAATAGTTATTGGATTTGTTGCATATAGTAGATATGAATAATAGCAGGGGGTGTGGTTCCATTTATTGAAAAGGCACTTTTTATTATCATTACTTTAAGAGTTATTTCAGGAAGTATTGAGATAACAGCTGCAGCGTTAATGTTTAAATTCAATGATTTAGAAAAAGCCTTTTATATCAATACGCTACTAGCCTTAGTGGGTCCCGTAATTCTAATTGTTACGACAGGAATTGCATTACTTGGTCTCGCTGAAAAAGTGTCATTGACGAGAATAGTATGCCTTTTTTGTGGAATATTTCTTATAATTTTTAGTTTAAAATCTGAATGAGAATGCAGCAATACATGTTATTTACATATTTTAATATAAAAGGACCCAATCAGCCATAATAGCTATTAGGTCCTTATTTTTATGTTGTTTTATTTGATTTTTCAATTTCCTCGACTTTGATGAACTTAAAGACAATGAACACAAGGATAATCCCTAATACACCTGCCGTAATGTAACTGACATTGAGAAAGTTTTTCATAGCGAGTGACATAATAGGTGGACCTGCTGCTACGCCGATAAACCTTGCCGAACTATAAAAAGAAGAAACGGTTCCTCTTAACTCTTTTTTTATATTTTCTGTAATAATCGCATCAAGTGCAGGTAATAATGCACCAATCGCAATTCCAACTATACTTGTTACGATTAACAGAAGGATAAGTTTTTCGCTTGTAAACCCGACGAATATGACGCTGGCGGACATCGCAATCAAGCAAATAATCATTACTTTTTTTATCGTCTTGAGATTACCTTTAATTTTACGACCGGAAATAAAGGAGGCAATACAAAGTAGCAGAAGTGGAATGGCCAAAACGAATCCTTTTTTAATACCCTTTATATCATGAACTTTTTCAAGGTTTTCTGATAAGAAAAATAACATGCTGAACAGTATAAGCATTACAAGGACTCCATTAAGGAATACAGTATACAACCATTTACCTTCCACTTTGAATACTTTTTTTGTGTTACTTAAAAATTGCTTGAACTTTACTGGCTCATCTTTTTCTTTAGGGACTTTAACGAAGAAAAAGATGAGGGCAAAGGAAATTAAACTAAGTGCTGAGATGGAGAAGAAAGGAAGAAACCATAAAATAGCAGCAAATACTGAACCTAAGATTGGACTTAATACTTTTCCAAACGTGTTCGACGTTTCAATAATACCTAAACAAGAACTCGTTTTTTCATCATCATCCTGGTAAAGGTCACCCACGAGTGGCAAAACGATTGGCATGGCTCCAGCTGCTCCTACTCCCTGCAGAATCCGTCCCACAATAATCATTGTGTATGGGTCATTCATTTTCCATGAAGCGAATCCGGCAATCAGACCACCGATTAAAGCGAAGATTAAACTCGGCAATATCACCATTTTCCTACCAAAGCGGTCTGATAAATAACCGGCTACTGGTATTAGAAAAATTGCCGCAACTGAGTAGCTTGTAATGATCATACTTGATTGAAATGATGTGATACCAACTTTTTCTTCCAGTATCGGGAGCACTGGAATAAGCATGGAATTCCCAAGCGTCATGATGAGAGGAATTGAAGCCATGCTTACAATGCACCATACACTTACTTTATCTGCACTTTTGTCCATTACCACACCTCGATAATTCCTAATTTTGATTAGTAAAGGTATGGTTTCCTTGCCTGTGCAATTTATGCGTTTAATGTTTATCTTTTGAATTATTCAAATAACTAGGGAAGATACTATGTAAAAATTAGAAATGATTCTTATGAAATTTTAAGATGGTTTATAAAAATAACGTTTGAAAAGCCTGAATACCAAAGTATATTCCGAATCCGATCATGGATACGGATGAAATAATGGAAACAATCTTCAAAAACTTGGTGGATAATAATTTACGAGCGCCACCAGATAAAAAGGACATTATTAAATCCACAAACATAATACCAACCAAAATTGCAATGCTATTTAAAATAATTTGATATTCTGTAGAAGCACTAACTGTTTTCGCGAGGATAGAACCATAGATTCCTAGCCAAAAGAGGATGGTAAGTGGATTCAACAACGACATGAAGAAACCTGATAGTATTGATTTTCTAAGTCTGACTCTTTTTCCAAATCTTAATTTCATCTCAATTTTATTTAGTGATAGTAAATTTTCTATACCCGTATACATAAGTACAAAACAGCCGAACGACCAAAGAATTATTTTCATTAAAGGTGAATCAATAAATTGACCCACTCCAAAATATACTATGAACATATACATGATGTCGGTTGTCAAAGCACCCAGACTAAAAAACCAAGCATGAAAAAATCCACTTTTAATACCCGTATTTAATAAGACGGATTTAACAGGTCCAATTGGTGCAGCCATAGATATGCCTAAAAAGATATAGGTGAATATAGAATTCATGAATAGCCCTCCAATAAAATGATGTCCTTGCATTTTATTCAAAGACAATTACTTATAGGACTATTTAAAGGGGAAATTCTAAAGTAATGTTTGTGGTTGAATTATATCCCTTTGGATTTTTAACATGAGCTTAAGTTGCGATAGCTTCGTATATCCGATTAAAGATTTTTTAAATAGCTGATTCGCTAAGTAATTTTTTGTCAAAAAAAAGGGTCATCGTCGTAGAGTGAAGCTATGAGAAGAAATGTGTAAGCAAGCTTGTCAATATGACAAGACTGTGGCAGTATATAAGCATATAAGGCACCCCTATATATTTTTAAAATTGTTGAGAGTAAATTGCTAGCAATATAAATCTCGTTGAAGTACCTATAATGAATGGAGGAAATGAAATAATGGTAAACCTACCAAATTGCCCAAAATGTAATTCAGAATACACTTATGAAGATGGGACACTTCTCATTTGTCCAGAATGTGCTCATGAATGGTCTTTTGAATCAGAATCCGAAAATAGTGAGCCGGAAAAGATTTATAAAGACAGCAATGGAAATGTTTTATCCGATGGTGATTCTGTGACAGTGATTAAAGATCTTAAAGTAAAAGGAAGTTCATTAGTCGTTAAAAAAGGAACCAAGGTAAAAGATATACGTTTGGTAGATGAGGATCATGATATTGATTGTAAAATTGATGGAATCGGAGCTATGAAACTTAAAACTGAATTTGTTAAAAAATTATAGAAAGCTATTCATGCAAGGGCTTCAATTTCTTTCATAAGTAAGTTCAGAAAACAACACCCATTAATTCACGTATTCGTTATGTCACGAAGTACTGCAAAGGAGAGACTCCATATACTTGAGAGTCTCTTTTTTTGGTACTTAATAGGGTATTATACGAGGAATGTTACACTTTCATATGCTGGTATATGATAACTTTGTGAATCTAAGGAGAATTATGAAATAACTTGAGTTTGACCGTGAAAATGCTGATATAATGAAGTTTAACTCTTTTAAGTAATTGGTTATTTTGTTTATAACACATATGATCTATCTGAAAAGATCGTATGTTCGTTTATAGAAAGGTGTAGAATACATGAAACTTCAATTTTATAATCATGCGTTTACTGAACTCATAGAAAACTATACATTAACCGACGAACAGCTACGATTTACGGGGACACCCAAGGATGCCATTGATCTATCGAATACAGAGCAGAATCGCTATTCGATTTTAGCTGTAAAAAACGAGCAACTCGTAACGTTCTTTAGCCTACATAAAGGTGAAGGGGTCAAGCCTTTTTCACCGAATGACAATGCAATATTAATTAGAAGTTTTTCAACGGATTTTCATCAACAAGGTAAAGGTTATGGGAAGAATGCTTTAATGCTTTTACCAGAGTTTGTTAGAAGTAATTTTAAAGATATTGATGAGATTGTACTAGCTGTAAATGTTAAAAATGAGAAAGCCCAGGCTTTGTATAAAAAATGTGGCTATATTGATGAAGGCGTACGAGAGATGGGGAGGAGCGGAGAACTTATTGTGATGAGTTACCACTTGTAAGAAAAGAATTAATTTTTCGATTAGCAAAGCAACTAATTGAGACGAAGGAAAAATTAATGAAATAGTCGGTAGATCATAATGAGAAAGGAATTGAAGAGGATGAAACAAGTTAACAGTTATATCGATACGGTTTTTACGAAGCAAGATGCTCTTTTGCAGGATGTGATTTCTTCTATTGAAGAAAACGGTATGCCTGCCATATCGGTATCCCCTTCTTCTGGCAAGCTGCTAACGATGCTAATCTCTATTTCAGGTGCTAAGAATATACTTGAAATTGGTGCACTTGGCGGCTATAGCGGAATTTGCCTTGCTAGAGGATTTGGAAGTGAAGGGAAACTAACCTCCCTTGAATTGGAAGAGGATTATGCAAATTTGGCCTCCAGTAATCTAGCTAAAGCTGGCTTTGGCGACCAAGTCTCCTATATGACAGGCGCTGCTTTGCATAACTTAGAGAAACTTGTCGACAATCATCAGCGATTTGATTTTTTCTTTATTGATGCAGATAAAGAAAACTATGAAAATTACTTGGAATATTGCATTCAGCTTGCAGATTCAGGTGCTTTAATCGTTATGGATAATGTGCTTGCTGGTGGTAGTGTAGTGGATCAAAGTGCAAAACCTAAACGCTATACCGAAATAATGAAGAAATTTAATGAAGCCGTAGCCAACCATCCTCAATTAGAATCGCTTCTTGTTCCAATCGGTGATGGACTGACGCTTTCAATAGTAAAGAAGTAATTGGAGAATGCCTTATTCTAATTTGTTCGAAAGCATCTGATTGAGGATGGAATCTTTATTTTTGACACGAGAAATCCGATATTCCACGAGTTGGGAGCTGTTGGTGAGTACGAGCAAAAGTATATTGATAAATATGGAAATCGGATCATTGAATTCCACCGTGATGAATATGATTCGATGACACAAATATTGCATTGTTATACTAATCGGCAAATTCAACAGGGAGACACTTTAATTGCTAAAGAGCAAGATGGTATTTCCTTGCGCTATTCATTTCCACTTGAAATGGAAAGAGTACTTAAGGATAATGGATTTGAGATCATTCAAGTATTCGGTGATTGGGATAAAAATGAGCTCAATGCAAAAAGTGTTTCTATGGTGTATGTATGTAAAGTTATAAAATAAAAGTAGCCAAGTTCTGAAATCACTCAGAACTTGGCTTTTCTTTAGACGGCGGATAAAACAAAGCTTAAGCATACAGCTATTTTGTATATGTTCGCTCAGAAACCTTTCTATGAATGAACTGAAAACACCAAATCGCACCAATCAGCCAAAAACTACCCACAAAAAAGCCTGCAATTACATCACTAGGGTAATGAACGCCTAAATATATGCGGCTAATTCCAATCAATAGAACCATGATTGTACTAAGGATGACTAAGAGCGTTCGGCCCCAATTTGAGGGAATACGAGACCATAGTAGGAATGAAATGATTCCATATAACGTTATGGCATTCATCGCATGGCCGCTTGGGAAACTGTACCCACCAATTTCAATAAGTTGATGCAATTCTGGGCGAGGCCTTTGAAATATTTGTTTTAACGCTTGAAAAATATAGTGAGAACCAATTATAACTACAGTAAACAATATAAGTTCAGATCGATATTTGAAAAAGAAGAAAAGGTCTATTATTGTAATCAGTGCAAGAACTTTAACTGAAGAACCCGACCCTATAAAAGAGAAAAATTTCATTATCGTGGTCAAACGTTCAGACTCCAGGCTATGAATAAAAGAGATGATTACATTGTCAAACTGAAAAATTTGATTTACTTTGACTAGGAAAGCTAGGAACCCAAAACCAAAGAGAGTTATTAGAAGGACAAGTACTACGAATAGAGTATTTAACCTAGTTTCCACTTGCAAAATCACCTCAATATAATACATATGCATTAATAGACAGACTAAAGAATGACCTTCCTTTAGTTTGACAGGCCAAGGTATTTTGTTTTTCCGCTCTCAGGTCAATTTTTATTGTTGGAACTGCTTATTACAATACCGCTAAATACACTTGCCTCATGCGGTCTTTTTAATATATCCTATTGCTTACGTAAGTATACCAAGCAAAAATCGTGATCAATTTTCCGACGGATGAAAAGTTAGAATTACTTTTAACACAGATTCGGCGGTAGTTGTTGGATGATTATCGTCATTTTTTTAGTAGTACTCGCCTAAATGCTGCGATGAAAGTGTTATATAGGTATGAATGACTTCATATTAGGATGAAATCGTTTTTTGTAGCCAAGCTTCATAGAAGTTTTGTTTAGTTACCAAGAAACATTGTCCGTCATCAATGGAGTAACCCGATTCAGAGCTACTGGGGAATATCCTACTGGCAAAACTAGACATAGCCCTTGATAACTCCTACCTGAGTTATCAAGGGCTCAAAAGTCTGTTATCTTGTTAAGGGAATTTTTTTCATCAATCTAAATTGAGCTATTGTATAGCAAAGGTTACATACCAACTTGAATTTATCAGTATATCTTCATATAACGTTCAACTTCCCAAGGATGCACAGTAATTCGGTAACTTTCCCATTCCAATTTCTTCTCTGCCATAAAGTTTGTGAAAATATGCTTGCCAAGAGCTTCTTGGATAATTTCATCTTTACCAAGTGCGATGAGTGCGTGATCAAGGTCAGTTGGTAAGGTACCGATTCCTAATTCTTGAAGCTCGGAATATTGCATTTCATAAATATTACGATCAACGGGCTTCGGTGTCTCAAGTTTACGTTTGATGCCGTCTAAGCCAGATTTTAAAATAGCCGCCATTGCAAGATATGGATTTGCTGCCGAGTCAACGGAACGGACTTCGATTCGAGTGCTTATGCCCCGGGAAGCAGGGATTCGGATAAGCGGACTGCGGTTTTGAGCGGACCAGGCGATGTAGCATGGTGCTTCGTAGCCAGGTACAAGTCGTTTGTAGGAGTTAACTGTCGGATTTGTCACTGCTGTAAAACCAGGAGCATGCTCAAGAACCCCAGCCATGAACTGATATGCTATTGTGCTCAATTGTAATTCACCATTTTCGTCAATAAAAGCATTTTTACCATCTTTAAATAGGGAAACATTGCAATGCATACCCGATCCGCTGACGCCGAATAGAGGTTTTGGCATGAAGGTTGCGTGTAAACCATGCTTTCGTGCAATCGTTTTGACTACGAGTTTGAATGTTTGGATATTGTCGCAAGCGTTTAGTACATCCGCATATTTGAAGTCGATTTCGTGTTGTCCTGGTGCACACTCATGGTGGGATGCTTCAATTTCGAAACCCATTTCCTCTAGCTCCAAAACGATGTCGCGTCGACAGTTTTCTCCAAGGTCCATTGGGGCAAGGTCGAAATAACCGCCGTTATCGTTTAGTTCCATTGTTGGTTGCATGTTCTCATCAAGCTTGAATAAGAAAAATTCTGGTTCAGGTCCGAGGTTGAAATCTGTGAATCCGAGCTCTTTCATCTCTTTTAATACACGTTTTAAATTGCCACGAGGATCACCTGTAAACGGAGAACCGCTAGCAAGAGAGATATCACAGATCAACCGTGCAACTCTGCCTTTACCTGAAGGCCAAGGGAATACCATCCACGTGTTAAGATCCGGTATGAGGTACATATCCGATTCCTCGATTCGTACAAATCCTTCGATTGAAGAGCCGTCGAACATCATCTTATTATCTAGTGCTTTTTCGAGCTGGCTGATGGGAATTTCCACATTTTTGATCATTCCTAAAATGTCGGTGAACTGAAGTCGAACGAAATTCACATTTTCTTCTCCTACAAATTTGCGAATATCTTCTTTTGTATAATTCCTCATCATGCCACTCTCCTTAAGTATCGTTAATTACGGATTACTCCATAACATTTTTCTATAATATAGCAAAAAGTTTCCATTAACAAGAAATTTTTTCAGTGACATCATTCCATGAAAAAGGCCAACGTTAAATGAGCTATTATTCAAAATCATATTTACCAAGCGTTTTTTTGTTTGCTCTCTATTATTAAAATAAAGGATCGACTTGCGCGAGGCAGTGCTAATGCGCCTACGCTCAATTTAATATATATATTCAATACTTCGTCTTATACAAGCTTTGCGAGTTATCAATTATATTAATTAAAACTTCCAGTAGTAGTGGAGTTTCGGGTATAATAGAAAGAAGTAAAAATACCATCATTCGATATAAAGGGGGATTTCTTATGACTGAAAATCATGAAACAAACGAGCAAGATGCTCCAAAGAAAAAAATCAGCTTAAAAGAAGCGATGCAAAAACAATTAGAAGCAAAGAAGAATCAAACCGCCGATAACAATAAAAAAGGTAATTCGATTCAAACTGCAAAAAAAATGCAAAGCCAACAAGCGAAAAAAGTTAGTAGCGCACGCAGAAAAATGGGTTCTTAATAATGAAACGCAAACCATCGGCTACCTTGGTTTGCGTTTTTTCAATACAATACTACAGTTACGTACCATGGGCTAAAACTCTAAACATGAATGTGTAAAAAGGGTATGTGTTTCTACAGATAATGGTACAATACATATTGAAGGATTATCATACGATATCCCCTTGCATAAACAGGATATTGAAACAGAAGGAGATTGGATTACTTGAATAATGGTATAAAAAACGAAATGCCTCCAAACTATGATGAATTAAGGAAGGCAGTAAACAGGACGTCGAATTGGAGAGTCCGTTTAGATGCTATCGAAGAATTGGGACAGTGGAAACATAAAAGGACTATCGATGTACTGCTGCATAGAATGAACAACGATGCCGTCTATAAAGTGGTAGAAGCGGCTTACCGTAATCTTGTGAAGTTTGGCGAAGATGTGCAGCTACCGCCAAGAAATAAATTTGAGTTAATTAAAGATGCTAATAAAGTCTTTTTCAGAATTAAGAAAAGTTTGCCGGCAGGCCATACGTACGAAGAGTACAAAGAAAAGTTAAAGAATATGAGACTTGATTTGTATGACACGTATGAAGGGGATAAGGGTGCAGAGTTTGATGAATGGCTCCAAAACACCTGGGAGACGACAAAGGGGAAATAGATTGTAGGATGGGCAATTAGAGAAGGTAGACAAGTCGGGCAACGGAAATGGCAAACAGATTATTACAAGGCAAGCGATGACAAACCTTTGTTTTATGAGGTTAGTTATACGAATAAATAAAAAATCAGTCCCGTGTATTAAGGGACTGATTTTTTTTAGTTGCTCATGTCCTGTATACCTGGACTATGTTCATTTGGCATGTCAGGCATTAAAGGAACCGGAAACCCTTTTGGAGGATCCGTTACTGAAAGTGTTCCATTGTTCCTGCTAGGAGATTGACCTTGGAATATTTCACCGATTCGGGTAGGGTCTAATCTAAAATTGAACTGTGCATTATGGTACCCCATCTCAACAAACTTTCTACATTCAGGATACTTATTTATATCATAGTTCGGTACAGGAAAGAGTTTGCCCCAATCCACACCCAATGTCTCTAACGCTTTAGCAAAAGCGTTTTGGTGCGCATTATCTCGTACGATGAGAAAAGCAAGCGTCTCTCGAAAAGTTTTATTAGAACTCATTTCGTAAATACGTGTCTTTTGAAGTACGCCAGTTGATTCAAGAACCAAGTTGTCAAGTAAATCAGCTATAAGATTTCCATGTGAATATACCCAAGAGCCATTCCAAGGGTTACCAGCAGCGTCAACAGGCAAAGAAGCTTGCGCCCCAACAATATAATGATGGGGGTTCGCGTGCCTAACAGCATCATCGAGAGGAGCATGATCGACGCCTGCATCCCCTGGAACCGCAGATTCTCCTGTATCATTTAATAACTGGTTAATTGTATTTTGCACGAGCTCTACATGTGCGATTTCTTCTAAGAAAACCCCTCGTAGCAAATCTCGATATTGAGTATCTTTACCCCTGAAATTAGAGCTTTGGAAAAAATATTGCATCATAGTTCTCATTTCTCCATAATGGCCACCCAGAATTTCTTGCAACACTCTTGCGGCTTCTGGATCTGGTTCATCAGGGGTGATTATATTAATGAGCTCTTCTTTGTAGTAATACAAATTTATTCAATCCTTTCAAATTATAATAAAGATTAGAATGCCACTGATAATAAAAATCATACATTCATATAGAGGTTCATTTCCGTTAGTATCCGACATTCGAAGGATGCATAATCTGCCTGGTCTATAAATACGTTAAAGGCACAGGATGGGAAGCTCCCAACAGTTATGCGGCAGTTTTAAATCAAACAGATAATAAAAATGCGATGCTCATATAGTCATTTCTTCTTTTAGTTGACTGAATCTTCATATAAGTCAATTGACCTCTGGTAACATTTGTTTTATAATGAAGGAATAGGAATAAAGTCAGATACGTAGAATAGTTGTATAGTAGCTGTTTGTATTTCTGTGATTTTAAAAGGGGGATATGAGATGAAGAGGAATATTATTTTGACGATTATCACCATTTTTATGATTACTATAATTGCAGGTTGCGGTTCAAATGAAGTGAAAAGCGAGAATACAGATGAAAATAAAGGTAAGGAAAGCGGCACTAAAAGCGTGATGGATCGCATTGAAAAATCCAATACATTGCATGTTGCTTTCGAAGGAACATATCCACCTTTTAACTTTTTAGATGACAAAGATGAGTTCCAGGGATTTGACGTTGATATTTCCAACGAAATCGCGAGAAAGTTAGGTGTTGAGGCAAAATTCATCGCAACAAAGTGGGATGGGTTAATTGGAGGTCTGAAGGCCGATAAATTCGACATTATCATTGGACAGATGACCGTTACTGAGGAACGTAAAAAAAGCGTTGATTTTACTGACCCTTATGTAATAACCGGATCTGTATTGGTTACCCGTGAAGAAACAGATGGTATTACGGAACTTGAAGATATTTCAGGAAAAAAAGTCGGTGTTGGGGGCGGAACTACATTTGAAGAGGTTGCGAATAGTGTAGATGGGGCCGATGTAAAGTTATACAAAGCTGTCAGTGACTACATTCAGGATTTGACGAACAAACGATTGGATGTCATTATAAACGACCAGTTATTAATGAGCTACAATATTAAAGAGAATAATCTTCCTTTAAAAATAACTAGTGGAATATTAAATAAAGACGAAATTGGAATGGCTGTCAATAAAGGAAATGAAGACTTTATTTCAAAAGTCAATGAAGCCCTGAGTGAAATGAAAGAAGATGGTACTTATAATGAAATATACAAAAAATGGTTCGGGACAGAACCTTTAGAAAAATAAGCGTACGCATAGAGTGATCAATAAGGATTATTGATCACTCTATGTTTTCTTTATCCTGCAACCGTAGATAAGGGAGGTATGTAAATTGCATATTATCATATTAGGAACGGGAATGATTGGAACTACAGTGGTCAGTGAAATCGCTAAGTTTTCCGAAGTAGATAAAGTTACAGCAGTTGATGGAAGACAAGATAGCATTGAGAAGTGTCTGGAAAATGCAAATAGTCCAAAAGTAAATGGGGTAGTAGCACCGTTGGAAACAGAAGAGGATATTTTCAATATCCTAAAAGGTGCCGATATAGCAGTAGCTTGTCTACCACATTCCTTAAGTTTAATAGCAGTGAAGGCAGCTATAAGAGCAAAATGCCACCTTGTAGATCTTGTCGGTTCAGACTTCATTGAAAAAATAGCATTACATGATGAGGCGCAAGAAGCAGGTGTTATTATCATTCCCGGGTGCGGTGTTGCACCAGGTATAACAAACTTTTTAGCGGCACAAGGTATAGAATTGCTGGATGAAGCTGACGAAGCAATTATGACTTGTGGTGGTATTCCAAGGTATCCTGTTCCACCTCTGTGGTATCAAGTAGTTTTCCGTTTAGAAAGTGTACTTGGTTTATACACAAAACCCGCGATGGCTGTAAAGGACGGAAAGCTTATAAAATTGCCCCCTTTATCGGGACTTGAAGAAGTTATTTTTTCAGACCCGGTAGGTGTTTGTGAAACGGTTATCACAGATGCACATAGCACAGCATTTGTGCTAAAGGAAAAAGTTAAAAATCTATATGAAAAAACAGCCCGCTATCCTGGTCATTGGGGGAAAATGGGCGTTTTAAGTGAATTGGGATTTTTAGACACAGAAGAAATATCCATAGAAGGAACAGTAACTACTCCACGAGCAGTTGCGGAAAAAATTCTTACAGCTAAAATGGTATCTGACTCAAATGAAGATATAACAATTGTGAGGGTAGAGGTCAGTGGGGTCAAAGATGGAAAATCTAAAAAGTATACATGGGAAATGATTGATCTTTTTGACCATGAACGGAATATTACATCGATGGCAAAAACGACTGCTCTTCCAGCAGCTCTTGTAGCTAAGTGGATTGCGTTAAAAATAATACCAGAGACAGGCGTAGTACCGATTGAAAATTTAATTATTAGGGATAGATTTCAGCCGTTTATAGATGAGTTGAATAGTGTTGGAATTGAAATTGAATGTAAGGAAGAAACAATAATGTAACTATATATCTTGAACAAATGTATACAGAGTAAGTGACTTACATGGGGGAGTCGGAGCAGTGAGGTTAGCGTCGATGCCTGCTTGGCTTTTTTGCCGCAGGCATCCCCTAGCGCTACAGCAGGTTCAATGGGATTCTTTATTTCATTATATATATATTAACTTATCAGATTAATTGTCAGACAGGAGGGGGATTTATGGACGCCGCAATTATTATTGATTCTTTGCCATCTCTGCTAAAAGCGACATTAATGACTATTCTCTTGGCGGCAATATCAATTGTTATCGCACTCATTATTGGGTTTTTCACTGCAATCATACGAATTGTAAAAGTTAGGATTTTGAATGGAATAGCAAGCACTTACATTTCCATCATAAGAGGAACACCGCTGTTGGTACAAATATTCGTTATTTACTATGGTTTGCCTCAAATAGGAATTACCCTAGACCCAATATCTTCCGGGATATTGGCTTTAAGTTTAAACGCTGGGGCTTACTTGTCTGAGTCTTTCCGGGCATCCATACTTGCCGTTGATAATGGGCAGATGGAGGCAGCTATGTCCATGGGAATGACTTATTCACAGGCATTAAAAAGAATAATATTACCACAGAGTATGCGTATAGCAATACCGACTTTGTCAAATACATTTATCGTGCTCATTAAGGATACATCACTGGTTTCAGTCATAACGGTAACAGAACTATTACAAATGTCGAGTTTAATAATAGCTAAAACGTTTGAGCCATTAACAATCTATTTAACGGCCGCAGCAATTTATTGGGTATTAATCACTTTCTTTACAACACTTTTAAATAGACTTGAAATTAAGACTTCTAAATACTTGGTTCGGTAAAAAATAGAATTGAAAATATGAATGTGGGGTGGTAAACCATGAGTATTATTCAAATTACTAATTTGAAAAAGAGCTTTGGATTAAATGAAGTATTGCAAGGAATCGATTTGACAATTGAAAAGAGCGAAGTGGTCGTACTAATGGGTCCGAGCGGTTCTGGAAAATCAACTTTGCTACGGTGTCTCACCTTTTTAGAAGAACCTACAGTTGGTGTTATTCAAATTGGTGAATTTCAAGTGCTTGCAGGCGGGAAATTAGAACGTAAACGAAAAAAAAACATTCGAGAGTTAAGAAAAAAGACTGGATTTGTCTTCCAATCGTTTAATCTGTTTCCCCATAAAACTGCAATTGAAAATGTCATGGAAGGGCCTATTGTCATTCATGGAACTAAACGAAATGAAGCAAAAAAGTTGGCTGAAGCCCTTCTAATAAAAGTTGGACTGGGTGATCGTTGCAACCACTATCCAGCGCAACTTTCGGGCGGACAACAGCAAAGAGTAGCAATTGCCAGGTCGCTCGCTTTAAATCCGCTTGTCATGCTATTTGACGAACCCACCTCCGCTCTTGACCCCGAGCTTGTACGAGAGGTACTGCAAGTAATTAAAGATCTGGCTTCTGAAGGAATGACAATGGTGATTGTGACACATGAAATGAATTTTGCCAAAGATGTAGCTGACAGGGTTGTATTTATGGATGATGGTTTAATTATTGAACAAGGAACATCCACAGAAATATTTCAAATGCCTAAAGAGGAAAGAACGAGAAAGTTCTTGTTGAATGTCGAATAACTATAAGGACATCTTTTATGACAATATGGTCGTAATAGGTGTTTTTTTGTCGTTGTAATCAAATTCGAACCTTCCATTCATAAAGTATTCGACATAATATTAAATTCTGTTGAAACAATGCCGTATTAAGGAGGTATACCATTTAATAAAAGTGTTATAAATTGCGTGTCTGAAAAGTGTGAAAATTGTATTGACAACTCTATTGATCATAAAGTATTATTCTTGTTAACGCTTACAAAACATTTACAAATGTAATAAAGGGGGGCTTCATGCTGGGACCTATACTGGAAATAGAAAATGTGTCTTTACAATTTGGTGGGGTAAAAGCTTTGGATAATGTCAGTTATCATATCGAAAAAGGAGAAATTTTTTCGCTTATAGGGCCGAATGGTGCAGGGAAAACGAGCATGCTAAACTGCATAAGTGGCTTATATCAACCAACTAACGGTTCAATACGATTTAATGGTCAAGAAATTGTAAATATGAAACCATATAATCGGACAACGCTGGGAATCGCCCGTGCTTTTCAGAATATAGCGTTATTTGCCCATATGTCCGTTCTCGATAATTTGAAGCTCGGCCGTCATACGTTAATGAGTTCTGGTGCGATAAGTGGTGGATTATATTTCGGGAAATCTTCCAACGAAGAAATTGAACATCGAAAAAAAGTTGAGGAAGTCATTGAGTTTTTAGAGCTTCAAGACATCCGGCATACGCCGGTTGGTACACTTCCATATGGTTTGCAAAAACGTGTCGAGGTTGGCAGGGCATTGGCACTGGGGCCAGAATTAATACTATTGGATGAACCAATGGCGGGGATGAATAATTCAGAAAAAGATTTGATGGCACGTTTCATTTTAGATATGCATGAGGTTATGGAAATAACCGTGGTATTAATAGAACATGATCTGAGTATCGTTATGAATTTATCTGACCATATCGCAGTATTAGATTTCGGGAAACGGATTGGTTTTGGAACTCCGGAAGAAATACAAAGAAATCCGGATGTTATCAAAGCCTATATCGGGGAAGAAACAGTTATTTAGAAGGGGGACCAAGCGATGAAATCAGAAATAACGTTACCTAATCTTTTAGCTAAACAGGCTTTAAAGGCAGAAAATGAAGTTGCTTTAAGGCAAAAACATCTAGGTATTTGGAATGAAATTACTTGGGGTCACTATTTTGAAAAAGTAGAGCAACTTGCAATTGGCTTATATGAAAAGTATGATTTCAAACGCGGCGAAAAACTAGCTATTATAGGAGAGAATAGACCCCAATGGCTTTATTCACAAATGGCAGCCCAAGTGTTAGGCGGTATTTCGGTTGGGATTTACCAGGAATCACTACCCGAACAGATTGTTTATTATTTAAACGATTGCAAAGCACGTATCGTTGTTGTTGAAGATCAAGAACAAGTCGATAAGTTACTTGAAATTGAACCACTGATACCGCTTGTAGAACATATCATTTTTTATAATAATCAAGGAATGAGACATTACAAACATCCAAAGTTAATAGACTTTGAGGATCTGTTGGTGACTGGTCAATCACTTAAAAAAGACAGAACTAATTTTTA
Organism: Sporosarcina sp. Y838; assembly: GCF_056786515.1. Lineage (NCBI taxonomy): Bacteria > Bacillati > Bacillota > Bacilli > Caryophanales > Caryophanaceae > Sporosarcina > Sporosarcina sp. Y838. The sequence goes on along the minus strand of NZ_JBXCJD010000006.1, from coordinate 24,472 downwards.
TCGCAATCAAACTGAGCGTTCGCTCGGGACAGATCATGCGATTATTGCATACAGCGCAGCAACAACCGGTAACCCAAAAGGTGTAGTACTGACACATAACAATTTAGTCGAAGCGGCGAAAAGCCTCATCTTGGTTGATAAAATGAGCAAGAAAGATGATTACTTTTCATTTTTACCACTTTCCTGGATTCATGAGCAGGAGTTAAGCATCGTAATACCTTTAACAACTGGAACAGTCGTTAATTTTCCCGAAAAGCCCCATACCGTTGTAGGTGATTTACGCGAGATTGGACCCCAAACACTTTTAGCGCCACCAAGAGTCTATCAAACGTTAATGTCAAATTTTACGTTACGTATTGAAGGGGCCAGTTGGTTAAAGAAAAAGGTCTTTACTATATTCAAGAAATACGGTGACAAAATGGCACAAGCGAGCCTTAATAAACAGCAAATGCCAATAGGCGATAAGTTAATGTACAAACTTGGCGATTGGTTTGTTTTTAGTGCGATTCGTGATCATCTTGGTTTATCTAGAACAAGAAGGGCATACGTGGCGGGGGCTGCACTTCAAACAGAAGCCTTTCTATTTTTTCATAGCATCGGAGTAAACTTGAAGCAGACATATGGTGGTACGGAGCTCGCGGGAATTGCATTTGTTCAGCGTGATGACGATATAAAAGCTGACAGTTCCGGTGTTCCACTTCCAAATACTGAAGTTAAAATTGGAGAAAATGGTGCTGTTTTTGTAAAAAATGCTGCTATCTTCGCAGAATACCTGAATGAAGAAGATCGTAAGTTAGTGGTAGATGGCTGGATTACGCTCGGTGATTGTGGACGCATAGATGAAGATGGACATCTGCATATTCTTGATCGACAAGAAGACATTATTACCACGCAAAAAGGAGAGCTTATTTATCCCAGAATATTAGAAAATAAATTGAAATCAAGTCCATTTATTCAAGAGGCTGTATGCTTTGGTAAAGATAGGCCATATATGACAGCTATTCTAAACATTGATTTAAAAAGTGTCGGTCATTGGGCGGATAAAAACCGTGTCGTTTACACTGAGTACTCAGATCTTTCAAGACATCCTCAAGTTGTAGATCTCATAGAAAAGCAAGTCACTGAATTAATGAATCTTGTTCCGTCGTATGCAAGAGTAAAGAAGTTTTCTATATTACACAAGCAGTTTTCTGGGGATGAAGGGGAACTTACACGAACACTAAAAGTAAGAAGAAAATTCATTGAAGAAAAATATCAGATGCTTATTGATGGAATGTATTCTGATACTCACGAAGTGGTAATTACCGCTTCGGAATTAGAATCTGTTGAGGAGATCAGTTTACAGGTCATTCAGTTAAAAATTAAGCAGGAGGTGGCATAAAATATGACATTTTTTCTTCAAATGCTTGTTACAGGAATAGTAGTTGGAAGTATTTATGGACTTGTTGCACTGGGTTTTGTCTTGATCTATAGGGCAAGTGGTGCATTGAATTTAGCGAATGGGGAATTCGTTATTATTGGACCTTATATCTGTTTAATCCTCATGACCGCTTATAAAATACCGTTCATTTTTGCATTAATAATTACCCTTATCTTTAGTGCCATTCTGGGATTGGTTATCGAAAGGTTAGTTATAAGACCTATTCAGAATGCGCCAGTTGTATCCGTTATCATGGCTACTATTGGCTTATCTAGTCTTTTGGGTGGAGCAGTGCATATGATTTGGGGACATCAAACAAGAACATTTCCACAAGTTTTCCCATCAACTCCAATTAATATTTCTGGTGTCATTATAACTCCCGTTTATCTTTGGTCATTTATAGTTGTCATTGGGCTTCTTGTTTTATTTTCAGTGTTCTTTAAATTTTCTAAAATGGGGATTGCCATGCGTGCAGTTGCTGACGATCGGCAAGCGGCACAGTCGATGGGAATCAGTGTGAAATATGTCTATGCGGCAACTTGGGCAATTGCATCCGTTGTTGCCGCTGTCGGGGGTGTCTTGCTTGGGAATATAAATGGACTAAGCCCTACAATGGCTGCTATAGGTCTAACCGTCTTACCCGTTGTTATTCTCGGGGGTCTTGACAGTGTTCTAGGAGCGATTGTAGGAGGCTTCATCATCGGTATTCTGCAAAATATGGCTGGAGGCTATTTGGATCCCCTGATAGGAGGAGGTTTGAAAGAAGTAGCTCCATTTATTGTTGTTCTGTTCATATTGATGTTAAAACCATATGGTTTGTTTGGCAGTCGAGGAATTGAAAGGGTGTGACGAAGTGCGAAATCCATTTGTGAGGGAAAGCGGGAACTATAAAACTACCTATAGTGATGATATGAAAATGTTTGGAACTACTGGAGCTAAAATTAAAGCACTACTCATCGTTCTATTCGTTCTTTCACTGCCACTTTTCACATCCAGTTATTGGATCGGGTTGTTAACACTGTGTGCAATCGCTTCTGTTGGAGCTATCGGGCTTAATATTTTGACCGGTTTTACAGGTCAAATCTCAATAGGTGTGGGAGCGTTTCTTGGTGTAGGCGGCTACACTTCAGCGATATTAACATCAACATATGGTTTAAGCTTTTGGATTTCGTTACCATTAGCGGGGATTGTGACAGCGCTTATAGGTGGTCTTTTTGGAATTCCATCTCTCCGCTTGAAGGGCTTGTACTTAGCAATCGCTACCTTGGCTGCTCAAGTCATAATTCTATTTGTTATCAGCAGATGGGATAGTTTGACGGGCGGTACAGCAGGCATGGTCTTGAGCCGTCCTACTATTGGGGAGTTTTCTTTATCTAGTAATACCGGTTATTACTATCTATGTGTCATCATCCTTCTAATTACTGTGATGTATGCAACAAATTTAATAAGAACTCGAACTGGAAGAGCTTTCTTGGCTGTCCGCGATCGTGATATTGCGGCACAAATTATGGGGATAAATTTATTTAAATATAAAGTCATGGCATTTGCAATTAGTTCGTTTTTTGTCGGGATTGCTGGTGCATTGTTGGCACACTACACAATGATTGTTAGCCCGGAACTTTATAATTTTCACGTTTCAATCGAATATTTGGCAATGATTTTAATCGGTGGTCTAGGCAGTGTATTTGGCTCGATTCTAGGAGCTGTATTTATTACACTCCTGCCTGTAAGTCTTGGGGTAATCATCGATGTTATGGCAGGTTTGATGCCTGATTTGTACCAACTATTTTCCGCTTTTAAAGACTTTACTTTTGGAGCAGTTATTATTTTGTTTTTAATATTTGAACCGGGAGGATTGGCTCATATCTGGCTCAATATTAAGAAGTACTTCAAATTGTGGCCATTTTCTTATTAAAACGAACGGGATTCCGAAACCTATCATCAAACAATGTATGCGGGTTTCTTTCCATATGATAAAAAAGGGGGAGTATTTTTGAAAAACAGAAAAAGTAAATTTATCGTTTCTTTAATCGGTATCATGTTGGTATTAATTCTTGGTGCATGTGCTGAAAAAGAGGGAGACGCGAGCGAAAAAGCTGCAGATGGAGAACGAACGGTTGTAATTGGTGGACTATACGATATTACAGGAGCAACTGGTGATGTTGGGACACCTTACGCCGAGGGAGAACAAGCATATTTCAAACATCTAAAGAATAAAGGCGGAGTTGAAGGGTTGAATATTGAACTGAACGGAAAAGATTATGCTTATGCTATTCCGGAAGCGCAAAAAATATATCAGGCACTCCGAGATAAAGAAAAAGTTTCAGCCGTACTCGGTTGGGGGACTGGTGATACGGAAGCGTTGCGTCAGCAAGTAGCAAATGATAAACTCCCGTTCTTCTCTGCTTCATACTCCGAGAGCTTGAAAGATCTTGGCGAAAGTCCATATAATTTCCTGGTAGCTGCATCGTACTCGGATCAAGGCCGTTCTGTATTGAAATGGATACAAGAGAATCATAAAGGATCTGATCCGACAGTAGCGTTATTATATAATGACACAGCGTTCGGACGGTCACCAATTGAAGATATTAAAGCCTATGCTGCCGAAATTGGTATTGAAATTGTTGATGAGCAAATAGTTGACGTTCAAGCAACAGAGGCTCAATCCCAATTATTAAATATGAAAAAGAAAAATCCTGACTATGCAATTATTCAGGAAACATGGGGAGCAACAGCAACAATCTTAAGAGATGCTAAAACACTTGATATTGAAACACAATTCATCGGTTTAAACTGGGCTTCTGGTGAAGGCGTTATAGCTATTGTAGGTGAAGAAATTGCTGAAGGATATATCGGAATCCTATCGCATGCACTGCCTTATGAAGACCTACCAGGTATGGCTGATGTGAAAGAGTATTTGGAAGCTGAAGGCAAGACGCTTGAGGATATTAACCAGAAGTTCATTCAAGGATGGACGACTGCGAAAATATTAGTAGCTGGGATTGAAGAGGCTGCAAAAGTACATCCAGATGGTGATCTTACAGGGGAGGAGATCCGTACAGGTATTGAATCTATTAAGGATTTAGACCTCGGTGGATTGGGTGCTCCGGTCAGTTTTAGTGCAGAAAGTCATATGGGTACTGAGCAGACACGTCTTGGTATCGTAAAAGACGGACAATGGGAACCGTTGACTGATTACTTTAGCTACAACGATTAATTAAAATGGACAACCCATACTAAACCAGCGCATCCAGAAACAAGAATGGGAAGAGTACTTGATATTGATATGCTTACCTTTTTGTTTTCTTTGGTGGAAGGAGGAATTAAATGCTCCATGTCAAAAATATTGAAGCAGTCTATTCGAAAAATATTCTTGCATTGAAAGGGATGTCACTTCATGTTCCTGAAGGTAATATAATTGCCTTACTGGGCAGCAACGGAGCAGGTAAGTCGACAACTTTAAAAGCGATTTCAGGTTTGCTTTCCGGTGATGAAGGACAGATAACTGATGGAACTATCCAATTTGAAGGTGAAAAAATAAACGATATCACACCTGACGTAATTGTTAGAAAGGGAATATTCCTATGCATGGAGGGAAGACGTGTCTTTAAAGATCTAACTGTTGAGGAAAATTTAATGGCTGGAGCTTATACACGGAAGGATCGTTCTAATATCAAGTCTGATATAGAAAAGATTTACACTTATTTCGCAAAACTTAAAGCTCTACAAAACCAAAAAGCGGGATTCCTGTCTGGTGGGGAGCAGCAAATGCTCGCAATTGGCAGAGGCATTATGGCAAAACCAAAGCTATTATTACTGGATGAACCTTCATTAGGGATTGCACCGCTGCTCGTTAAAGAGATTTTTCGAAATATTAAACAAATCAATCAAGAAGAGGGCACATCTATATTAGTTGTTGAGCAAAATGCCAATGTTGCACTGTCAATTTCTGACTATGGCTATATTATGGAAAGTGGGCGGGTTGTAATGCAAGGCGATGCAAACTACCTATTATCAAACGAAGAAGTACGTGAACATTATTTAGGTATGGGAAAAGAAGGAGAAAAGAATTATAAAGAAAATAAAGTTTATAGAAAACGCCAAAGGGTAGTGTGGTAACGGTCATTGAAAAGTGCTAAATCCAGTAAGAGTGAAATCTTGAAATATTAGAGTAACAGTTGATGATTGCTTAGCCCTCTTTTCTTTTTTGAAAAGAGGTTTTTTCTATTCAGATTTACGAATGATAAAGATGGAACGTTAAAAGGAGTGGTTAAAGAAGTTGTACGAGAAAGTGATAAAAATTAACCATAACGTCAAATCAAATTGAAGAACAAGTTTCTGTCTTGGTTCCGGAATTGATCGGAGAAGTGTTAACTGTGACGTAGAATATCGTGAATGAAGGAACAACCCAAGTAAGCATTCTATATCCTAAAGATCAAGGAACGCAAAATTTTTTAAAGCAAGTCTAGCCAAAGGATTTCACATATTCTATCTAACGATTTTTCCTTGGTGGAATGACTCATATTTAATTAATAATGAAATATAATTGAATTTTGTTTCAAACTGATTCATTATTAATATTAGACCGTCTTTTGGTGATCACTAGATTGAGGTTACTAATAAGAAATTAGTTCTACAAAGGATGTTTGTTCATGCAAGAAGACAATATTACGAGAATAAATTTAGATGGAAAAGAATTAATTCTTATTGGAACAGCCCACGTTTCAAAGCAAAGTGCAGATCAGGTAAAAGAAGTAATCGACAGAGAGAGACCTGATTCGGTTTGTATTGAATTGGATGAACAACGTTATCAATCTATCATGGAAGGAAGCAAGTGGAAGGAGACAGATATTTTTAAGGTAATAAAAGAAAAGAAAGCATCTTTACTTTTAATGAATCTGGCAATTTCCTCCTTTCAAAACCGTTTAGCAAAACAATTTAATATAAAGCCTGGGCAGGAAATGATTCAGGGGATTGAATCGGCAAATGAAGTTGGTGCAGAACTTGTGCTCGCCGATCGTAATATTCAAATAACGTTCTCCAGAATTTGGGGTAATATCGGTTTTATGGGGAAAAGCCAACTTCTCACGTCGGTCGTATATAGTATATTCAGCAAAGAAAGCATTTCAGAAGAAGACCTAGAAAAAATGAAATCAAAGGACACTTTAAATGCGGTATTAAACGATTTCACAGAAACTTTTCCGAAACTAAAGGAGCCTTTAATTGATGAACGTGATCAGTATTTAGCACAGAAAATTAAAGATGCACCGGGGAAAAAAGTAGTGGCTGTTTTAGGGGCGGCACATATTCCAGGGATTACCAAGGAAATTCATAATGAGCATGATTTACAAGCATTATCGCAAACGCCCGTCAAATCAAAACTACCTAAAATTATTGGGTGGGCAATTCCAGTGCTCCTTCTTTCTATAATTGCATATACTTTTATTTCAAATCCTTCCGCGGGTTTTGACCAAGCGCTAAGTTGGATATTGTGGACGGGTAGTCTTTCGGCAATTGGTGCGGCTGCGGCACTGGGACATCCACTAGCCATTTTGGCTGCCTTTGTTTCGGCTCCAATAACAACCCTACATCCTTTGATTGCAGCGGGGTGGGTATCCGGAATTGTTCAGGCATTTTTCCGTAGACCAAGCGTTGGCGATTTCGAAAGATTATCTGAAGATGTATTTTCGATTAAAGGTTTTTGGGCAAATAGGGTAACACGAGTCTTATTAGTTGTCGTCCTCACAAACCTAGGAGGTACATTAGGTACCTTTATAGGTGGGGCTGATGTCATACGTGTATTCTTTGAGAACTTTAAATGAAAAATAGATAGCTTTTTTGTTATCGACACAAGAAGGATATTTAAAACCAATTAAACCAATAGACTTTAATTTATTATCTGATAAGTCATTGACAATGTCTTTTTCATAATGTAATATTGGTCTCAACTTAATAGTTCATATCTTATCTAGAGAGGTTGAGGGACTGGCCCAATGAAACCTCGGCAACAGACTGTTTAGTACTGTGCCAATTCCATTAAACGAAAGTTTAGAAGATAAGAAGAGAAATTTTTTGTTCGATTAATTAACCTCTTCTTGCACTATTAAGAAGTGGTTTTTTATTTTCCACGTAATAGAATACATGCTAATTAGACAACTAAAGGCATCTTTTAATCGATTATTTGTATCGGTTTAAAAGTTGTCTTTTTTTGTAAACTAAATAGAGAAAATGGGGGAGAAAATAATGACAGAATCTACAAATATCGTTTGGCACGAATCAGAGGTAACAAAAGACAATCGCCAAGAAGCTAAGGGGCATAAAAGTGCAATTCTATGGTTTACAGGACTTTCAGGATCAGGAAAGTCGACGATTTCAGTAGCGTTAGAAACAGCGTTACATAAAAAAGGTATTCATACCTATCGGTTGGATGGGGATAATGTCCGGCATGGTTTAAATAAGAATTTAGGGTTTAGTCCAGATGACCGCACGGAAAATATTCGTAGAATCGGTGAAGTCTCAAAACTAATGATTGATGCAGGATTGTTCACGTTAACAGCGTTCATTTCTCCATACAAGGAAGATCGGGATACAGTGCGTGACCTCGTCGAACCAAATGAATTTATCGAGGTTTACGTGAAGGCTAGTTTAGAAACATGTGAAGAACGCGATACAAAGGGACTCTACAAGAAAGCCAGATTGGGAGAGTTGAAAAATTTCACAGGAATCGATGCTCCTTATGACGTACCTGTTGACCCAGAAATCACCATTGATACAAATAAGCTAAGCGTTGAAGAATCCGTTAAAGTCATCGTAAATTATTTAAACGAAAATAAATATATCTGAAAAAACCAATAGACATGTAACTTCTTGGAGTTGTAGGAATAGAATACCTTTAAACCGACTTGACACATAGGAATAATAAAGATATTGTTAATTTCAATCATAAATAGAACGGGAATTCTAATTGAACGTAAAATTCCGAACATATGAACAATAGATGGCTTTAACCATTGAATGGTTAACTTCGTCTTAAAAAGAGAAGTTAGATCATTAATTTTATGAGGGGAGAAGTTTCTATGGTGAAACTGACGTATGACACATGGTTTAAGCCTATTGAAACGTTTAACATTGACGACGAATCAAAGGGTGCTTTAAATGTTTTGAGATGGGCTTATGACGAATATGATGCTGATCTTGTCTATGCATGTAGCTTTGGTGTAGAAGGAATTGTGATGCTTGATTTGATTTCGAAAACAAAACCAACTGCAAAAGTGGTGTTTTTGGATACAGGGCTTCATTTTCAAGAAACGTATACTCTCATCGATGACATCAAAACGCGTTATCCACAGCTCGATATAGAAATGAAAAAGCCAGCCTTAACGGTTGAAGAACAGGCTGATGCGCATGGAGAAAAACTATGGGAAAGACAACCAGACCGTTGTTGCCATATGAGGAAAGTTGTTCCACTTCGAGAGGCACTAAGCAATGCGACTGCTTGGTTATCTGGGCTTCGACGAGAACAATCACCGTCTAGAAGTCTAACCGAATTTGTGAATAAAGATGAAACGTTCCAATCAGTTAAAGTTTGCCCATTGATCCATTGGACGTGGACCGATATTTGGGATTATGTTGATAAATATAAATTGCCCTATAATCCCCTTCATGATCAAGGATTTCCTAGTATCGGTTGCGTACCCTGTACGTCGCCAAGTGATACAACGTCAGGCTCAAGGTCTGGCCGGTGGGCAAATCAAATGAAAACAGAGTGTGGATTACACCAAAAAATCAACTTAAATGGAGGAAATTAATATGAGCTTAAGTCAACCGCACGGTGGTACATTAATTAATCGCTGGAATCCCGATTTTCAATTGGAAGGGTTAACTGAAACAGTTGAATTAGATGAGATTGCTAGCAGTGATCTAGACTTGATTGGTACTGGGGCGTATAGCCCTATAAGTGGATTCCTAACTGAAGCAGACTACAATTCTGTTGTCCATACGATGAGGTTAACAACGGGTGAGCCTTGGACCATTCCAATTACATTGCCTACGACAGAAAAGAATGCGGAAAAAATTACGATTGGCAACTTTGTGAAATTAGTGAGAGACGAAATCGTTTACGGTGTACTCGAAGTAACTGATATTTTCACGCCCGATAAGGAAGTAGAGGCTGAATTGGTCTATCAAACGACGGACCGTGAGCATCCAGGTGTGAAGAAGTTGTTTGAACGTCCGAATGTCTATCTTGGTGGAACGATAACGCTGATTCAACGGAGACCATTGAATGAGTTTTCGGAATATCTGTTTGACCCGATTGAAACAAGACAAAAGTTCCAAGATCTTGGCTGGAAAACAGTTGTTGGTTTCCAAACAAGAAATCCGGTTCACAGAGCACATGAATATATTCAAAAGACAGCTTTGGAGATTGTAGATGGTTTATTTTTAAACCCGCTTGTTGGTGAAACGAAATCCGATGATATTCCGGCAGATGTGCGCTTGGAAAGCTATGAAGTTTTACTAGAAAACTATTATGCGAAAGAGCATGTGTTTTTAGGTGTATTTACAGCGGCAATGCGTTATGCCGGACCAAGGGAAGCCGTTTTCCATGCGATGGTACGCAAGAATTTCGGTTGTACACACTTCATAGTCGGCCGTGATCATGCGGGGGTTGGTAATTATTACGGTACGTATGATGCTCAGAAAATCTTTAGTAATTTTACGCTAGGGGAACTTGGGATTACGTTATTGTTTTTTGAACATAGCTTTTATTGCAGTAAATGCGACAGTATGGCAACACCTAAAACATGTCCGCATGATGCCAGTCACCATGTAATCTTGTCTGGTACGAAAGTGAGAGAAATGCTCCGAAATGGAGAGAAGCTGCCAACGACATTTAGTAGACCCGAAGTGATCGATGTATTAATTGCAGGAATGCAAAAAGAAAAGATTCATTCATAACGTCAATCTTATTTTAGAACTAAGCGGTGAGAGGAGAGATAAGAATGGGAAAAGTATTTATAGTAGGAGCTGGACCTGGAGATGTTGATTTAATCACCGTTAAAGGGCTGAAATGTATTCAACAAGCTGATGTTATCTTGTACGATCGCTTAATAAATAAAGAGCTTCTTACTTATGCAAAACCGGGAGCGGACTTAATATATTGCGGGAAATTACCAAACTACCATGCAATGATCCAGGAAACGATTAATCACTTTTTAGTAAAATATGCGAAGCAAGGAAAAATCGTCACACGATTAAAGGGTGGAGATCCGTTCGTGTTCGGCAGAGGTGCTGAAGAAGCAGAAGTTCTTGCGGACAACGGAATCCCCTTTGAAGTGGTTCCTGGGATTACTGCTGGGATTGCAGCACCTGCTTATGCGGGTATCCCAGTGACACATCGCGAGTTAAGTTCGAGTTTTGCAATTGTAACAGGTCATATGCGTGCTGGAAAGAGCGACTCGATTCACTGGGAAAGTCTTGCGGTCGGAATTGATACCCTTGCGATTTATATGGGTGTCGGAAACTTACCTTATATTTGTGAGCAACTAACAAAGTACGGTCGACCTGAAAGTACGCCAGTGGCTCTTATTCATTGGGGAACAACAGAAGCGCAATATACGATTACGGGTACACTCTCTACAATCGTCGAGATTGCTAGACAGTCTGAAATTGAAAATCCAAGCATGATTATTGTCGGCGAAGTAGTGAAGCTGCGTGAGAAGATTCAGTGGTTCGAACAAACCGGATTGAACCAAAAAATGATTCAAGAAGTATCTGCATACTAACAATTCAAGTAGGGGGGATTAGCATGCAGGCAGTCTTATATGTTGCCCACGGTAGTCGGATTAAAGCAGGTGTCGAAGAAGCCATTCAGTTTATACAGAGCAGTCAAGCAATGATTGATGTTCCGATTCAGGAAATTTGTTTTTTAGAGCTTGCGGTTCCAAGCGTGGATGAAGGTATTACGAATTGTGTGGAACGTGGAGCCACTAGAATCGCTGTTATTCCTATACTTTTATTAACCGCAGCGCATGCAAATGAAGATATTCCCTTTGAAATTGAAGTGGGGAAAATCATGTATCCCGATATCGAATTTACATACGGAAAAGCATTGGGCATTCATCCGAAAATTATTGACAGCTTATTTGATCGAGTTAAAGAACAAAATGTAGCGATTACAGAAGATGCACAGGTGCTGCTCGTAGGCAGAGGAAGCAGTGATCCGGCAGTTAAGCATGATTTAAATGAAATTGCACAGCTTCTTGCCGACAAGTATTCGTTTAACAAAGTAAATGTCTGTTTTCTTTACGGGGCGGAACCTCATTTCGATGAAGCATTACTGCAGATACAGGAAGCAGCGCAAAAGCAAGTTTTCATTATTCCTTACTTATTATTTACAGGTATTTTAATGAATGGCATTGAAAAAAAGATTTCGGAACAGGCTACTGCTGGTCAGCAGCTTATTCTATGTGAAAATCTAGGTTATCACAAATATGTCCAGGATGTACTTGTAGAACGGGTGTATGAGTTACTTCCAAAAGAACAAATCAGTCAGCCTATTTAATAAAGAATCTTTGTCTGAAAGGAAGAATAGGGACTATGGAGAAACGGGATAAAAACCTTGAGCTAACCATTGAAAACGTAAAACAGATGCTGAGCACGATGAATTATGGCTCTATCACATTGGTTATTCAAGACAATGTTGTAGTTCAAATAGAGAGAAACGAGAAGATTAGATTGAAATAATCGCCAGTTCTTCTGTTAACTATATAAAATACAATTTTTGTGGGGTGGAAAATTTTGGCGCTTCAAGTGATAAATAGTCCTTTCAATCAGGAGCAGGTAGAACTCCTTAATCAACTTTTGCCAATACTGACGGATACACAACAAATCTGGTTGGGTGGATATCTGAGTGCAAATCATTTAACTGCACAATCAACCGCTTCAGGCAGCGTCGCAGTTCTGGAAGCTCCTGTAACACAAATAGATGTTGTTTCAAAAGAAGTGACAATTCTTTATGGATCTCAGACTGGCAACGGGCAAGCTTTGGCTGAAAAACTGTCGAAGAATTTGAAAGCACAAGAGTACCAAATAACGCTTTCGGCTATGAACGAATTTAAGCCAAATGCGCTCAAGAAGATCGGGAATTTACTACTAATTGTGAGTACACATGGTGAAGGTGATCCACCAGATAATGCATTGCCGTTCCATGAATTTCTTCATAGTAAAAGAGCTCCGAAATTGGATAATCTACAATTTTCGGTTCTGTCTTTGGGAGACAGTTCTTATGAGTTTTTCTGCGAGACAGGTAAACAGTTTGAAAAACGATTACTAGAGTTAGGCGCAAAACAGCTTAGTCCGCGTGTCGATTGTGATTTAGATTATGATGAGCCTGCTGAGGAATGGTTTTCGAACGTTTTAGCTACGTTAAATGAGCAACAAGGAAGCAGCGCTATTACTGCACAACAACCTGTCGAACAGGGAGTTGCAGAACTGCAAGAGTACTCTCGAACGAATCCGTTTAAAGCTGAAATTCTAGAGAATTTGAATTTAAACGGTCGTGGGTCTAACAAGGAAACGCGTCACCTTGAGTTATCACTTGAAGGGTCGAACCTTGAGTTTGAACCGGGAGACAGCTTGGGCGTTTACCCAGAAAATGATACTGTATTAGTAGATGCCTTGATTGCGGAGATGGGCTGGAATGCTAGCGAAACAGTTAAGGTCAATAAACAGGGTGAGCTTAAGCCGTTGCGCGATGCACTGATTTCTAACTTCGAAATCACTGTGTTGACCAAACCATTGCTACAAAAAGCGCAACTATTAACCGGTAATACTGAATTGAAGGAGCTCTTGGAACCTGAAAGAGAGCAAGAATGCAGGGAATATATCTATGGTCGTGATTTATTGGACTTTGTACGGGATTTTGCCCCTTGGGAAATCTCTGTAAGTGAGTTTGTCGCAATATTACGTAAAATACCGGCTCGACTCTATTCAATTGCCAGCAGTTCAAAAGCAAATCCAGATGAAGTACACCTCACGATTGGAACTGTGCGTTATGAGGCACACGGTCGAGACCGAGTAGGGGTCTGTTCTAATGAATGTGCTGTACGTGCACAACCAGGAGATCATTTACCTGTTTATGTTCAGCGTAACTCGAACTTTAAATTACCAGCAGATCCTAACACGCCATTGATAATGATTGGACCTGGTACTGGTATTGCTCCTTTTAGATCGTTCATGGAAGAACGCGAGGAGATTGGCGCTGAAGGAAAAACATGGTTGTTCTTTGGTGAACAACACTTCGTTACAGACTTCCTGTATCAGGTTGAATGGCAACAATGGCTCAAAGAAGGCGTATTGACACGAATGGATGTTGCATTTTCCCGCGATACGAAAGACAAAGTCTATGTCCAGCACCGAATGATAGAGAATAGCCAGGCTATTTTTAAGTGGTTGGAAGAGGGTGCTGTACTCTACGTTTGTGGTGATGAAAAGAATATGGCAGCGGATGTCCATGCTACTTTGGAAAGAATCCTTGAAGAAGAAGGGTCCATGACTTCTAAGGAAGCATCTGACTATTTGGCTGATATGCAACAACAAAAACGATATCAACGAGATGTCTATTGAAACAAGTGAGAGAGGAGCTAGTTACATGACTAAAAAAATAATTCTACCGCCACAACCTGGTCCACCTAGTGATGTTGAGCGGATTAAGAGTGAGAGTAACTATTTACGAGGAACGCTTGTGGAGACGCTTGAATATCCAATCAGTTCGGGGATACCTGATGATGATAATCGATTGATGAAACATCATGGGAGTTATCTGCAAGATGATCGGGATTTACGCAATGAGCGACAACGTCAAAAATTAGAGCCGGCATACCAGTTCATGGTCCGAGTTCGTGCTGCGGGCGGCGTTGCAACCTCGGCGCAATGGTTAATAATGGACGGAGTTGCCAATAAATTTGGCAATGGAACATTGAAATTGACTACCCGCCAAGCATTCCAAATGCATGGGATTTTAAAGTGGAATATGAAGGAAAATATTCAGGAAATTAATGCGGCATTGATGGATACGCTAGCGGCTTGCGGAGATGTGAACCGTAATGTGATGTGTAATCCAAACCCTTATCAATCAGAAATACATGCCGAGGTTTATGGCTGGGCTCAGAAACTTAGTGATTACCTATCGCCACGGACCAATGCTTACCATGAAATCTGGCTTGATGGTGAAAAAGTAGTCGACAGTCAAGAAACAGAGGTAGAAATTGAACCAATGTATGGTGCACTTTATTTACCAAGGAAATTTAAAATTGGTGTAGCAGTCCCACCTAATAATGATGTTGATGTCTTTTCACAGGATCTTGGTCTAATTGCCGTTTTAGAAGAAGATAAATTAGTCGGATTCAATATCGCTGTTGGAGGCGGCATGGGGATGACGCATGGTGATACGAAAACTTATCCTCAGTTGGCTCGGGTGATTGGATTCTGTACACCGGATCAGATTATCGAAGTAGCCGAAAAAATCATTACGATTCAACGTGATTACGGGAATCGTTCTGTGCGAAAGTATGCTCGTTTTAAATACACAATTGACGCTCGTGGACTTGATTGGATCGCAAAAGAACTCAATGAACGATTAGGTTGGGAGCTTGAAACTGCACGTGATTATCATTTTGAACATAATGGTGATCGTTACGGATGGGTGGAAGGAAGCGATGGGAATTGGCATTTCACGCTCTTTATCCAAAACGGTCGCGTCCAGGACTTGGATGATTATCCACTGATGACAGGGTTGCGAGAAATTGCCAAGATTCACACAGGGGATTTCCGACTTAGCCCAAATCAAAACCTGATTATCAGTAATGTTTCGAGTCAAAATAAGAAAAAGATTGTCGAACTGATTGAGCAATACGGATTGACGGATGGGCAGCAACATTCCGCATTGCGACGGAGTTCAATGGCTTGTGTTGCTTTTCCAACTTGTGGGTTAGCGATGGCTGAAGCCGAACGTTATCTGCCTTCACTACTAGATAAGATGGAACTGATCCTGGATGAAGCAGGATTGCGTGAAAAAGAGATTATTATTCGTATTTCGGGCTGTCCGAATGGTTGTTCTCGTCCATCTTTGGGGGAAATAGCCTTTATCGGTAAATCTCCTGGAAAATACAATATGTATCTAGGGGCTGGCTTCGTTGGAGATCGGCTGAATAAATTATACCGGGAAAATATCGGTGAAGAAGAAATTCTAGAAATGCTTAGACCATTATTTTTCCAATATGCAAAGGAAAGACATGAAGGCGAGCATTTTGGAGATTTTGTCATCCGTGCAGGGCATGTGAAAGCTGTTCAATCTGGATTGGACTTTCACGATTAATTAGAAATTCGCTGGAGTTTCGACACTAAGAAAAGCGCAAGCGCCTTGGTAGATCCGAAAAGCGCTGTATGACCTTAAGATAAAGGCGATTTTTGCCTTTAACTTAAGGGCTGAAGTGACTTGAGGGGCTAGGCGCTGGAGTCTCGACACTGCTCGAAGTGAAAAATATATGTTTTATTATTGTGAAAAAATAAGAAGGACCGCTAATTTTGCGGTTCTTTCCAGAATTACTAACAGCGGCAGGTGGTTGAAAAGATGGGGTCCTACCCAATTATGCTGAACATCAAAGATAAAGCTGTTGTAGTAGTTGGTGGAGGTCTGATTGCTTACCGTAAAATGGTTGGGTTGCTGCAAGCGGGTGCATGTGTAACTGTGATTAGCCCGATGATTCATTCGGAAATAGAAAAACTCTATGCTCAGAATCGAGTTGCTTGGAAGAATAAATTGTTCGAACCGGACGATCTCGATTCTGCGTTGATAGTTATCGCAGCAACAAACAGTGAAACGGTGAATAAGTACGTTGCATCTTCTGCTGGCAAGTTTAAACTTGTCAATATCGTTGATAATCCGGAGTTAAGCACCTTTCATGTCCCTGCAAAACTTACAAGGGGGGACTTAACGATAAGTGTTGCAACGGGAGGAGCTAGTCCGACACTTTCCAAAAGCATTCGTGACGAAATTGCCGTAATTTACGATGAATCTTATGGGGATTATCTTGAATTTCTAACGCAGTCAAGGGAAAAAGTGAAACAATCTATGTTAGATCAAACAACAAAAACCAAATTACTTAAAGCAATCACAGATGAAACGTACAGGCAATCTAACAAAATGCGAAAAGCTTTTCTAGAAATAATAGATGGGTACCAAGAGAAATCTTAAACGTAGTTGGAGGATGACAAACATGCGAGCCGTAAATAATATAGCTGAATTGATTGGGAACACTCCACTTGTAAGACTAAATAGACTTCCAGATTCACAAGGTGCTGCTGTATATGTGAAACTTGAATCATTTAATCCAAGCGGTAGTGTAAAAGACCGGGCCGCTTACAATATGATAGTTGAAGCGGAAAAAAGTGGAGAATTGGTAGTGGGAGCAACAATTATCGAACCAACTTCGGGGAATACAGGTATTGGTTTGGCTATGAATGCTGCCGCAAGAGGATATCGGGCAATATTCGTCATGCCAGATAATGCAACAACTGAACGCATTAACTTAATGAAAGCTTACGGTGCAGAGGTCGTTCTTACACCTAGTGAAGAAAGAATGCCTGGTGCAATTGCCAAGGCAAATGAACTAGCAAAAAACATCAAAGACAGTTTTATTCCAATGCAGTTTGAAAATGCAGCAAATCCGGATATTCACAGAACAACTACTGCCGTTGAAATTATTGATGCGCTGAAGTCAATTGGAAGAACGCTTAGTGCTTTTGTTTGTACTTCTGGAACTGGTGGAACGGTAACTGGAACTGGAGAAGCCCTAAAAGAACATGATAATAAGATAACGGTTCACGTTGTGGAACCCGCTGGATCACCTGTTTTATCTGGAGGAGAACCCGGAAAGCATAAACTAGTCGGCACTAGCCCAGGTTTTATTCCTTCGGTATTGAATACCGGTGTGTATGATGAAATCTTTCAGATAAAAGATGAGGAAGCATACGACACTGTACATATTGCGGCAGCGAATGAAGGAATCCTTCTGGGCCCATCAGGAGGTGCGTCCATATATGCAGCGTTAGCCGTGGCGAGACGCTTGACTCCAGCAGATACCGTGGTCTGTATTGCCCCAGATTCGGGTGAACGCTATCTATCAGGTGACTTGTTCGAGTTTAATTAAACAGCGAGATGTAGAACTATTTTATAAACAGGTCTGATGGAAGTTTCCTGAAAGGGGTATTTATATGTATTTAACGATAAATGGGATTGAAAAAAGTTTTCCCAATAAAGAAAAAGGTCATGTGAAAGTGTTAGACAATATATCGTTAGACGTGGAAAAAGGACAATTCGTTTCCATTGTGGGCCCATCAGGTTGCGGTAAATCTACACTGCTCTATCTTATAGCAGGTCTTGATAAGGCTGATAAGGGTGAAATCCGCATAGCTGGAAAAGCAGTGACCAGTCCAGGTCCCGATCGTGTCGTCGTCTTCCAAGAAGATGGATTATTTCCATGGCTTTCAGTCCTTGATAATGTTACATACGGTTTACTTTTGAAAGGTTTTTCGAAGAAAAAGGCAGAGGATAAAGCAAAAGAAATGTTGAAAATGGTACATTTGACGAACTTTATTGATGCTTATCCACATCAGTTGTCCGGGGGAATGAAGCAACGGGTTGCAATTGCTCGTGCTCTTGTAATGGAACCAACCATATTACTAATGGATGAACCATTTGCTGCACTGGATGAGCAAACGAGAATGGTATTGCACAACGAACTGCTGGAAATATGGGAAAAAACAAAAGTGACGATATTCTTCGTGACTCACAATATTCGTGAAGCCGTACTTTTATCCGAAAAAATAGTAGTTTTTGAAACACGTCCGGGTAAAATTAAAGCCATCTTTAATTCGAAAACCATGAAGGATGGGATTATGCCCAATGACTTCACACATCAGCTGGAAAAACAGATACTAGCATCACTGCAAGGTGAAATTGAGAAAGTGTTAAAGGAGGAAATGGGGGATGACTACATTTTTAAGACGAATCCTCTTCATAGGGATTCTAGCGGCGATATGGGAAGTCACATCTAGATTATCGAGTCTACCCGACTTTATGTTTCCTAGTCTAAGCCAAGTACTTCAAACACTTTATACGGGTATTGTAAATGGACAGATCACGAATGCAGTTTTTACAAGTATGATTCGGCTGCTAGTCGGTTTTTCATTTGCTACAGTTCTCGGTCTATTTTTAGGATATCTCATATGGCGTTCAAAGTTAGTTGAAGATACACTTGGATTTTTAATCACAGCTTTACAATCAATTCCAAGTATTGTATGGTTTCCACTTGCAATTATCTGGTTTGGTTTGAACGATTTTTCCATTCTTTTTATAGTTGCAATTGGAGCAACTTGGACAATGACAATTAATTCTGCGAGTGGATTTAAAAATGTCCCTAAGCTCTATCAACAAGTAGGTAAAACATTGGGGTCTGGTGGTTTTCACTTTTTACGAACAGTTATTATGCCGGCATCAGTACCTCAACTGATTACAGGTTTACGACTTGCCTGGGCATTCTCGTGGCGTGCACTAATGGCTGGTGAACTTCTCGGTGGAGGGGGAGGACTTGGACATCTCCTCGAAATGGGAAGGTCACTTGGACAAATGGATTTAGTCATATCAGTAATGATAATCATTGGAGTAATCGGTACAATCATGGATAATCTGGTCTTTTTACGATTGGAACGAAGTGTTCAAAAAAAATGGGGCATCAGTTAAGTAATAACAACTAATGGAAGATAAGGAGCGAATAGAATGAAACGTACTATATTATTAGGGCTTATTTCTTTAGTTGTATTGGTTTTCGGATCTGCTTGTGGAAAGACAGAAGGTAATGCACAAGACAGTAAAGAAGTGAATATCGGATATTTTCCAAATTTAACGCATATGTCCACAATTGTCGCGATGGAAAAAGGATACTTTAAAGAAGCCTTTGGAGAAGATACAAAAATTAACACAAAAATCGTCAGTAATGGCGGTTTGTTCATGGAAGCAATGGCAACTAAGTCAATTGATGTTGGGACAGTTGGACCTGGTCCAGTACTAAATTTTTACGTGAAAGATCCTAATTATCATATAATTTCAGGCGCAGTAAACGGTGGGGCAGTCCTTGTCGCTAGTGAACATAGTGATATAAAAGAACTTGCTGATTTGGATGGGAAAAAAGTAGCTATACCCGTAATTGGCAGTACGCAAGATGTCATGCTGCGTAAAGCGTTAAAAGATGTCGGTCTAACACCGAAGGCGAATGGTGGAACAGTAGAAATGTTTGCAGCAGCACCAGCTGATACACCGACGTTGTTTATCCAAAAGTCAATAGATGCCGCAGCAACGCAAGAACCTTGGGGCTATATTTTGGAAACACAGGCTAACGGGAAGTTGTTATTGGACTGGGAATCATTCGCATGGGGAAAAGAATCAACTAATACGGTTGTTGCAGCTAGCAAAAAGTTTACGGAAAACGAAGAACTTGTGAAATCCTATTTAACAGCTCATGTAAAAGCGGTTGAGTTTATTGAACAAAATCCAGAAGAGAGCCAAGCGCTTGTAATCAAGCATCTAAAAGATATAACAGGGAAAGAAATTGATAAAGCTGAACTCGAAGTTGCATTCAAACATATGAAAGTAACAACTGCAGTAAATGAAAACGTTCTTCAAGAGATGGCTGACATTAGCAAAGAGGCTGGATATGTACCTAATAATAACATTGAAGGATTAATTCAGTTGGAGCAATTGAATTCATTAAAAGAAATCAAATAATAGTATAATTTTTTAAAAAAGCATTAAGAACTATTGGGATTTAAAACATCAAAAGGATGTTTTAAATCCCTTTTTATTACTTTTATAAAAATGTCACAAAGCTTTCCTTTGTTTTAGTTGGAGACTAAGAGTAAAATGGAGTTAAGTATGCCAGTCACCGAATGAATTTTTGTAATCCATCAAATCGGGAAAGTACCTGGCTTTTTTGAGGAGAGAAGACTAAATGTCAAAAGTTATGAATCCTTCATGGCAGAAGGTTGAGGAACCAACATTATCAACTAAACAGAATATGGCAATCCTTTTTGCTGATTTAAAATCCCTTTTTAAAGCTATTGTTCTTATTTCTAACGTACTTCCTGTGCTTACTGGATTCTGGTTAGCACTCTATTTTACGAATTCAACTTTATTAGGTAACTTTGGCATCTTTTTATTGACGATTTCAGGAAGTACACTTGTAATGGCTGGAGCACTAATCCTAAATAATTGGTATGATGTTGACATTGATACATTAATGGAAAGGACTAAAAATCGACCTACGGTTACAGGGCATTTCTCCCTAAAGTTTGTCTTAACTCTGGGAATTGCATTATCAATAGTCGGTTTAGTACTTTTAGCCTTAACTACAATCGAAGCAGCTATTTACGCATTCATTGGTTGGTTTACATATGTTATCTTGTATACTATGTGGTCAAAACGTAGATATACATTAAACACAATTATTGGAAGTGTCTCGGGCGCAGTGACGCCACTAATTGGTTGGACGGCAATCGCACCCGGTTATCACATCGTACCGATTGTACTAGCGCTCATCCTATTCATATGGCAAATGCCGCATACATTTGCAATTGCCATTAAAAAGGTCGAAGAATATAGTCTAGCTAAAGTCGCTATGCTTCCAGTCATTCATGGATTTGATTTTACTAAACGTCAAATGGTTATCTATGTTGCCTGTTTATTACCTTTACCGTTCTTTTTGGATTCACTTGGAATTGTTTTCATAGTAATCGCTTCACTATTGAACATTGGTTGGCTACTCGCGAGTATTAGCGGGTTTTTCAGTAAAGATGATATGAAATGGGCACATCTCATGTTTATGTGTTCCGTGAATTATATCGCTATCTTATTTACTCTGATGATTCTAGTTACATTACCCATTTTCAATTGACACAAAAGTGAAATGCCAGCATATGAAACGATTTTACATCGTTTCGTATGCTGGCATTTTTTGTTATTTAAAATAGGGAGAAACCTTTTTTGTCGTTTCTTCGGGAACTTTCATACAAAGCGGTTCGCCGTGTAAAAAGTTGAAAACATTCATGTCACTCGTTTGAAGTGCACCGATAGTCAGACGAGGAACAACTCTAACATGAACACGATCAAATGGATTCTTTGTTACGGGTATAAATAGGGCCAAGTTAAAGCTAGAGATACCTATTTCTTCAAAGTAAGGGAACAGATTAGTCATACTTTCAGCGAGGTCATTCCAATTATTTTCGTTCAATTCATTGAGTGAGGCGGCATCCATAATACCTATAAAATCAGCATGGCTTTTTGGTGCAAATGCATGGACCCAATTAATGGATCCTATCGTCCCTATAAAACGCTCATCAATCTCCCGTTCACGTTCAATTAACGCATCGTAAAAGCTACTTTGTGTCTCTTGGTAAAATTGTTCACTGCTTGCCGATGCTGTTAATTGATAATTTGTAGGAAGTTCAGAAGCCAATACATGAATATGTGGATGTAAAATACTTCCTCCAGACGGAGGTAAGTAGTTCCAGTTGATAGATGCATATGCGGTTTTTGGATCATGCACAATAACTTTTTTTAAATAATTATGTGCTGCAGAGAATGAATTAGCAATCAAAGGCGCTGTAAATTCATCAAGTTTGACGTAATGCTGATCACACATTCGTACAACAGCATTATGCTTACTGTAAGGAAAAAGGTTTGGAAAAACGACAGCTTCACCTTGTATTAGTCGACCACCATCTATTAAGTCAGTTGGAAATTTTGGAGTCAAGGTTTGGACATTTTCGGAACAGAATGGACATTTACTACCAGAAGTTGCTATAGCGAGTTCTGAATAATCGTTTGGAATGAAAGGAGCTCCTGGATCAAAAATGATTCTGGAAGTTTCTCCTGTCAACGGATCAAGCCGGATTTCAGTTTTTCGGTCAACGAGTTTACCATCTTGCATTGGATCATGTAACGAAAACAGTTCTTGTTTTACGGTGAAAGTAATAGACATATAGTTTCCTCCTTTAATAGTGTTGACAGCTCTCTCTATTCTAACTTCAATTGTTGAATAAGTCAGTATAATCGAGTCTGAATTTTATACGTTTGAACAAGCAGGTGAGTTTAAAGAAAACACGTCTGTTGATTAACCATTTTCGTGCAAATAATACTAGCGTGAAAAGTTTGGAACTGTCATTTTTACTGGATTAGCTTCGGATTGCTTTCGCCGAAATAAATACGATACTATTACCGAGGGATAAATGCTTTCTAATTATGCTGATTCTTGTAGTCTATTATTGTGATAGAATAGTCATAGTTGAGTAAACTTTAGGGGGGTTAAGATTTGTTTAAGAAAAGGTTATTACTAATCGTAATGTCGGTGTTGTTGTTGATTGGAACGCTCTTTACTCCTGCTCTGGGGCAAGGTAATACGTATGCGAAATCGCCATATAAAGATTTGGAAAATGCAATTAATACAATTATGTCAGACAGCAGAATGCAAAAGGCGGTCAGCAGTGTAACGGTACGTAAAGCCTCTGATGGAGAAATTATCTATCAAAGTCATGGAGACAAAGGAATTACTCCTGCATCCACTTTGAAAATACTAACTGCAGCCTCGGCTCTTGAGACACTGGGTGAAAATTTTCGTTTTTCGACAGATGTATTAACGAATGGGAAAGTGGAAAATGGAACATTGAACGGAAATCTATATTTGCGTGGGACAGGCGATCCTACGTTGTTAAAGAAGGATTTTGATAATTTCGCTATGAAATTGGCTAGCAGTGGAGTAAAAAGAGTTTCCGGAAATTTGGTAGGAGATGACACATGGTTTGATGCAATTCGTCTATCACCAGGTATACATAAAAATGATGAATCCTATTATTATGCAGCTCAGGTTTCAGCATTAACAGTCGCTCCAAACACCGATTATGACGCCGGAACAGTTATAGTCGATGCAAGGCCAAGTGCTAGAGGAAAAGTAGCAAAAGTGACTCTAACACCTGAAACGAATGTAGTCAAAGTGGTCAATAAATCTATAACAGTGCCAAAAGGGAATAAAAATACGTCGCGTATTGTACGCCAATATGGAACAAATAACATAGTTATTACAGGGAATGCGCCTCTTGGATCGACAGGTAAAAAGGAATGGATAACTGTGTCCAACCCGACTGCCTATGCACTTGATATCTTTAAAAAATCATTAACATCAAAAGGAATAAAGTTTGCGCCATCATCTAAAGTCGTACGTGGTAAAACTGCTGCGGGATCAAAGGTTCTCGTGTCCAAGAGTTCCATGCCTTTGAAGAGTTTGATGAAGCCGTTTTTAAAGTTAAGCAATAACTCACATGCAGAAGTATTAGCGAAGGCAATGGGTAAAGAAAAATACGGACAAGGTAGTTGGAAGACTGGCCTTCAAGTCATGCGGAATTATGCCGAGTCTATTGGGTTAGATGGCAACAAGTGGTTATTTGAAGATGCTTCGGGCATGTCCCACGCGAATAAAGTGACATCCATCCAGTTAACTGAGTTATTATACAAGGTACGAACAGCGCCGTGGTATTCAACTTTTGCTCAAGGACTTCCGATTGCGGGGGCTCCAGAAAGGTTTATGGGTGGTACTCTAAGAAATCGTATGAAAACTGGTTCTGCTAAAGGCAATGTAGTTGCCAAAACCGGAAGTT
Organism: Sporosarcina sp. Y838; assembly: GCF_056786515.1. Classification (NCBI taxonomy): domain Bacteria; kingdom Bacillati; phylum Bacillota; class Bacilli; order Caryophanales; family Caryophanaceae; genus Sporosarcina; species Sporosarcina sp. Y838. The sequence goes on along the minus strand of NZ_JBXCJD010000006.1, from coordinate 288 downwards.
TGACTAACGTTAGCGCTCTTGCAGGTTATGCAAAAACTAGAGACGGTGAAACATTAATATTTAGTGTCTTGACGCAGAATCATAAATCAAGTACTGTCCCTGTACTTGACCGGATTGCTACAACCATTTCAAATTCATCAGCTAAATAAACATGTAAAACAAGTAGCAGAATCATTTGCTACTTTTTTTTATGAGTGCGCCCAGCATGGGCGTAGTCTATAGGGTGCAAGTCCCGAACTGTGAAGGCAGAAGTAACAGTTAGCTTAACGCAAGGGTGTCCATGGCGAC